>CAXIBD010000187.1:0-1523 GCA_964022135.1 uncultured Sphingomonadales bacterium | reverse complement strand
ATTATAATTTTTTATCTTTTTTAAGCATTCCATTATTTTTGAAATATCAGAAATATCGCTTGCTTTCCAGCCTTGCTATTGTGTTCGCCTTTTACCTGACATTTGAAATGCTGGATATCGTCCTGCAGACTGCAAAGCTGTTCAGAAACCAGCCGGATATGTATGCAAGAATAGCCCTGATTCCGGATCTGCTGAGCGGATCAATCAACCTGTCAGGGACAAGCTCGGAGGAAATCATCGTATTCCCGATGTATGTTCTTTTAACACGGGAGTTGCCCACGCATTTCGGTGAATTCCAGTATTTTTTCCGAACCCTTCTTTTCTGGATGCCCTCATTTTTGTATTTCTTTTCCGTGAAACCAGAAGATTTTGAATATGATATTTTCGCCTTTGTCATGGGAGGGCGTAACGGCACTCTGCACGGAACCTTCTTTGGAAATTCCTATGCTGATGCCGAGCGATTTTTCATCGTATGGGTCGCCCTGTTCACGCTGTTTTTCAAATTTATGGAAAATATGATGCGCAGATTTGATGGGATCGAATATGTGATGTTGTGGTCGGCCTGCGTATATTTTTCCGTAATGACTGCCCGCGGTTCACTCTATGCACCTTTTGTGATAGCATTCCTCGTCGTGGTTTCGGCCCTGATTTCCAAATCATTTCGTAAACGACCGATTATTCGCGATTAAGATATCTTCGCGCAGAGATAGGTAATAGTTGAATTGATCGCAGACTCCACGACCGATCATTTGCAGCTGAAGTATTCTATAGTGGACCGCGCGTCGGTCGGGTAGATAATGATCTGGACCGCCACGCAGATAAGCTGGGCGCCTCCCAAAACCTCTCGCATTTTAGAGAGTTTTTCGACCGGTATGAGTCGAAAGGGCCATTCCCTTCGAATGTCATGCCAAAAATTAACGCCCCGCCAAAGCTTAGTGCGGCGCCGATTTGTGCCAATATTCGTTTATATTAAAACCCGGGACGCATTCGAATGCACTTGGCTGGAACTCCAGCGCTTATTGCATATTCTTCCACATCTTTATTAACTACCGAATTGGCACCAATGACGCTACCTTGGCCGATATTCACGCCAGCAAGAATAGCGCATCCGCGCCCAATCCAAACATTCGAGCCGATCTTAACACGTTTGGCCACCATTGGTTGATCGGCAATCAGTTTTTCTGAATCTGAAATACCGTGGTTGGCATCGCGTATCGAGCTATATTCGCCGATTAAGGTGCTGTTGCCAATACTTATGCCTTGGCACACACCCACAAAAACACCTTGCGTGAAGGTGACATTGTCACCAATGTCGAGGGAAGCTGTGGGCAGGCAATCAATCGTTATATCCCGACCAAAATATACATTTGCTCCGATGTTCCAGCCTTTGTGCAGTTCCCGCCTAATGCGAAGGCCTTTCTCCAATCGAAATCCCGGGCCGCACTTTCCTCCAGCCAGTAAAATCAATTGCCGGAGAATAGCTCCACGAATGAAATAGGCAACTTTCGGCAGCGCGGCTAAAA
>CAXIBD010000186.1:0-1525 GCA_964022135.1 uncultured Sphingomonadales bacterium | reverse complement strand
GCGAGGATCGAGCCACGAGGGTCCAGGGCGATCGCCCGTTTCAGATATTGCAGCGCATCCCGATCGGCACATGCAAACAGATAGGCACCGGTCTGTGCCTGGATAGTCGATTCATACGGGTCCAGCGCTGCGGCTTTTTCGGCGAACTCCTTGCCCCGGCTGCAATTGCCGTTGAGAAAACTCGATCGGGCGAGCGCAAAATTGGCCGATGCATCCTCTCGCCCCTGAATCAGGGCGCGGCGGGCATATTCCAGTCCCGCCGCGGGATCAGGCTTCCTGCCGGTCGCCTCTTCCCGCAAGAAGGAGATGAACGAGGCAGCCGCGAGGATACGACTGTCCAGGGGGTCGACGGCCAGCGATTTTTCTATGCAGGATTCAACAATCGGCAACAATTGCGGATCACGATTGGCCCGATAGCTCTCGAACCGCAGTACGCAGGCATAGCCGATCATGGCATTGTCCGGCAGGCGCTTGCGCTGGTCGGTTGCGATCACACCGTAAACGCCGCCGATACGGCTGGCGATAGGACCAAGCTTTTCGGGATAGTCGGCTCCGGTTGCGGGTAGCGCCACCTGGGTCGACCAAATGGTCTCGTTGGTGAGCAGGGAATTGAGCGAAAAACTGACTTCTGGTCCTGTCGGGCCATTTATCAACTGGCTCTCGAACAAATAGGCGTTCTGGCCCTTTTCAAGGCTGGCGTCAGGGTGTCCGGCTGCCAGGCGAACCTGCGCTGACCTGGCAAAGGCGTCAGTGAAAAAATTCTGGATCGCGGCGGCGCTGTCGCTGGTCCCGGATTCCTGTTGGGAGGACGCCACATAGATTTTTGGCGGCAGGCTATAGCTCTCCGAAACCTCTTTCCCACCGGATGGAATTGCAGTGGCGCTGTTAAACAACCAGATCAGGCCAATTCCGATAAGAAGGAAGAAGGCTGCCAGCCCGAGCGTGGACTGCCGGTTATCAAGCCACGGAACCATAGAGCCCTTGGCCGGTTGCTCGGTATCACGATCCGGCGATGCAAGACCAATCATCTTGTCGTCCGGCTGGCTTTCATCCACCTCGATCTCGACCGCATAATGGCCAATCGGGATATGCAGCTGATGGGTGCCGCCATATGTGGCATAATGGGCGGCGAGCATTTTGCGCAACCGACCGACCTGTACCCGCGGATAGCTGTCAGCCTGTACGTCAAAATCCTCGGAACGTCCCAGCCCGTCCACCGCAACCTGATAGGCTTTGGGCGGATGGCCGGGGTTTGCAATTGCCTCTTCCACCAGATAGTTCAGCAGTTGCGACATGACCGGGGATCGAATGAAATCGGGTGATTGCAAAAGGGAACGGGTTTCTGCGCGGAGCAGTTCGGCTCGCCGTTCATCCGAGAATTGGGAGGACATTATTCTCGTCTCCCTTTTGGCATGTATCTACCAAACCGGTAGGCGTGGGGGACAGATAAAATGATCATGGGAATGCCACCCAGTCGCGCAGGCTGATCCAGCCCTCGCTGCCAACGATGATATGGTCATGAACG
>CAXIBD010000185.1:0-1765 GCA_964022135.1 uncultured Sphingomonadales bacterium | reverse complement strand
TGCCGACATTGAAGTCGCCATCGGTCAGCAGCATCACGCGGTTCACCGCATCCTTTTTCAGGCCCTGCTCGGCGAGGGAATAGGCAAGCCGCAGGCCTTCGCCGCCCGCCGTTGAGCCACCCGCCTGCAAGTCCTCCAGCGCCGCCACGATCTTGCGCTTGTCGCTCACCGGCGTCGGCGGCAGGATCTCGCCTGCAGCGCCCGCATAGACCACGATCGCGATCGTGTCGGTCGGCGCCATCTCCTCCAGCATCAGCTTGATCGCCTGCTTGGCGAGCGGCAGCTTGTCCTCGGAGAACATTGAGCCCGATACGTCCATCAGCAGCGTCAGATTGATCGGCGGGCGCGCATCGCGGTCAATGTCGCGGCCCTGGATGCCGATCTGCATCAGTTCGCGCCCGGCATTGAAGGGCGAGGGCATCAGGTTCACGCTGGTCGAGAAGGGGGCTGCGCCTTTCTCGGGCTGCGGATAGGTATAGTCGAAATAATTGATCAGCTCCTCGATGCGCACGGCATCCTTCGGCGGCAGCGTGCCGCCTTTCAGGAAGCGCCGCACATTGGCATAGGAGGCCGTGTCGACATCGATCGAGAAGGTCGAGACCGGTTCTTCGCGGGTCAGCTTCACCGGGTTGGATTCGACATCCTCGTACTGGTCGCGAAATTCAGGTTGCGGCGCAGCCTGAACGGGCATGGGCGCCGGCATGGAGCGGCCCATCACAGCGCCTGCGCTTGCCGCAGCAGGTGGCGGGGGTGCAGGCGGGGGAGGAGGCGGCGGTGGCGGCGCTTCCGCACTGACTTCCTCAATCGCCGGCTCGCCGGTCTTCGATGCGCATCCCGTCAGCAGCGCCGCTACTGCCACACTCGCCAAGACCAGTCCACGTAGTCGCATATCCAGTGTCCCTCCGTTTCGCGTCCGGGCACAGAGTGGCTGAGTCGACATGGCGGGAATAGGGCAGAGTCTGGATTGTTTGGAGATTTTTGCGGCGTCAGTTGGCCCGGTCGACCTGCGCGCCATACCATTGCTCCACATCCTTCTCCAGAATGTCGAGCGGGCGCGGCCCGCCAGCGAGGATCACTTCATGGAAGGCCGCGCGGTCGAATTTCGGCCCCAGCACGCGCTCGGCCCGCTCGCGCAGGTCGAGGATGCGCTGGCGTCCCACCCAATAGGCCGCCGCCTGGCCCGGCCATACCGTATAGCGGTCCACTTCCGCCGCCATGGCCGCTTCCGGCTGCCCGGTCACGCTGGTCAGATAGTCGATCGCCTGCTGACGGGTCCAGCGCATGCGGTGGATGCCGGTATCGGCCACCAGCCGCGCCGCCCGGAACAGCATGCTCTGCAGATAGCCGATCCGCCCCAGCGGATCATCCGCATAAAGCCCCATATCGTCAGCCAGCGTCTCGGCATAGACGCCCCAGCCCTCACCATAGGCGACATTCCAGATCATCTGGCGCGCCAGCGGCAGGTTGGCGCGCTCGGCCGCCACCGCGCTCTCCAGGTGATGGCCCGGCAGCGTTTCGTGATAGACCAGCGTGGCGAGGGTAAAATCCGGCCAGTCGGTCATGTCCTTCAGGTTGATCTCGAACACGCCCGGTGCCGTCCCATTGGCCGGGGCAGCGCTATAGAAGGCCGACGGCGACGAGTTCTGCAGGAAGTCCGGCACCGCGCGAATGGCCACCCGCGTCTTCGGCAGTTTCGGAATTTCGCTGCCTAGCGCCGATTCCGCCTTCTGTTCCAGCTGCCGCATCCGCTCCAGCAGCGCGATCC
>CAXIBD010000184.1:0-1769 GCA_964022135.1 uncultured Sphingomonadales bacterium | reverse complement strand
GCGATGAAGGGCGATACCAGCCAGAACCTGATCGGCCTGCTCGAGCAACGCCTCGACATGGTCGTCTATCGCGCCAAGTTCACCCCGACCATCTTTGCTGCCCGTCAGCTGGTCAGCCACGGTCATATCCGCGTCAACGGCGTCAAGTGCAACGTTGCATCGCGCAAGGTTGTCCCGGGTGACGTGATCTCGCTGAGCGCCAAGGCACAGGAAATGCTGCTGGTGATCGAAGCGCAGAGCCTGCCGGAACGCGATATCCCGGAATATGTGACACCGGACGGCACCGACAAGGTGACCTATGTCCGCATCCCGACGCTGGACGAGGTCCCTTATCCGGTGACGATGGAACCCAATCTGGTTGTAGAATTCTATTCGCGCTAATTGAACACTTATTGAATCGAAAAGGGCGGCTCGAAAGGCCGCCCTTTTTTTGTCCGTGGCAGGCCAGTTACTTTGGCAAAAATGCTGCCGATCTGGTCAGCATGTCAATGCGCGATGCCGAATTCTGCAGACTATGCGCCAAGCCTTCATATTCGATGAAAGTCACGGCCTTTCCGGCATCTTTCAGCTTGTCTTCCATCATCTTGGATTGATTGATCAAGACATTCTGATCGAGATCACCATGAAACAGCAATACCGGCGCTTTGATCCGGTCGGCATTTTGTGCAGGGGACCCTTCCTTGACATGAGGACCGTTTCCGACCCGGTCGTCTTCGACCACGCTGCTATAATTGCTATTGTTGCTGTTTTTCTTGAGGGCCAGGTCCGTAACCGGTGCAATCGCGATAACCGCCTTGAACAAGTCGGGGTAGGTTACGGCTGATTGCAGGGCGGCATAGCCCCCATAGGACCATCCCACTATGGACAGTGCTTCCGGCTTTGCGATGCCCTGGCTGATCAGCCAGCGCCCACCGTCAGAAACATCGCCAATCGCGACTTTCCAGGACTTGTACCCGTTTTCCAGAAACCAGTCATCGCCATAGCCTGCCGAGCCCCGGAAATTCGGCTGCAACACGGCATAGCCCTGGCTGACGAAAAATTGCGCGAGCCAGTCAAACCCCCATTCATCACGGGATTCGGGCCCACCGTGGGGGATGACAATGGCAGGAAGATTCTTCGGTTCCACACCCTTGGGCAAGGTCAGATAACCCGGAATTTGCTTGCCATCTGCTGCCGGGAAGGTGATCGGCTTCACCGTCGCCAAATTCTGGTTTTCCACTTTCGGCCTGACGCCCAGCAGCGGCCGCAGCTGTTTACTGCGGCGGTCAAACAGAAAATATTGTCCCGGATCAATGTCCGAGCCTGCCCAGATGAGCAGCTTGCTCTCATCCTGGCTGGAGTCGGCAAAATTGATTGCGCTTTCTCCACCCAAGGCATTGGCCAGGCCGGTCGCCAGTTTTTCGAGCTCTTCATCGAAATAGACGGCTTCGCGTTTCTCGATCGCATAGCTGGCTCCGACGACCCGGTTTTTGCGCCCGATCCGGATGAGTCCGTCGACATCGACCTTGTCGCTGGAAACCAGTACTTCACTCTCTCCGCTGCCGTCGAGCTTGAGCGACATCAGAGCCTGCCGGCCCTGATAAGGCGCAAAGCCGAACACAGAATTGCGGGTCTTGTCGACCGCATAGGGATTGAACCCACTGCGATTGGCATAGTCGAGCTGGCTCAATTCTACCCAGTCGTCCTTTTCATCCTTGTAGAAATATTTGATGCGGCCGGAATCGCGTTCGGTTGCGCCCAGTTTTGTCCGCATGCCCTTTATCCGGACA
>CAXIBD010000183.1:0-1781 GCA_964022135.1 uncultured Sphingomonadales bacterium | reverse complement strand
GCCTGTTCGGGGTTGCGCACGCCAAAGCCAACGGCGACGGGCAGATCGGTGCCGGCTTTCAGGCGGGCGACGGCTTCCTCGATGCTTGCCTGCGCGGCCTGTTGCAGGCCGGTGATGCCGGCGACCGAGACATAATAGAGGAAGCCGGAGGCGTTGTTCAGGATGGTGGGCAGGCGGGCGGCATCGGTGGTCGGAGTGGCCAGGCGGATGACGGCAATATCCTGCGCGCGCAGGGCATCGCCGAGGCTCTCGTCTTCCTCGACCGGGATATCGACGCAGATCACGCCGTCGACGCCGGCTTCGACACAGGCCTGGGCGAACCATTCCGAGCCGCGGATGGTCATCGGATTGGCATAGCCCATCAGGATCACCGGCGTGTCGGGGTGGCGCTGGCGGAATTCGGCGGCGATCCGGAAGATGTCGGCGGTCTTTGTGCCCGCCGCAAGGCTGCGGATATCCGCTTCCTGGATCGACGGGCCGTCGGCCATCGGATCGGTGAACGGCATGCCGAGTTCGATGATATCGGCGCCGCCTTCGACGAGCGCGTCGAGGATCGCGCCGGTGTCGGCAGGGGTCGGGTCGCCGGCGGTGACGAAGGCAACGAGGGCCGCGCGGTCGGCGGGGAAGGATTGGGAGAGACGGGTCATAGTTTAGAAACGTACTTTCGCCTTGACTGAACAACTCTGACGATACCGCTAGACACGACCAGAAAGAGAAACAAGAAATTTAGGACATGGATGGTGATTGCGCTGGTTGGACATTTGTGAAGTTCAAACAGCGAATATTTTCCGGGATAGGGAAGTTGATCACAAAGGCTGTCAAACTGAGGAAGAATCGGAATTATGAATGTTGCAGTCACCCCCAAAACTATACTGAAGGCAGCGATCAAAAGATAATTTGCGAGTTTGATCACATATACGGGACCCCTACCAAATAGACCTGAAAATGACCAATAAACAGCCAAGACAATTATGCACATCTTGGCCTGAGATATCGCGAGTTCCTTGAAAAATTCTCCCAACCAGTTTTCTTCAGAAGCTGGGTGAAGTCCGGCGAGCAATTCTGATGTGAAGTATATGACGGCGAAGGGTGAAATTATAATCGCCAACGATATCGCGAAACCGCGCATTCCAGCTGCCAAACTTTCACGACTCAAATCTCCGTTCCCAAAGCCTCGGCGACGGTAAAGATATCCTTGTCGCCGCGACCGCACAGGTTCGCCAGGATGATTTGGTCGCGGTCCATCTTTACCGCTTCGCGGGTCACCGCGGCGATCGCGTGGGCCGGTTCGAGCGCGGGAATGATGCCCTCGGTGCGGCAGAGCAGCTGGAAGGCGTCGAGCGCTTCCTTGTCGGTGGCGCTGTCATAGTCGACGCGGCCGGATTCCTTGAGCCAGCTGTGCTCGGGGCCGATGCCGGGATAGTCGAGGCCGGCGCTGATCGAATGGGCTTCGGTGATCTGGCCATCCTCGTCCTGCAGCAGATAGGTCTTGTTGCCGTGGAGGATGCCGGGGCCGCCGCCGGCGAGGCTGGCGGCATGTTCCTTGTCGAGACCATGGCCCGCCGCCTCGATGCCGAGCATTTTGACGTCGGGATCGTCTAGGAAGGGATGGAACAGGCCGATCGCGTTGGAGCCGCCGCCGATCGCCGCGACCAGCAGGTCGGGCAGGCGGCCGATGCGATCCAGCATCTGGGCGCGGGCTTCCTTGCCGATCACGCTCTGGAAATCGCGGACCAGCTCGGGATAGGGATGCGGACCGGCAGCGGTACCGATGATGTAGA
>CAXIBD010000182.1:0-1791 GCA_964022135.1 uncultured Sphingomonadales bacterium | reverse complement strand
TGGGACCGGTATTTTTCTGCGGCGGGAACAACATGGCCAGTCATGAAATCGCGCATGCGATCACGCCAGGCCAATTGTCGATCCGAGAGCGAGAAATCCATGGTTCAAAATGCCTTTCGCGTTCCGGAAAATTTCAGCGACGCAAACCTGCCCTGTTGGCCTTTTTCGCCGCATCGGTGAATCGGCTTAGCGCAGTGGTGATGCAGATAATTTGATCTAGATCATTCGACGGAAACGGGCTTGCAAAGCTGGTCCGGTCCGCCTACTGCATAACATGCATTTTAAATACCTCATTTAAAGGACAGAATATTGCTTGACCAGAATACCATAGATATCGTCAAATCCACGGCGCCCATTCTTCAGCAGCATGGCGAAACGCTGACCCGGCATTTTTACCAGCGGATGTTCTCCCACAATCCTGAAGTGAGACCGTTTTTCAATCCGGCGAACCAGGCCGAGGGAACGCAGCAACGCGCTCTGGCCGGAGCGATATGCGCCTATGCCGCCAATATCGACAATCTTGAAGTGCTGGGCGGCGCCGTCGAACTCATTGCCAACAAACACGCGTCGCTGATGGTGAAGGCCGAACATTATCCGATTGTCGGCGAGAATCTGCTGGCATCGATCAAGGAAGTTTTGGGGGATGGCGCGACCGATCAGGTCATTGACGCCTGGGCCGAGGCTTATGGCTTTCTGACCGACATTCTGGTCGGCCGCGAACAGCAATTATACAGGGACAGCGCCATCAGAGACGGCGGCTGGGAAGGCTTCCGGACGTTCAGGATCGACAGGAAGGACCAGGAGAGCCAGAATATCACATCCTTCTATCTCAAGCCGAAGGATGGCGGCGCACTGCCGGGATTTATGCCGGGCCAGTATATCACCATCCGAGTTCCCACTGCCGACGGATCGACGACGATGCGCAATTACAGCCTGTCAAACCAGCCGGGCCGCGACTATTTCCGGATCAGTGTCAAAAGGGAGGTCGCGCCGACTGCCGGTGCGCCCGACGGATATGTCTCGAACCTGCTGCACGACATTATGGCCGAAGGCGATACGCTTGAAATAGGGCCACCCTGCGGCGAGTTTTTCCTCAATGTCAACGACCGTCACGAACGCCCGTTGGTGCTGCTGGCTGCCGGAATCGGCATCACGCCGATCATGAGCATTTTGAAGGCAACACTCAATGCCATGCCCAGCCGCGAGATCATCCTGATCCATGGCTGCCTGAATGATGACGTCCAGCCGTTCAAGCCCTTCATCGACCAGTTGGCCCTCGAGCATCCCAATCTGAAAGCCCATTATCGCTACAGCGACATGGCCCGGGATGATGTGCTCGCGGAGGAAAATTGTTCGGCCGGAATGGTCGATGCGGAGCTGATTGAATCGCTGATACCAAGCCGTCATGCGGATTATTATTTCTGCGGTCCGAAGCCTTTCATGGTGAATATATATCAGGATCTGCTGATATGGGGCATCCCAGCTTCTCAGGTCCATTTTGAATTTTTTGGACCGCGAGAGGCGCTCGAACGGGCAGCCTGATAGCGCACCCGGGCTGCACGCGGCTTGTTCCGGTCGCAGTCCTGGTGGCGGGCCAGATCAGCCGCCCGGCAGAACTGCCTTGTCTTTGTGCTGGATCAAATTATTGAACAGGTTCGCCCGATATACCGGCTGGGCGAACAAGGGGATGGAAGGCATTGCGGATGCGCGGGCTGCGCCAGGCATTTGTGAAAACGAGTCAGTGGAGAACTGCGCCTGCACCGAAAAGGAACCGATCATGAAAATCCTCCG
>CAXIBD010000181.1:0-2085 GCA_964022135.1 uncultured Sphingomonadales bacterium | reverse complement strand
CAGCGCCTGCAGATCATCGTCAACGCGCCGGCCAATGGCGACCATCATGACTATACATCCGAGGAGAAAGCGAAATGCACGGCGAACATGCTGCAAACCCTGACGCATTGCGGGCTGGAGATGGAGCCGGGCTTTCCGCACCGGCTGGTCACGCCCAGCGATTTCTCGACACTCTTCCCGGCGACCGGCGGGGCGCTTTATGGTCGGGCCTCGCACGGCTGGGCGGCGTCCTTCCTCCGGCCCGGGAGCCGGACACGGATCCATGGGCTCTATTGCGCGGGCGGAGCGACCCATCCGGGCGCGGGGGTGCCGATGGCCGCCTTGTCGGGGCAATTGGCGAGCGAAGCCGTCCTGTCCGACCGCGCTTCGACACGCTGGTTCCACCGCAGGGCTACCGCTGGTGGTATGTCGATGCGCTCAGCGATGACGAACGCTACGGGCTGACCATCATCGGTTTCATCGGCAGCGTCTTCTCGCCTTATTACAGGATTTCGGGCCGCGACATTCCGCTCGACCACAGCTGCCTCAACGTCGCGCTCTACGGCAAGCGCGGCGCCCGCTGGGTGATGACGGAGCGCGGGCTGCAGGACAGCCGGCAGAGCGAAGACGCGCTGACCATCGGCCCGAGCGCGATGCGCTGGGACAAGGACCGGCTGATCATCGATATCGAGGAACGCGATATCCGCCTCGGCATCCCCTGGCGCCGCCGGGTGAAGGGCCAGATCATCCTCCACCCCGAAATCCTCAACAACAAGTCGTTCAAGCTCGATCCCGCCGGCCGCCACCACTGGCACACCATCGCGCCGCGCGCGCGCATCGAGGTGCAGATGGAGCAGCCCGATGTGAGCTGGTCCGGCAGCGGCTATCTCGACGGCAATCACGGCAGCGAACCGATCGAGGACGGTTTCAAGAGCTGGCACTGGTCGCGCGCCCATTGCGGCCCCGACGTTGCCGTGACCTACGAAGGCGTCCGCCGCGACGGCAGCCATTTTGCCAGCGCCCTGCGCTTCGATGCCTCGGGCACGCCGCAGGAAGTCGAGCTGCCGCTGGTCGCCCCCCTGCCCCCGACCTGGTGGGGCATGAAGCGACAGACGCGAGCCGACCGCGGTCATGCATCAGTGATAAAAACTTGGGAAGATTCGCCTTTTTATGCACGCTCTGCGCTAAAAATGCGCCTTTTTGGTAAACAAGTGACCGCGATTCAGGAGAGTATTTCCCTCGACCGGCTGGTCAATCCGGTGATCCAGAACATGCTGCCCTACAAGATGCCGCGCGAACCGGGCCGCCCATCCAGGGCCTTTCATATTCCGCTGCCGGTGTTCCTGAAGCGAAAACAGGAGACTGGGCGGCACGCCAACAGGCCCTACTGACCTTCGGGCCCTTCCGACTTTTCCTTGGCAGCGGCCTTTTCCTTGTCTTTGGCAATTTCCCGGTTCACCGACCAGAGCTGCCAGAACCCCAGTCCCAGCGCGATTGCCCCGGAGACAATGATCTCGATCCATCCAAAACTGTCCAGCGGACTTGTCTCCATATCACCCTCCCTTTGTCCTTGTCCTATCGCTTCACATGCGCTTTCGCAAATTCGAGGATGATTCTGGCCAGACGTTCCGGATCTTCCTCGTGCGCCAGATGCCCGACGTTCGTGACGTCCTCAATGGTGCACTGCGGGATCAGATCGGCAGGCCTTTGTACCGCTGACCGCGGAATCGCGCTGTCCTTCTGGCCGTGAACCAGCAGCACCGGCGTCTCGATCTCCGGGAGCCGTTTTTGGAGCCCTTCCAGCCGCCAGTTCGCCATCATCCGGATCGCCCCGTCGCAATGGCCGGAGTGGCTGAACAGCCGCCCGTAATAGAGCGCGCCCGCCGCATCGATCCGCGATCCGGTGGAACGGCGCAGGAATTTCTCGGTCTCGCCCGGATATCGGGCCCAGCGGGCGAAGATTCGAGATACAAAAGGGTTTGTAAACAACATCTTGGCGAGTTGCGGGAACAGTTTCGCGGCCAGGCCCGGAAACGGCATCAGCGCCGGGTTCAATCCAACAAGTGGGATTTTCCAACATTTGTCCAACATCAGCTGCAGGCCGAT
>CAXIBD010000180.1:0-2267 GCA_964022135.1 uncultured Sphingomonadales bacterium | reverse complement strand
CCTCTGGTGGGTCTGTTCCCGGCGTCGGCCGCGTCCATTGCCAGCGGCCTTGCCTTTGCGATATTGTCAGGCCTGCTCGGGGTGGCGGTCGGAGCGCTGCTGGCGCCGCTGGTGCACAGGGTCATGCCGCATGGCGAGGGGCATTGAGGGTATGGTGTTTAAGACTATTTCGTCATTGCGAGCGCAGCGAAGCAATCCAGGGCGGCGTGCGTGGCCCTGGATTGCTTCGTCGCTGTCGCTCCTCGCAATGACGGTTACGGAGAATTGAAATGAAACTCGGAAGACTCAATCATATCGGCGTCGTGACGCCCTCCATCACCGACAGCATCGCCCACTGGCGCGACGTGATGGGCGCGACCTCGATCTGCGAACCCTTTGACCTGCCGGAGCAGGGCGTGAAGGTCTGTTTTGTCGATACCCCGGCAGAGGGACCGACCAACGGCACCCAGATCGAACTGATCGAGCCGCTTGGCGAAGACAGTCCGATCTTCGGTTTCCTGACCAAGAACCCGCTCGGCGGCCAGCATCATGTCTGTTTCGAAGTGCCCGAAATTCATGCCGCCAAGGCCGAATTCGAGGCAATGGGCAAGCGCGTCCTCGGCGAGCCCCGCATCGGCGCGCATGGCACGCTTATCTTTTTTGTGCATCCCAAGGATATGGGCGGGATGCTAACCGAGATTATGGAAACGCCCAAGGGCCATTAAACTTACACGCGTCATCCTGAACCTGTTTCAGGACCCCTCTAGATCCTGAAACAGGTTCAGGATGACGGCTTTCACAAAAGGACCAAATATGGAATTCGAAAATATCAAGCTCGCCATCGCCGACCAGGTCGCCACGATCACGCTGAACAAGCCGGAGCGGCTGAATGCCTGTTCGCTGGGGATGGCGGATGATATCTATATCGCGCTGGACAAGCTGGACGACGCGCGCGCGCTGGTAATCACCGGCGAAGGTCGCGCTTTTTGCGCCGGCGCCGATTTGCAGGCGAAGAATGACAGCGCGCTGTCGGGCGGGCAGGGCAGCTATGCCGCGCTCAACCAGCATTATAATCCGCTGATGCTGAAGCTGGCCAAGCTGAATATTCCAACGATCACCGCCGTCAACGGCCCCGCCGCAGGCGTCGGCTGTTCGATTGCGCTCGCCAGTGACTTCGCGATCGCCGGGAAGTCAGCCTATTTCCTGCAGGCTTTCGTCAATATCGGTCTTGTTCCCGATGGCGGCGCATCCTGGATGCTGACCCGTCTGGTCGGCAAGGCGCGCGCAACGGAGATGATGTTGCTGGGCGAGAAGGTTTCTGGTGAAAAGGCCGCGGACTGGGGCATGATCTACAAATGCGTGGAAGATGATGCGCTGATGGACGAAACCAGCGCGCTGGCCAGGCGTCTGGCAGGCGGCCCGACCGTGGCTCTGGGCCTCATGCGCCAGAATCTGGCGGCGGCGCTCGAAAGCGACTATGCTTCGGCGCTGGTGCGGGAAGCGGAAGGCCAGCGGATCGCGGGCGACAGCAAGGATGCACGGGAAGGCGCGATATCCTTCCTGCAAAAGCGCAAGGCCGAGTTCAAGGGTGAATGATTTCCGTTAGCCCTGAGCTTGTCGAAGGGCGCCTCTCGTCGGGAGGCGTGGTTCGACAGGCTCACCACTAACGGTTATTAGGCACTAACAACTATACACAGGGCAGATATGACCGACAAACCGACACTCAAGGACTGGCAGGAACTGGCCGAAAAGGAAGTCAAGGGCCGCGACCTGACCTGGCACACGCCGGAAGGGATCGATGTCAAACCGCTCTATACGGCGGCAGATGTCAGTGAAAAGGAAATCGATCCGGGCCTGCCGGGCTTCGGTCCGTTTACCCGCGGGGTCAAGGCGAGCATGTATGCCGGGCGGCCCTGGACGATCCGCCAATATGCCGGCTTTTCGACCGCCGAGGAATCCAATGCCTTTTATCGCCGCAATCTGGCGGCGGGCCAGAAGGGCCTGTCGGTCGCCTTCGATCTGGCCACCCACCGCGGCTATGACAGCGACCATCCGCGCGTCGTCGGCGATGTCGGCAAGGCCGGCGTGGCGATCGACAGCATCGAGGACATGAAGATCCTGTTCGACCAGATCCCGCTCGACGAGATGTCGGTGTCGATGACGATGAACGGCGCGGTGATTCCGTGCCTCGCCTTCTATATCGTGGCGGCGGAAGAGCAGGGCGTGTCGCAGGCGCAACTTTCCGGCACCATCCAGAACGATATCCTCAAGGAGTTCATGGTCCGCAA
>CAXIBD010000179.1:0-2293 GCA_964022135.1 uncultured Sphingomonadales bacterium | reverse complement strand
TCCGTCGCCGTTTCCGTCGCCGTTTCCGTCGCCTGCTTGCTTCTCCAGCTGGCGCTGGAAATGCCGGGAACGGCCATGACGGCGCTCAGCGCTTGTTCCTTGTCGGCCTCGGGCAGGTCACCCGCCAGAAACGCCTCGCGCGAAAGCGGAGCGTGACCCAGGCTGACGGTTGCGGCATCAAGACCGCGTGCCGCCAGTTCGGTCCGGGCCTTCTGCTCCAGACCGGAAATGAAGCTTTCGCCTGTCGCGACATGGCCGACCAGTGCCAGAACGACGGTCGCCGCCACACCGGTCAATATCTTGCTTCCGATTTCCATCCGCTACTCTCAGTCCCTTTTGCGGCCTATGGCCAATTGTCGAAACGGTCCGCCAAAATGACGGATTACGTGGCATGAGTCCAGTTGGCTGATCACCGGACCGACCGGTTTCCAGCATGGACTGTCCCCTTTTGAAACAACAGGTGAATAGAAATGGTTAATTTGACGGGCCTGATCTCGCTGGCCGAACGACAGGCGAACCCCCGCCGCTCCCATTTGCGACGGGGACAAAGGGATTTACATTCTCCATCCGGCCGATAGAGTTATTTTTTTTTGGAGGAGGTTGGTGATGATCCTGAATGCAATTCCGGCAGTGCGACGCAAATGGGTGAGCCAGTTGGCTCTTGTGGCTATGGCAGCGGGCCTCTCGGTCCAGCCGGTGCTGGCGCAGGACAAAGCCGCGCTGACCCCGCACCAGCAACTGGCACGCGATATCTACCGCGATGTCATCGCCTTCCGCACGGCACGCGGTCAGCAGCAGGTCCCGGCGATGGTCGCCTATCTCGTCGACCGGTTCAAGCAGGCCGGGTTCAGCGATGATGATATCCAGGTTACCGATTATGACAGCGAGGGCGAAAAGACCCAGGGTCTGATGGTCACCTATCGCGCCAAGCCCGGTGGCACCGAAAAGCCGATCGTCCTGCTCGGCCATATGGACGTGGTCGACGCGCTGGCCAAGGACTGGGTCCGCTCGCCCTTCACGCTGACCGAGGAAGACGGCTATTTCTTCGGCCGCGGCACCGACGACAACAAATATGGCATCACCAACCTGACCGCCACCTTCCTTCGGCTCAAGCAGGAAGGCTGGCAGCCGTCGCGCGATCTGGTTCTGGTCTTCTCGGGCGACGAGGAGACCGGCATGGTCTCGACCAAGGCGCAGGCCAAATATGTCGCGGAGAATATCGACCCCGCCTTTGTCCTGAACAGCGACGCGGGCGGGATTGCGCTGACCGAGGATGACACGCCGGTCGCTTTCCGCGTCCAGTCTGCGGAAAAGACCTTTGCCACCTACGAGCTGACCGTGACCAATCCCGGCGGGCACAGTTCGCGGCCGCGCGCCGACAACGCGATCTATGAACTGGCCGACGCCCTCGGCAAGATCGCCGCCTATCAGTTTCCGGTACGGGCGACCGACCTGACCCGAAGCTATTTTGCCACCGCCGGCAAGCTGACTCCGGGCGAACTGGGCCAGGCGATGCTGCGCTTTGCCGCCGACCCGACCGATGCATCGGCGATCGCTACGCTGCGCGCCGATCCGGAAACGGTCGGCACGCTGGGTACGACCTGCGTCGCCACCATGCTGAAGGCCGGTCACGCCGAAAATGCCCTCCCGCAATCGGCCACCGCCACCGTCAACTGCCGGATTTTCCCGGGCGAGGGCGCAGCGGCGACCGAGGCCAGGCTGAAGCAGGTGATCGGCAATGACAATGTCGCCTTCAATCTGATCACCGATGTCACCGAAAGCCCGGAATCAAAGCTGCGCGACGATGTGAAGGCCGCCCTGCGCGCCAGTCTCGACAAGACCTATCCCGGCCTGACGATCTTGCCCTATATGGAATCCGGCGGCACCGACGGCATGCACTATCGCACTCTCGGCTATGACACGGTGGCAATCTCCGGTGCCGCGCTCAAGGCCTCCGACATGTTCGCCCACGGCCTGAACGAACGGCTACCGGTCGCGTCATTCTATGGTGGGCTCGATCACTGGTACTGGATTCTGAAAAATCTGGCGGAATAGACCCGCCTTGTTTGTGGTCAGGCCGGCAGCCTGACCACAAGCCGCGAGCTGTAACCACGAAACAGCGGGATAAATTCGCTGTGCGTGCCGATCTCGCTGTCCAGCCCGACCAGGAAGCTCTGCAGCTCCCGGCGCGGCTCGACATGGAACAGCGCCAGCCATTGCAGCAGCAGCGAGCGAAAGGCGGGTGGCAATCCCTCGCTCTGCCCGAAATCGACGATATGCAGCTCGCCGCCCG
>CAXIBD010000178.1:0-2320 GCA_964022135.1 uncultured Sphingomonadales bacterium | reverse complement strand
GTTCGAGCGCTACACAGAGACAAAATCAGTGCCGCAGCTGGTCGAGGAAATGGCGGCGAAGGGTATCAAAACCAGAACGCGTGTCTGGAAAACCGGGAAAGTTGTGGGCGGAGTCACATTCAAAACCGGCACTGTGACCCATCTCCTTCAGAACCCGGTGTATGTTGGCAAGGTGAAACATAAGGAAAATGTCTATGATGGAGCCCACCAACCCATCATTTCTCAAGAGCTGTTTGATCTTGTCCAGTCCAATTTTCAGACAAATCGACGCACCAATGCGCTGGGCAAGAAAAGCCGCAATCCAAGTCTGCTGACAGGCATAATCACGGATCCAGATGGCAAACCGATGACCCCCACCCATGCAACCAAGGGATCAAAGCGATTCCGCTATTATGTGACACGGACCCTGCCAGGGGACCAATCAATCAAATGGCGTATGCCGGCTGGAGAAATCGAACGCCTGGTGGTTGATACAGTTGCAAAGCAAATTGCATGTATCGATTCCAGCGGGGATGAGACTGCTGCTCAGCTCTCCGAGCAACTGAACAAACGCCAGGAGATTGCGAACGCCCTGCCCGGCATGACCATCAGGGAGCAGCGCAGAATATTGCTCGGCCAGCAGATCCGCGTAGAAGTCCAAGAAGCTGTAATCAAAATACATTCCAAACCATCAGACGAGGATGAGCTCTCCTCAATTTCCGTCAAAGCCAAGCTCGTGAGCAAGGGTTCGGACTTGAAACTTGCTATCGCGCCGGATCAAGGCCCCCTGAAACGGGATCCCGATCCAATACTATTGCGGCTGATCGCTCACGCGTTTGCAGCGCAAGATCTTCTGCTCTGCAAAAAACCCTCACCCATGATCGCAGATTATAGCGCGCGCCATATCCAGCAGCTTGCTCGGTTAAGCTACCTTGCACCTGACATTATCTCTGCGATTGTCGATGGCACGCAGCCGGTTGATCTGACAGGTCGCAAGATCCTGCGCATCGGCAATGTTCCACTCTGCTGGAGAGCCCAACGTAAGCTATTC
This sequence comes from uncultured Sphingomonadales bacterium, assembly GCA_964022135.1. Classification (GTDB taxonomy): domain Bacteria; phylum Pseudomonadota; class Alphaproteobacteria; order Sphingomonadales; family Sphingomonadaceae; genus Parasphingorhabdus. The sequence continues at coordinate 1,290 of CAXIBD010000178.1, read as the reverse complement.
GGCTTTAACTGAAGCCCAAAACCACTCAAATCCAATAGTGCATCTGGTGCCAGCATTTTGGGCCGTCGAGATAAAAGGGCATTGCGGCCCCCTATTGCCACTGCCAAATGGTCTCTGGTCACCGGAACTCCCAAATGGCGCGAGCTAACCCTCTAAGAAATAGATACAATATTTGCGCACGATGGCGGTACCGCGAGACATCGAAAATTAAGGAAAAAGGTGGTGCCCGAGGGCGGATTCGAACCACCGACACAGCGATTTTCAGTCGCTTGCTCTACCAACTGAGCTACTCGGGCATCTGCGCCGGCGCGATGCGCTGGCGGCGTTAGGAAGCGACGCTATAGGCGGGGGCCTTGCTGCTTGTCCAGCCTAAAAATGGCGGTTTTATTGCGCCTGTTCAGTCGTCTCCGTCGCGCCCGGAATCGCCGGCAAAATGATCCGCCAGCTCGTCGGGCGAAACCGCCGGTCCGGGAATTTTATAGCCGTCCCCCAGCCAGTTCAGCAGGTCGCGATCCTTGCATCCTGCACTGCAAAAAGGCTGAAATTCCTTAGTCGCGACCCGCCCGCACACCGGACATTTCGGGGGTCTTGATCCTGCCATCGCCTAGCCCTGCCCCAATATGCCCGGAAACAGGCCGGTCAGCAGGATCGCCGATATGACCAGCGGGCATAGCCAACGGACAAGGAACAGCCAGAAACGGTGCAGATTGCCGTCGAGCCCGTTCTCGCTGTCGATCAGCCGGCGATCCGCAATCCAGCCGACGAAAATGGACACCAGCAGCGCCGAGCTTGGCAGCAGGATTTTCGCGGTCAATTCATCGATGATCCCGAATACCGGCTGTCCCGAAAAAATCATGAAGTCGAGCGGCTGGAAATCGGCCTGGCTGTTGAAGGAAAGGCTGGCCCAGCCGCCGATCAGGAAAGCAAGCCCGCCAAGAACCGTCGTGACCAGCCAGCGCGGCTTTTTGAAACGGCCGATCGCCCAGCTGACCGAGGCTTCCAGCAAGGCAACCGAACTGGTCAGGGCGGCAAAAAATACCATGATGAAGAACAGCAGGCCGATCAGCGACCCCGCCGGCATTGTCTGGAAGGCGACCGGCAGGCTGACGAACAGCAGCCCCAGTCCGCCCTGCACCTGCTCCTGCCCGCTGAGAATGGCATCGAGGCTGGCCGGCGCGAGCGCGGCAAAGGTGATCGGGAATATCGCCAGACCGGCGATAACGGCGACCGACGTGTCGGCCGTGGCAATCTGGACGGACGTTTTGGCCAGATTGATATCCCGCGCCGCAT
>CAXIBD010000177.1:0-2371 GCA_964022135.1 uncultured Sphingomonadales bacterium | reverse complement strand
GCTCATTTCGAGATAGGGTTCACCCGGTTCCACGCAATATTTGGGGTTATATCCGTCATCATACCATTGCAGGCACGGCCCGGGCCGGGTTCCAGTCGCCTGGCAACCGGCGTCAAAAAAGCGCTGGCAGCTTGGCACTTCCCGGAATCCATATGGCTCGATTTGGCTGCATAGATATTTGTGAATCTGTTGCTGCTCGATGGTGACCTCAAGACGCACGGTGCAGCTCTCGCTCGTTTCCTCAAGCGCCACACCGCTATTGCAGGTTGCTGTATAGCGGCCCGGCGACCCGGGAGAGGGTGGTAGCGGTACGCAGCGTCCTTCTGCCCCACCAATTTCCATTCCGCTGGTATAGGCAAGCGGGTCTTCGTTGATCGATTTAGACCGCGCAGTGACCGTTTTGATTTCGTCAAAGTCGAACTTTGCGCGCCGGGCATTGGAATCCTTAATCGCTTTCATGCCTTCGTGGCTGCGCGCTGCGGCCCGTGCATCGCTTTCAATGCGATCTGGATTATCCGCATAACCCGCCTCAGCAGGATTTGATGTGTAGCCGGGAACACGCGCCGCATCGGGCTGCGTGCTTGCATTTGCGCGCGCGCGTCGTTGTTGTTCGCTAGCAAAAGCTTTGCCATCTTCCCTAGCCGCGTCGCGCTCCTGCGCGGCCAGTGCTGATCCGGCGGAAAAACTGATGGCCGTGACAGCGAGTAGAAGTATTTTCACAAACTTCATCGCTCAGCGCTCCCTTTTGAGGCGGGCAAGGTGCAGCGCAGCGAGACGCGATCCGGGACCAGCGCCGCCCGCAAATGTTTCCAGCGCATATTCTACGCTGACATTGCCGGTCATCCGGTCATGGGGTGGGACCGCACCTTTGCAGTCAAAGCCGTCGCACAGAGTAAAATCGGAGGAGACCATGACGAAACTGGGCGCAGCCTTGACATCGAAAGCGCGAAATAGCCTGGGATCAATACCGAGCGCGGATAATTGCTCGCCGTTTGATGCCATGGCGGTGAGCATTTTTGTCAGCTGTTTGGCGCTGCCTCCGGGGAAACCGCGCAGCACCGTGACCCCGCCTGCCGCTGATGTGTCGTGAACGAGTTTTTTCAAAGACTGGGGCGGCATCGACAGACTTGCAAAGGCAATGAAACGCGGTGCGTCGCCGAGATTGGCCTGGGCCATTTTTGCATGGTCCGAAATCATCCGCTCGAAATCAAAGACTTCGTCTTTTTTGTTGTCGTTGTTTCTGTGTTTCCGCTGGACAGTCTTCGTATATCGCTCGCCATTAGCCCTTGCCTGGTCTTGGGTCTGACGGGCTTCATCTCGCAAATCTCCGCTGCGCATGCGGACATTTTCAGCCAGCGCTTCTGCCTCGGCGGAATAGGATTTGGCCGAAGCACGAATGGACTCAATATCGAGGGCTTCCGAGTTTTGATTTTGCGCGGCGGCGAAACCCGCCGTGCAAGTGGCCCCGAACAAAAGGAAAAAGGAAATTGTGTTTCTCATAGCGCGCAGCAATTCCGTTTGCGCCAGACGAGATAGCCCATGTCCTCGCCAATGGCGGGAATGACCTGTCCGGCAGATTGAAAGGTGGTGGAGGCTCCGATGGGCGGGCAGGCATAGCGGCCCTTGGTCGCAGGATTGGGATTGGTTGCCTGCAGGCGGTATTGCTGCTTGCGCATGATCGGCATCAGATATTTGCCGCACAGACCCTTTTTGCCCATGGTTCCCCAGGACACCAGTTGGCGGTGTAATTTGAAAGCAAAGCGCGACAGTACGAGCCGCGAGGCCTGGACATGGCCAATGCTGGCCGAGACATTGCCGTTCATTGGATACATGGATCCCTGACAGCCAGCGCACCAGAAGAGTTCATCGCGCGGCAGATTGACCGTGGCAGAAACACAATCGGCAGCGCAGGCAGCCAGTGCGAGCGGATTGGCAAACAGCACTGCTTCGGGATTAATAATCGCGGTGAGTTCACTGTCTTGCCAGAGCGGATCAATCTCGGAAATATAGAGAATGTCGACAGAGCCAGCTTCGAGACAGAGAAAATCGGCAACAATCTCCATCCAGTAGATCAGCGGATAGGCATACCAGTGGACATGCCAGCTTGAATAATATTGGCTGGCCCCACCAATTGCCGATGGCCCGGAGATGGATCGATAGCCAATGTCAAATCCGGGATCGATCTTGAGCCCGCCGAGATTGACAAAGCACCAGGGCTTCATGCTGACATCGGCAAGCCGGACCGGCTCCCAGAACCCCATGGCAATGCCGGGCCGCAAACCGCAGAGGCAAACAGGGAGAGCCGGGTTGCTCGGATCGGGACGGCTCGACGGCCAGATCTTCAGACCGCCGACCGAGATCGGAAACAGGC
>CAXIBD010000176.1:0-2392 GCA_964022135.1 uncultured Sphingomonadales bacterium | reverse complement strand
TCGTGCGCCGGAACCAGAGGCACCGACGAACCGCCCGGAATCACCGCCAGGAGATTGTCCCAGCCGCCGGTGATGCCGCCGCAATGTTTCTCGATCATGTCCCTGAACGGGATCGACATGGCTTCCTCGAACACCGCCGGCTTCTCGACATGGCCGGAGACCTGGAACAGCTTCGTGCCGTGGTTGTTCTCGCGCCCGAAGCTCGCGAACCAGGCCGCGCCGCGCCGAAGGATCGTCGGCACCACCGCGATCGATTCGACATTGTTGACCGTGGTCGGGCAGCCGTAGAGACCGGCGCCTGCCGGGAAAGGCGGTTTCAGCCGCGGCTGGCCCTTCTTGCCCTCGAGGCTCTCGATCATCGCGGTTTCCTCGCCGCAGATATAGGCACCGGCGCCCCGGTGGACGAAGACGTCGAAATCATAGCCGGACTTGGCGGCGTTCTTGCCAATCAGGCCCGCGTCATAGGCTTCCTTGACGGCCGCCTCCATGACCTTGGCTTCCATGATATATTCGCCGCGGATATAGATATAGGCCGCCCGCGCGCGCATCGCGAAACCGGCGATCAGCGCGCCCTCGATCAGCTTGTGCGGATCGTTGCGCAGGATCTCGCGGTCCTTGCACGAACCCGGCTCGGATTCATCGGCGTTGATGACGAGGAAACTCGGCCGCGGATTGCCCTGACTGTCCTTGGGCGCTTCCTTCGGCATGAACGACCATTTCAGGCCGGTCGGAAAACCCGCCCCGCCACGGCCGCGCAGGCCGCTGGCCTTCATCTCCTCGATGATCTTGTCATTGCCGCGCTTGATGATATCGGCGGTATTGTCCCAGTCGCCGCGCTTCTGCGACGCCTTCAGGTCCCACGACTGGAAGCCGTAGACATTGGTGAAGATCCGGTCCTTGTCCTGCAGAAAATCAAAACTCATTTCTTGCTCCTGCGGCCCAGGAGGCCGCCGATGATGCCAATCGCCACAACGGCGAGCGCGATCCAGCCTGCATATCCGTCCAGGGCCATCACAGCCCTCCGTTCATCAGCACGAACACGCCAATGACAATGGCCACGATTACCAGGCCAACCGTCCGCACGATTCCGGTCAGAACCTTCCAGACGATGACAATCGCCAGCAGGGCGAGCGCGAGAGCGACGAGCAATCCCATCACCACTCGTTCCGATAATCGTGATTTTCCTCGACCATCGCGTGCAGGTTGGTCGGCCCGCCCTCGGCTTCGCTGGTCCTGCGACCGATCTGCGAGCCAACGGGTATTTCCTTGCCCGCCGCCAGATCCTCGAGGATCCGGGTCATGATATCGTAATCGAGATCTTCGTAATTGTCGTCGTTGATCTGGACCATCGGCGCGTTCGAGCAATTGCCCATGCACTCGACCTCGGTCAGCGTGAACAGCCCGTCCGGCGTGGTCTTGCCCTTGGCCATGCCCTTGTTCTTGCACGCGGCCATCACATCGTCGCTGCCGCGCAGCATGCACGGCGTGGTCCCGCAGACCTGCACATGATAGCGGCCAACCGGCGCCAGATTGTACATGGTGTAGAAGGTCGCGACCTCATAGGCTCGCATATAGGGCATATCGAGATAGGCGGCGACATATTCGATCACCGGAACCGGCAGCCAGCCCTGCGTCTCGGTATCCGCACCGACCTGGCGCTGGGCAAGGTCGAGCAGCGCCATGACAGCCGATTTCTGGCGGCCAGCCGGATATTTCGCGATCTGCCACTTGGCGAGCTTCTCGTTTTCCGGCGTAAACGCAAAATCGCCCCATTTGGCGCGGGTTTCGATTTCGTCGGGGATGTTGGGTGCATCAGCCATAGTAACGATCTTCCCGCTTTGCTTTAATGACCCAAAGATACCAACAAATACCAACAGCAAGTAGATTGGTTACTGTTTGGACCATCAAAATCAGCCAATCCTCGACTCCCTGCAAAACACTTGCAATGAAAACCAGTACAGTCGTGCCGCCAGTAAAAGCTAACGCCCACTTGGTTGGCTCTTCGATCGGTAGGAAACCAAATATCAGCCTCCAAATTGCAAGACCTACTACTGCGCCTGCCAGTCCAGCAACAAATGCGAATAAAATCAGTCCAAGGCTTTCACTCACCGGTCACACTCCCCGAACACGATGTCGATCGCGCCCAAAATAGCGGTGGCGTCCGGCAGCATATGGCCCTTGGTCATGAAGTCCATCGCCTGCAGATGGCTGAACGCGGTCGGCCGAATCTTGCAGCGATAGGGCTTGTTGGTGCCGTCGCTGACCAGATAGACGCCGAATTCGCCCTTCGGGCTTTCTGTTGCGACATAGACTTCGCCGGCGGGCACGTGGAAGCCCTCGGTGTAGAGCTTGAAGTGATGGATCAGCGCTTCCATCGACTGCTTCATCTCGG
>CAXIBD010000175.1:0-2516 GCA_964022135.1 uncultured Sphingomonadales bacterium | reverse complement strand
GAGCGGCTGCGCACCGAGGACAGGAAGATCCACTGCGCCCATCCCGATTTTCTCGCCGAGTTGCAGCGCTTTGCCGCCTCGCTGGCCGACGAGCGCCCCGACACGCTGCGCCTGATCGGCCGCCGCCATGTCCGGCAGAACAACAGCTGGCTGCACAACAGCCCGCGGCTGCTGAAGGGGCCGGACCGCTGCACGCTGATGATCCACCCCGATGACGCCAGGGCGCGCGGCCTGTCCGACGGCGCCATGGCGACCATCACCAGCCGGGTGAACAGCGTCGATATCCTGGTTGAGGTCAGCGACGACGTCATGCCCGGCGTGGTATCAATTCCGCACGGCTTCGGTCATGGTCGCAAGGGCGTCGGCCTGTCCGTGGCGCGCGAGAAACCGGGGGTTTCGCTTAATGATCTGACCGATACCGAGCGGTTCGACCCGCTGTCCGGCAATGCTGTCCTGAATGCGGTGCCGGTGACGGTGGCGCGGGCAGAGGAAATGGTTGCGGCGGAATAAGGGGCGGCGGAACAAGCGTCGTCATCCTGAACTCGTTTCAGAACCTCTGGCGGCAGGAACCAATTTCGAGGGGTGCTGAAACAAGTTCAGCATGACGAATAAGCTTTTGCTTCCGACCAATCCTCCCTTGACCCCTGTGCCCGCCTTCGCCAAAGCAGCGCGTAAATATTGCCTTCGCGTAGAAAGCCCGCAAATTGACCGATACGAAGCCGCTCAGCTTCCAGCAGATCATCCTGAAACTCCATGAATATTGGGGGAATCAGGGCTGTGCTATCCTCCAGCCCTATGACATGGAAATGGGGGCAGGGACGTTCCACACCGCCACCACGCTGCGTGCGCTCGGCCCGGATCCGTGGAAAGCGGCCTTCGCCCAGCCGTGCCGCCGTCCGACCGACGGCCGCTACGGCGAAAATCCCAACCGGCTGCAGCATTATTACCAATATCAGGTGATCCTGAAACCCTCGCCGCCGGATATCCAGCAGCTCTATCTCGACAGCCTGACCGCGATCGGCATCGATCCGATGCTGCACGACATCCGCTTTGTCGAGGATGACTGGGAAAGCCCGACGCTCGGCGCCTGGGGGCTGGGCTGGGAAGTCTGGTGCGACGGCATGGAGGTGACGCAGTTCACCTATTTCCAGCAGATGGGCGGTTTCGACTGCAAGCCGGTGTCCGGCGAACTGACCTACGGGCTCGAGCGGCTGGCCATGTACATCCAGGGTGTCGATAGCATCTATGATCTGGATTATAACGGCGCTGGAATGACTTACGGTGATATCTTTCTGGAAAATGAGAAGCAGATGTCGGAGTGGAATTTCGAGGTTGCCGATACCGATACCCTGTTCGACCTGTTCAACAAGGCGGCCGCCGAGTGCGAGAACTGCCTCGAGAAGAAGCTGCCGATCCCGGCCTATGAGCAGGCGATCAAGGCCAGCCACATGTTCAACCTGCTGCAGGCCCGCGGCGTGATTTCGGTCCAGGAACGCGCCAGCTACATGGGCCGCGTCCGCGATCTCGCCAAGGGCAGCTGCGAGGCGCATATGGCGAAGAACGGATGGACGGCGTGATGGGTCATCAGTTTCGTCATCCTGAACTTGTTTCAGGACCCCTTGAGATGGCGCGCTTGCCGCACGAGATCCTGAAACAAGTTCAGGATGACGAGTGTGAGGGAGGAAATAAATGACCGACTTCCTCCTCGAACTGCTCTCCGAAGAAATCCCGGCTCGCATGCAGGCCAAGGCGCGCGCCGATCTCGAACGGCTGTTTACCGCGCACCTGGCGGAAGCCGGCCTGAAAGCAGGCGCGATTACCGTCTATTCGACGCCAAGACGACTGGCGCTCATTGCCGGGGACCTGCCCGCGGAGACCGAAGCGGTCTGCGAGGAAGCCAAGGGCCCGCCGGAAGGCGCTCCCGACCAGGCGGTCGAGGGCTTCTGCCGCAAGAATGGCGTCACCCGCGACCAGCTGGAAGTGCGCGATATCAAGGGGCGCCCGACCTATTTCGCGGTGATCAACAAGCCGGGCCGCAACAGCAAGGATGTGCTCGCGGAAGCCATTCCCGCCATCATCAGGGCCTTTCCGTGGCCGAAATCGATGCGCTGGGGCGATGCCAGCGCCTCGACCGAAAGCCTGCGCTGGGTCAGGCCGCTCAGCGGCATTGTCGCGATCATGGGTGATGATCTGGTGGCATGCGAAATTGACGGCGTGGCGTCAGGCTACGAAACGGTCGGGCACCGGTTTCATCATGATGGCATGATCACCATCGGCAATGCCGGTGACTATGCCGAAAAACTGCGCGCCTGCCATGTGATCGTCGATCACGAGGAGCGCCAGGATATCATCCGCGATGGTGCCGCCAGGGCGGCTTCCGATGCCGGTCTGCAGCTGGTCGAGGACGAGGGCCTGGTGATCGAGAATGCCGGCCTCACCGAATGGCCGGTGCCGCTGCTCGGCGGCTTCGATCCCGCCTTTCTGGAAGTGCCGGAAGAGGTGATCCAGCTGACCGC
>CAXIBD010000174.1:0-2535 GCA_964022135.1 uncultured Sphingomonadales bacterium | reverse complement strand
CCTTGCGAATACTAGCACCTGAAGCTAGCGCGTCTACCAATTCCGCCATCTGGGCCCATGCAGGCGGCAACCGTGTCGATGCCTCCTGATAGAGGCGGGCGATTAGCCCCTTGTTGGCTGGGCTGTCAATGATTCATATCGACAAAGCGACAGCATCATCGACGGCTGGCGGCGGCACGGTGCCCGGGCGTTGCGTCGGCGCGGCAAAAATGCTCTGCTGGCCGCGGAATCCGCTGTTGCTTCGCCCGCCGCACTGGGGCAGAGGCAAAGCGGAAAACCAACGCATGGGTGGAACAGGAACATGGATCTCGACGGACGACTGATTTGCATCTTTGGCGGCGGCGGCTTTGTCGGCCGCTATATCGCACAGGCGCTGCTGGAGCGCGGTGCGCGCCTGCGCATTGCCGAGCGTTCGATCAAGAATGCCATGCATATCAAGCCGCTGGGCAATCTCGGCCAGACGCAATTTGTCAGCGCCGACGTGACCAGGAAGGACAGCGTCGCCCGCGCGGTGCACGGTTGCGAAGCGGTGATCAACCTGGTCGGCGTGCTGAAAGGCGATTTCGAGCGGGTGCATGTCGAGGGGGCGCGCAATGTTGCCGAAGGTGCCGCGGCGGCGGGTTGCCGGGCGCTGCTGCATCTGTCGGCGATCGGTGCCGACAGCGAGTCGCCCTCGCGCTACGGGCGCAGCAAGGGTGACGGGGAAAAGGCGGTTTTGCAGGCCTTTCCGGATGCGATCATTCTCCGGCCCTCGATCATCTTTGGCCGCGAAGACCAGTTCATCAACCGCTTCGCGGCGATGATCTCGATGCTGCCAATAGTGCCGGTTATCGGCGCCGATACCAAATTCCAGCCGATTTTCGTCGGCGATGTCGCCGATGTCGCGGCCGAGGCGCTGAGCCAGCCGGAGCGCTACGCCGGACAGACGTTCGAGCTGGGCGGCCCGGAAATCCTCAGCATGGGCGAGATCAACCGGCGGATCGCCCAGATGACCGGCCGCAAGCGGACCTTTGTCGATGTCCCGGATGTCGCGGCCAGCCTGATGGCGAGCGTGCTGGGACCTTTGCCGGGCGCACCGATCACCGCCGACCAGTTCAGAATGCTGCAGAAGGACAATGTCGTGGCAAGCGGGGCGAAGGGGCTCGACGCCTTTGGCGTGTCCCCGACCCCGCTGGCGGCGGTCGCACCGGGCTGGATGGAAAAATACACGCCGCACGGCCGATTCGGCGCGAACGTCAAGGCGGGCTAGAAACCGCCTGGCGCAGCCGGACTAGAAAAAGGCGAGCAGCGCGATGCCCATCGCGATGCGGTAGATCACGAAGACCATCATCGACGCCCTGCGCAGGAACTGCATCAGGAAGGCCATGGTCGCCAGCGCCGCGAGGAAGGTCATTGTCCCGGTGATCAGGGCTTCCTTGAGCAGCTCGCTGCTCGCCCCCATCAGGTCGGGAATGATCAGCACGCCCGCGCCGGCGACCGCCGGGATCGACAGCAGGAAGGAAAAGCGGGCCGCCTCGACCCGGGTGTAGCCAAGGAAACGGGCAGCGGTCATGGTCACGCCGGACCGGCTGGTGCCGGGAATCAGCGCCAGTGCCTGGGCGAGGCCGACGATCAGGCCGTCCTTGAGGCTGAGATCCTCGAAGGACTTGATCTGGCGCCCGAACCGGTCGGCGATGCCGAGCAGGATACCGTAGATGATCAGGTTGGTGGCAACCAGAGTGGTGCTGCGGAAGCCGTCGAGATAGCCGCCGGTCTTGAGGAACAGGCCGACGAGCACGGCGGGAATCGTGCCGATGATGATCCACCAGAACAGGCGCCGTTCGGCCGCCGCCTGCCCTATCCCGATGGTGGCGAGGCCGCCCCGGCCCAGCGACCAGACATCCTTGAAGAAATAGGTGATGATCGCGAGCAGCGAGCCGACATGGACGGCTATGTCGATCATCGGCCCCTGGTCGGCATAGCCGGTGAAGACCGGCAGCAGGATCAGATGGCCGGACGAGGATATGGGAAGAAACTCGGTGACGCCCTGCACGATCGCGAGGAGCAGCATTTGGATGAAGGTCATGGACGTTCCGTATGTTGGCTTGGCCGTATGTTGATGTGGTGCGCAATAGCGATTCGCACTGTCCTTGTCGTGAGGAAAATATAGGTCCGTTACGGATCATATAGTTCGACAACGGAATGATCGCGGCGGCAATATCACGCGCATCAGAGGATATTAGGTAATATCTACTGTCCTTTATCGGAATTTCTACGTGACTCCCGGCGCTTTTTTGGCTATTTCTGATCTTCTGCCCGCCCAGGCGGGCGGTGGCCTATAATCATAATCTGCAGGAAACGAGCATCTGGCATGGCACAAAGCCCGGACAAACTGGACATGTTGAAATTTGTCGATCTGGGACAGGACTATCCCGAAAAGCGCGCGCCCGCACTGCGCGCGGAAGATTTCCAGGAGATCGCCGACAAATATGCGCCGGACACGGCCGCCCAGCAATCCGCCCGCTGCTCGCAATGCGGCGTGCCCTATTGCTCGGT
>CAXIBD010000173.1:0-2748 GCA_964022135.1 uncultured Sphingomonadales bacterium | reverse complement strand
CCTCGGCATTGGCATGGGCAGAAACATCGATCCGCAACTTTTTGAAGGAGTCGCGACGTTCCTTGGTGTCACCGCTGGTGTCGGCGACCCGTTCCAGCATAGCGCGGTGTCGGTCGTGATCCTGTTTTAGGCGGGTAAATATATCGGTCATAACGTCTCCATCGGTCATATTCTCTTGTCCACGACGCACGAACCGGGGAATAGTTGCATTCCGTCCCGTCGTTCCGTGATTTCTGGCAGACCATTATCCCCGGGTCGGCGGTTCTCTGAGGTGCAACGGAATGCACGGCGGGCGTGTTGCTCCAGAACGGAAAATATTTCGGATTCGTTGCAACCAATCGAGTTGCCATCTGTTGTCAGGGTTGAATGAATGTCGACCCGTGACCCGGTGTTGCTTTCATTCCTCAAAGACCGGCTGGGAAATTTGTCCTATCGTATACCCCCGTTTACAAGGGGCGAATTTTCCAGCTACTTTTCCAACATGCAAAGATGGCCCGCCAATGCGCATCCCGCAGCAATCGGGCGTGGCCCAGGCAAAAAAATGGCCAGGACATGATGCCTGGCCATTTTCGTCTATGGAATAGGCTACTATTCTTCTTTTTCCGACGGCATGGTAACATCAACGTCAGGAACATCGACGGTTACTTCTTCGGATCCGACTTCGACGTCAGCTGTTTCTACGTCGATTTCAGGCATTTCGCCCGCATCTCCGGATACATCAACGTCCATCGATGGCATTTCGCCTTCTTCTTTGACATTGGCTTCACAGCCGGCGAGCGTCAGGCCAGCAGCCATTACTGCGGCGATTGCAATCTTTTTCATCATGAATTCCCTTCATTGGTTCGTTATAAGCAACGCCGGCTTCTAGATAGAGTTGCAGCGCACCGCAAATTTATTCGCGACCGAGTCGCATGCGGAACGCATCCAGATGAAAATAACTGGCATCAAACTGGCTCATTTCCGCGAGCCGGGCCTCGTCCTTGAAAAGGATCCACCCATTGTCGCGCTCCAGCAGGCCATCCCGCTCCAGTTGACGCAGAACCCGATTGGTGTGGATGGGGGTCAAGCCGAGCGCGTCTGCAATAACGGTTTGCGTCAGCGGGACGCGAAAGCCGTCTCCGTTGCCCGCCCCGGTGATCAGGACGCGTCGATAGAGCTCAAGCAGAAAATGCCCGATTCTTTCCCGCGCAGACTGTTTGCCATTGCGGACGATCTGTTCGCGCAGAAAGGCTTCTTCCTGGACCTGCATCCACCAGAAGGCGAGAGTCAGTTTGCCGGATTCGGTGAGCAGGCGCCGGAATTCGGAAGGTCTGACGGACAGACCGGTGAGACTGGTCACCGTTTTTACCGAATGATCCGCTTCCGCCGCCACCAATACCTGAAGATCGAACATGTCGCCTGGCAGGAGCACATTCAGGACCTGACGCCGGCCATCCTCGAGCGTCTTGTAGCGGATCGCCCAGCCTTCCTTGACGATCAGCACGCTCTCCAGCTCCTGACCCGCGTCAACGATTTCCGTATTCTTCTCGTAATGCTGCTCCCGTCCGTTGATCTGCATGATGACCTGCCGATCAACATCATCGAGATCGGCATAGAAGGATATCCGCCGGAGCAATGCTTTTTGTGCCACTAGCTGTACCTCTGTTCATCGGGGGCAGGGAATGTAATCTTGCATTTGAGGCCGTCCAACGCCCAATTCCTTTCAATCTCTCCGTGCAAATTGCGAGTAACACTATGGTCGATGAGTGAGGATCCGAAACCAGCTTCGGTGGGTGCCCCAATGGACTGGCTTCCCCCGGTTTCCGCCCAGGTCAATTCCACGATATCCGGCCCCTCTTCTTCGGTGCGGATCGCCCAGCTGATCCTCACCAGCCCGGTATCTGCGGTCAGCGCGCCATATTTGGCAGCATTGGTCGCAAGTTCGTTGAGTACGAGCGAGAGTGAAACCATGGCATTTTCCGCGAGAATGATATCCGGCCCCGACCACCGGACCCTGGGATAAGTCCTGCAGAGATCCTCCACCAGAGCGGAAAAGGATCCGGTGACAAAATTGGTATCAAGCAGTATTTGCTGGGCCCGGTTAAGCGCGCTCAGGCGATTGTGTATTCTCTCGATGTAATCGTCGATCGACGTGGCCGAATTTTTGGTCAGTGTCATGATCGACTGCAGCGTGGCGAAAAGATTCCGCAGGCGGTGGTGGAGTTCGCGCGTGTGCAGCTTGAGCTGTTCCTGCTGGTCAACGCTGTGCGTGATGTCCTTGTTGACGCCGGTCAGCGTCGGGCGCCCGTTTGCCTCAAGATAGTCGCCATATCCCTCGACCCACCGGATTTCGCCCGATGGTAAAACAATGCGGAAGCGTGTCTCGAATTTTTCCAGTTCGTCTACAGCTGCACTCATCGCCAGCCTGACGGTCTCCCTGTCTTCGGGGTGCACGCGGTCGAGAGCGCTTTCCACTTCGGAAGCGGCTTCGCCCGCATCATCCCCCCATATTTTCAGATAGGCGCCACCCCATTCGATCAGCCCGGTTTCCAGATCAATTCGAAAACTGGCAATATCGCTGAGCGCGAGCGTGAGGTCGAGATTCGAGCGGGCTATGGCGGCGTTCTTCTGCGCCTGTTCCCGCAAGCCAATCTCGCGGCTCAGCTCCATTTCACTCATCACAATGTCGGCCATGCTCTTCAGCTGGTTGAGCTGGTTGGTGGTCATTCGAAAACGCGGGACCGTATCCGCGATCCACAAGGCCCCCAG
>CAXIBD010000172.1:0-2829 GCA_964022135.1 uncultured Sphingomonadales bacterium | reverse complement strand
TGTGGATTTTCAATGTTCTCGAAGACCAGCTGCCGCAAGGCTTCCATGATGTCATCACGATGCAGCGAGGCAATGCGTTCCTGTTCGATGATGATGCACAGGCGTCTTCAATCGAACGCGGAACGCTGGTCCTGAAATGCTATCTCGAAAATGGTAAAGGCGGTTGGCTCGAACCACGACTGGTAACGCTGGATGATCTGCAGACTGGCTATGGCCGGTCGGCATTTATTGAGGACCGGCGGAGCGATTTGTTGGTAGCAAGCAGCAAGGAGGAACGATCACGCTGGTGGAAGGCATTTCAGCAAGCGCAAAATGACAAGCCCAATGCGCCATTTTACAGCACGGCATTTGCACCGGCCTGGGGCTCACTAGAATTGGGGGTGCCGGGGCTGGATGCGTGGAGGGAAGAATTTTGGGCATCACGCTCAGTCAGAGGCCAAGCGCATTTGGCCATGCTCTTTGCGATCCTTTGCTCGGTCGCGCACAGCGCCGACACCGGCACGGAAAATGTCTATATCACAAAATATAAAGGGGAAGGCGCGGTTCTCGCCATGCTCAATAGCAAACTGAGTAGCGGCGATTTTAAACATTGTGCCAATCTCATAGATAGCTTCGTTCGTTCGACTGCGCTGGCCGATCTTGCGGAACGGCCATCATTAAAGCGAATGATCAAACAGGCCCAAGAAACTGAAGCGCAAATCGATAACGAGCATCCGGTTTGGCGGGCGATGGCTCGGCTTTTCCCGGAAGTGCTGGATGGTTTAGTGAGAGCTGAACTGGATGACCTTGGACGCCTTCCCAAATGGGCCGCTTGTTCTGATAAGGCTAGTTGAGCAAAAAGTGTCCGAAATCATGCTACATATTTCGGACATTTCTAACTCGACATTGTCCGAAATCATGCTACATATTTCGGACAATGAAAAAGCCATCCACCAGTCTGAAAGAGCAAATTCTTGCTCGAATCAAAAGCGAGGCAACGACCACGGTCTGGACACCGAGCGATTTCCTTGACCTCGGCAGCCGTGATGTCGTCGATAAAACCCTCCAACGCCTTGTCCGTTCGGAAGAATTGCGCAGGATCGATCGGGGCCTCTATGATAAACCTCGAACCAACAAACTTACACAGCAGGATAACCCGCCAAATCCAAAGGCCGTTATCGATGCCGTTGTGCGGCGCGATCAAATAAGGGTGCTAGTTGACGGGATGACGGCGGCTAACGATCTCGGCTTTACCAATGCGGTACCAGCCAAGGTCATCGTCCATAGCGAAGCGCGCTCCAAGAAGATCAACCTCGGAAATCTTACCATCCATTTCAAACAGACAGCTCCAAGCAAGCTTTTCTGGGCAGGCCGCCCCGCGATGCGCATCGTCCAAGCCCTTCACTGGCTGCGCGACACGATGCCGGGTGACGATATGGCGAGTTGGAAGAAAAAACTATCTATCCTGCTCAAGGACCCAAAGCATGGGACGAAGCTGCGTGCTGACCTGACCAATGGTATGTCCACCCTTCCGGCCTGGATGCAGGAATTGCTCCGTCCGCTTGTTTCCAACGAAACACCGTCCGCATGAATCCAGCTTTTGACGATATCTTGCGGGCCGATATTGATACGCGCCAAGGTCTGTTCACCACAACGGCTCAACGCATGGGAACAACCCCGCAAAATGTCGAAAAGGATTTCTGGGTCTGCTGGACGCTCGATGCCCTGTTCAACGGCATCAGCGAAGGTCCGCGCCTACTGTTCAAAGGTGGCACCTCGCTTTCCAAGGGGTTCGGATTGATACAGCGCTTTTCAGAGGACATCGACGTCACGGTTTTTCGAGACGATCTCGGCGTTCCCGCCTCGATCGATGAACTGGCCGGGTTGAGCGGCAAAAAGCGCGAGAAAGCGCTCGATGCAATCAAAGACGCTTGCGAAGCATATATCAACGGCCCGCTGATGGAGCGCCTTGCGGCGATTTCAGAAGAGGCCTGCACCAGAAATGATCTGGAGCAAAATACGATCCGGATAGAGGTGGATCCTGCCGACCGGCAAACCTTGCTGGTCATCTATCCCAGCATAACACCGACCGACGTCTATATCGCCAAATCAGTGAAAATTGAATCGGGTGCTAAATCGGCACTCGATCCAAACTCAAACAGGTCGATAACGCCTTATGTAGATGCCGATATTCCAGGGATTGATCTTGCGGTTCCCAATGTCACCATTGTCGATGCCGAGCGAACCTTCTGGGACAAGGTGGTGATCCTGCACGGGCTGCGCCGATGGTATGAAATCCGTGGTCAACTGCGCGGCAATGGCCAGCGTATTTCGCGCCACTATTATGATCTATACCGCCTGATCCCATCGGAGGCGGGACAATCGGCTACTAAAAACCGGGCATTGGGCGAGGATTGCGTCGCACACGCCCGCATGTTTTTCAACCGTCCGCCCTTTGATCTTGCTTCCGCACAACCCCCGACATTTGCGCTCTGCCCCGAAGGAGGAATGGTTGACGATCTTCGGCAGGATTATAAAGCGATGAACGCGATGATCTTTGGCGATCCGCCGCCATTTGATGCAATCATCGAGGAAATTGCGGAGCTCCAGCAAACCCTCAACGGTGCCGCATGACCGACTGGGCAAGAGCCGTGAAATGAAATCATTCCTCAAGCGAATATTTGGGGCCGATACTGGTTCCAAAGCGAAGAAACAGCCTGCGACATCTCGCATTCTAGAAATCCAAGAATTTGGCCATGGCCTTATCTCAATCGACGCGCTCGATTACATAGGTCGTTATTCCAAATCGCCAAATGGACGTTATCGCCTTATCTGGTCGGACAGAAATTC
>CAXIBD010000171.1:0-2875 GCA_964022135.1 uncultured Sphingomonadales bacterium | reverse complement strand
GCACGGTGGTCTACCGCGAGACCGGCTGCGAACATTGCGCCCACACCGGCTTCCAGGGCCGGATCGGCGTGTTCGAGGCGATCCGCATCGACGAGACGCTCAGGAAGCTGATCAATGATGGCGGCGATGAGGCACGCATCGCTTCCCACGCCTTCCTGCGCCAGCCCAATCTCGGCTCTGCCGCCCGGGCGCTGGTCCGCGAAGGTCTGACCACGGCCGAGGAAGGTATCCGCATCTCGCGGCGGGAAAACGAGACGGTCTAGCCACCTCTTCCCATTAGGGCCGCGCGGCGTTACTATCTCGCATGACCGATAAACCCACCATGACCTATGCGCGCTATCTCGCGCTCGACACCCTGCTCGATGCCCAGCATCCCCGTTCCGATCTCGACGACGAGATGCTGTTCATCATCATCCACCAGACCAAGGAATTGTGGCTCAAGCAAATCATCCGCGAGATGCATCTGGCGAAACAGCAAATCCGCACAGATGCGCTGGTGCCCGCCTACAAGGCGCTGGCGCGCATCAGCCGGATCCAGGCGGTGATGACGCTGAGCTGGGATGTCCTTTCGACGATGACGCCCAGCGACTATACCCGTTTCCGCCATGTGCTGGGCCCCAGTTCCGGCTTCCAGTCGGACCAGTTCCGCACCGTCGAATATCTGCTTGGCCTCAAGGACAAGGGCTTTCTGAAATATCAGGAGGATCGCCCCGAAGCGCAGGCGGCGATGCAGGCGGCGCTTGATCAGCCGAGCGTCTGGGATGATGCGATCGCGGCGCTGGCGCGGGCCGGCTTTGAGATCGCGCCGGACCTGCTGGACAGAAATTTTGCCGAACCGCATCAGCCGTCCGAACAAGTCGAAGCGGCCTTTCTCGAAGTCTATCGCAATCCCGAAAAATATTGGGAACTCTATCAGCTGGCTGAAAAGCTGGTCGATCTCGATGATGCCATGGCGACCTGGCGGCACAAGCATGTGCTGACGGTCGAACGGATCATCGGCGGGAAAATGGGCACCGGTGGCACATCCGGCGTGTCCTATCTGCAAAGCACGGTCGGCAAGCGCGCCTTTCCCGAACTCTGGTCGCTGCGAACCCAGCTGTGAGCTGGAAACATCTGTTCTCCCGGTCGCTGGCAGCCAATCCGGAGCGCCTGCATTTCACCGCCCACAGCCATCATCTCTGGCCCGATGCAAGCCGTGACGGACATATGGCAGCTTGGGACGATGCAGCTGTTCTGGCCGACCACAAATGGGACCGGATCATGGGACCGGTCTGGTCGGAGGCGCAGCAGCATGTCGCGGATGAGCTCCACCTGCCTGATCCCGCGACCCTCTGCTTTGCGCCGAACACGCATGATTTTCTGGTGCGGCTGGTCTCCGCCATGCCGATGCAGACGGTCAAGGTGCTGGCAACCGACGGCGAATTCCACAGCTTTCGTCGGCAGATGACACGCTGGGTGGAGGCGGGCGAGGTATTGCTGGAAACAGTGCCGCCAGAGGAACTGCTCGGAACTGCTCTGAACGGCACATTTGATCTGATCTTTGCCAGCCAGGTCTTGTTCAATTCCGGAACCATCCTGCCGGACCTGGACGCGCTGGCAGCGCTGGCCCGTCCGGAGGGCCCCTGGGTAGTGATCGACGGCTATCATGGCTTCATGGCGGTCGAGACCGATCTGTCGAACATTGCCGACCGGATATTCTATCTTTCCGGCGGCTACAAATATGCGATGGCCGGCGAGGGGGCCTGCTTCCTGCACGCACCGGCTGGCTATGCCGAACGGCCCGCCGTCACCGGCTGGTATGCCGCGTTTGACGATCTCGCACTGCCGCCCGGAGATATCGGCTACGCGCCGGATGGCCGACGCTTTCTCGGCAGCACTTTCGATCCTTCCGGGCTTTATCGCTATAATGCCGTCCAGAATATGCTGAAGGGCGAGGGGCTGACGACTGCAGTGATTTCGGACCATGTTGCCGGACTGCAGACACAGTTTCTGGCAAACGGGCCGCTGGCCGATTTTGACTTGCTCAACCCGCTGGGTGGTGGCTCGCACGCGCGCTTTCTGGCCTTCAAGGGCGAACGGGCGGCGAGGCTGCACGGCTTGCTGGCCGAGCAGAATGTCATGACCGATGTCCGCGGCGATGTCCTGCGGATCGGCTTCGCGCTCTATCATGATGTCGAGGATGTGACGCGTTTATCAAAAATATTAGGGCAGCTGGACTGAACAATCTGCCGCTACGGTTTCATTGCCCGAGCGCAATCTGCCGCTCCGAGCTCTGTTTTCCCTGTCGATTTTGTCGTTGACCTGCAGGATTTTGCCCATAGGTTTAATTGAACGATTAAATTGACCCAAGGAAACCCAACCATGAGCATTTCCGTCGATATCCAGAACGATGTAGCCCTGATCAGCCTGGACGATGGCAAGGCCAATGCCGTCAATTTCGAACTGATGGAGGCGCTCAATGACGCGCTGGACAAGGCGGAGGCGGATGCCAAGGCTATCGTGCTGGCCGGTCGCGAAGGCCGTTTCTCCGGCGGCTTTGATCTCGGGATGATGAGCAGTTTTACCCGTGATGATTCCGTCCGGTTGCGCGACCGGGCCTCGGAACTGGTGCTGCGCCTCTATGGCGGGCCGGTTCCGGTCGTCGCCGCCTGTACCGGGCATGCCATCGCCATGGGCGTGTTCCTGCTGATGTCCTGCGACACGCGGGTCGGCGCAGCGGGCGCGTTCAAGCTCGGTGCCAATGAATCGATCACCGGCATGACGCTGCCGGTCTTTGCGGTCGAGCTGGCGCGCGACCGGCTCAGCCCGCTGCACCAGACCCGGGCGATGATTCAGGCGTTCATCTATGATCCGCAAGGGGCGGTCGAGGCCGGCT
>CAXIBD010000170.1:0-2927 GCA_964022135.1 uncultured Sphingomonadales bacterium | reverse complement strand
CATCCCGCGGTTACAGTCGAACCTTGCCGACAGGCTGCCATCATTGTGGAATGTGATCGTATATTTGTCTGGATCGTCGGGCCGCGTTGTACCTTGCGCGTCATCCATGGACCGGAATTCCACGAGCCGCCAATTGCTGCCTTCAAGTCCCGAAAATGGGATGTTTGCAACCGGCGTTATTGGCTCCATCGGTTCACAGGCTGGCAACAGGGCAAAAGCGGGAATCAGAATAACCAGTGACATCAAGGGTTTCATTAGATATTCTCCTATTCATACTTAAGACTTGGATTAACTTCTGAACTTGCAAACGGTAACTTCGTGACGGAGAAGCTAAATGATAAAATGGATATTCTGGCTATTTCTGGCTCTCTACATATTCGCGCTATTCATTCTGCTCACCGGCATCTTCGGATGGTTCAACCAGCCGCAAGACCCGCTATCCGGCATCTTCTTATTGCCGCTCGGTCTGCCCTGGGTCCTGATCGGCGACAAAATCGGCCTGACATCGACCGCGCTCGCCATAGTTTCTCCGGCAATCAATCTCGCCATCCTCTTCTGGTTCTGGAAGCGGTGACGACGCAAGCGCCTAACCTCCCTCGACCAATGCGTCGACGATGACATAGGCCTCCGGTCCAAATTCTACGGTAACCTGATCACCCTTGCGGGAGACATTGAAATCCCAGCCGTCAGAGCCGTCGGCCTGACTATTGTCGGCGCCATAGGGAGTGGTCCCGCGAAAGAAGATCGCGCGCTTCATGCCGTCGGGCTTGGTAACTTCGACCAAAGTAGTGCCATCTTCACCCCACTGCCGCTTCACACCGGCCGGGCAAGTCTGATCGGGCACGCCGCCGCTGAAGCCGCAGGAAATATCGGCCGTCGCGTTATATTCGGTACCCGGAACCAAGGCGTCTTCCCCGCCGCCAGCAGGAGCCACCGGAGATGTCATGGGCTCCACTTCCGGGCTTATCTGTTCCGGTTCAAGGGTGTCCGCGGCACCACTGCCTGCCTCTTCCGGCGCGCTGCATGAAGCCAGAAACATCGCCGCAATAGCGGCAAGGGGCACTAGTGTCCGCTTACTGGACTCTGGCGCTAACGGCACTTCGGATGCTGGCCGATATCACGGATATCATAGACTCTGCCATCGGCAACGGTCATCTGTACGCACTGGCGCGTGTCCGGCTTGTTCCAGACCGTGTAGGCGGTAGTGCCGGACTTGAAGCCGTCAACATTTTGGAAGCCGCGCTGGCTCAACGTGCTGTCGGCGCCTGCCGCGCGTGCACCCTTCAGATCCTGATATTGGGCAACAGCACTATAGCCGCCGCGGCCGTGATGGTGGCCAAGGTTGGCGGTGCGCTGGTTTACTCCGGAGGTATAACCATTCGAATAGGCGTTGGACCGGTCATAATTGTGATAGGCCGCGTTGTGCACGCCGTCGGTATAGCCGCGTTCAAAATGCGCCTCATCTTCGGTGCTGTTAAAATGGGTATTGTCTTCATGATGATGCGACTTGTGGGACAATAAAGCGCCGAGAATGGCCGCCCCAGCGACCACGCCGACAGCGGCAGCGGCGTTGCCGCCGCCGGAATGATGGCAATCCTTGCTTGATGCATCATTGATCGTTTGCACCATGCCATTGTAGACTTCGATCTGGACGCAATGCTTGTCGGCATCATCCCACCAATAGCTGTAGGTATAGCCCATCGAGTTGCTATTGCTGTTGATATATTGAAAACCGCGCGATTGCAGCGCATTTTCCGCGGCGCCCGCCGCGAGGCCGTTGATCGAAGTTAGCTGGCTCGCTTTCTCGGCAAGCGCTGGACTGGCAGTCACCGCCACTGAAATGGCAGTCGCGAGCAATCCGCAGGGCAGTTTACAATTCATGGTCAGACACCTTTCCTCTTTGAGCGCTCCACGTTTGTCGTGGCAACGACGCAGACCTTTGCCTGCCTCAGACGAATGAAATTGAGAAGAGCAGTACCCGCCCAAAAAATGGACAATTCGCGACAATCATGTCGTGGACACGGGGTCATTTTTGTGGCGATATCGTCTTGGACTGACGCCAAACCATCGCCGGAAACTGCGCCCAAAGCTGGATTGGTCCGAAAAGCCCAATAGCTCACTGATATTGCCGATAGAAAGCTGAGAATCGATTATCAATTCTTCGGCCCGCTGTTTTTGGACGGTTTCTACCAGATGTTTGAAACTCGTATTTTCACAAGCTAGCTGACGGTTCAGCGTCCTTGAAGATATCCCCAAAATTTTGGCAATCCGATTTATGCGCGGCAGTTTGCCATTGTTGTTCCGATTCAACTCAATCAGTTTGGAAACATTGGCAGTCGTATCAAGTTGCCCAAATCGCAGCAGTTCTTTCTCGATACGGGAAATTGCGATCCTCCATAAAGTCTCGTCGTAATTTATATTTTTTTCCGTGATCCATTCATCAGGTACGAAAAACTCCGTCGCGGCTGCATCGAACTGAACCGGACACTGGAATCCGACAGGATATAGGTCCGGGTCATAGATGGGCGGAATGCCAAGGCTGACTCTACAAGCCTCGGGCGGAGACGATCGGAATTGCCTGACATAACGCGCAAGATTGAGCATACCATTTTGCATCAGATATGGAATCGAATCATTTTCAATCAGGCTGTCTAATCGGATCGACATTCCGCTGCTGTCAACTTTCCAAACATATCGGCAGAACGGATAGGCACCATTCGAATATCTTACGTATATTTTAAGCCCGTCACCCAAAGTTGGAGCATGCTGCATGCCAAGGGCTAGATTTCCAAAAACTGCCGGACCACTATTCCGCGACAGATCGAGATGTATTGAGGGATCGGTTATCTTGGTGGCAATATTTCCGACGATCTGCAAATAGTCATCGAGAGCAATAATATTGGGCAAACTGGCGGTCGGCTTCCCAA
>CAXIBD010000169.1:0-2985 GCA_964022135.1 uncultured Sphingomonadales bacterium | reverse complement strand
ATCGTCTGCATCCAGGGTGAGGACGGCCAGGTCCGCGCCTTCTACAATGTCTGCCAGCATCGCGGCATGCCGCTGGTCACCGGCGAACAGGGCAATGCGGCGGGGAAGCGCCTGACCTGCCCCTATCACGGCTGGGCCTATGAATTCAGCGGCCGGCTGAAGGCGGTGCCGGACGAAGCGGATTTCATCCAGGGCTCGCCGTGCGGCAAGCTCAATCTGGTTCCGGTACAGTGCACGGTCTGGGCGGGATTCATCTGGATCAACATGGACGAGAATGCGGTGCCGCTGCGCGAGTTTCTCGGCCCGATCGCCGAGCAGATCGAGACCTATCCGATGGACAAGATGGTGCGCACCCACTGGATGACGATCGAGGGCAATTTCAACTGGAAGCTGATCCAGGACAATTTCAACGAAAGCTATCACGTCCCGTTCGTCCATCCGCAGACCAAGTTCGTGATGGAATATTCGCATCACCACTGCCAGTTCGATCTCTATCCGCAGGGCCATGCCCACATGATCATGCCGGGCGCGGGGCCGACCAAGACGCTGCGCGGCGGCGAGAAGGAAACGCTGGAGCAACTGGCCGAGGAAATGGAATTCTGGGGGCTCAATCCCGACGATTTCCGCAAGGGCAAGACCGGCGAGATCCGGATGGCGCTGCAGAAGGCCAAGCGGGAACTGGGGGCGGAGAAAGGCTTCGACTTCTCGAGCTATCAGGATTCGCAGCTGACCGATCACTGGCACTATACGATCTTCCCGAACCTGTCGTTCAGCCTCAAGCCCGACGGCAATATCTGGCTGCGGGCGCGGCCGCACGAGAGCGATCCGCAGAAATGCTATTTCGACATGTGGTACATGACCCTGTTCCCTGAAGGCACCGACCGCTATTATTCGCAGAGCATGGCCGAGTGGGTGGATGTCTCGGTCCCCGCGCCGCATGTCCAGGGCAAGGTCGGCGAAGTGTCGATGGGCCCGGGCATCGACCAGGATGTCGAGATCTGGGAAGTCCAGCAGCGCGGGCTGAACTCGCGCGGCTACAAGCGGGACTATCTCGCCTGGCAGGAACGGCGTCTGCGCTTCTTCCACGAGAATCTGGAACGCTGGATGGCCGACTAGCCAGCCGGCGGCGGGGCACTAACGTTCCGCCGCTATGCCCCGGGCCAGTATGCCGCTCGCGATTTCGGCAATCTCCTCGGCGGACTTTTCTTCCGACCAGATGCCGTAGCGAAGCCCCAGGAACACGTTCATGCCCATGATCGCCCAGGCATGGGCCTCTTCCAGCGGGCCGCGGAAGTCGCCGGCGGCACTGCCTTCCTGCAGCCGCTCGTGGATGCGCTTGGCGGTCTCCTCGTAATGCGAGCGATAGCTTTGCGGATCGACAAATTCGGCCTCGTCGATGATCCGGTAGATTTCCTTGTGCTCGCGGGCAAAGGTCATGAACGCCTCCAGCGCCAGCTTCTCCCGCTCCAGCGCGTCCTGCCACTCGGTCATCGCGCTCGCGGCATGGGTCTTGACCCGCGCGCTCATGTCCTTGACCAGCGCGCTGAACAGCTCGTCCTTCGAATCGAAATAGGTGTAGAAACTGCCGAGTGCGGTCCCGGCGCGCTGGGTGATCCCGGTGATCGAGGCCTCGTGAAAACCCTTCTCGCCAAATTCCAGCGCCGCCGCGTCCAGCAGCTTGCGCTTGGTCTTCAGCCCGCGCGCGGTGCGCGGTTGCTTGTCCTGCGACTCGATATGTTCGCTATATTCAGTGGCCATAATGTCACGGCTAACCGCATTTGAGCGGATAAGCAAATTTCTAAGTTGAAATTTGATTCATGTTTCAATATAGCGCCCTCCACGACCCGGAAATGCCGGGCAGAAATTCAAGGAGGATGCTTTCATGAAATTCCAGCACACCGTCAGCTATGCAGCGATCATCACCGGACTTGCGGGCGGCCTTGTCGCTCCTGCCAGCCTCCATGCCCAGACCAGCGAATCGGCGGATCAGGGCTCTGATGAAGGCTTTATCGTCGTCACCGCCCGCCGCCGCGAAGAACGGCAGATCGACGTTCCGATCGCCATCACATCCTTCTCGGCAGAAAAGCTGGAGCAGCAGGGCGCGATCGACATTACCGATATCGGCCAGACCACGCCCAACACGACATTGGAACCATCTCGCGGTACCAACTCGACCCTCTCCGCCTTCATCCGCGGCATCGGTCAGCAGGACCCGGTTTCCGGTTTCGAGCAGGGCGTCGGCATCTATCTCGACGATGTCTATCTCAACCGGCCACAAGCCGCTGTGCTCGATATCTATGATGTCGAACGCATCGAGGTGCTGCGCGGTCCGCAGGGCACGCTTTATGGCCGCAACACGATCGGCGGCGCGGTCAAATATGTGACCAAGGCGCTGCCGCAGGACCCGTCGTTCAAGGCGCGGGTCACCTATGGCACCTATGACCAGGCCGAGGCGGTGGTTACCGCCAGCCTGCCGATTTCCGATCTCGTCCGCATCGGCGCATCGGGCGCGCGGCTTTCGCGCGGCGGCTTTGGCGACAATCTGACCACCGGTCTCGAGAATTACAACAAGGATATCTGGGCCGGGCGGGGCACGCTGGAAATCGGCGGCCATGGCGAGCCGGTCCTGATCCGGATCTCGGGCGACTATACCAAGGACGAAAGCAATCCGCGCGGCGGCCATCGCCTGATTCCGGGTGCCGTGTCCGGCGCGCCGGTCCTCGACAATGTCTTCGACACCCGTGGCGGGCTCAACGACCCGATCCAGGATATCGAGGCTTATGGTCTGGCGATGAATATCTCGGCAAATCTCACCGACACCATCACATTCCGCTCGATCAGCGCCTGGCGCAAGGACAATACCGCCACGCCGATCGATTTCGATGCGCTGCCGGCGGTCGATCTCGATGTACCCGGTCTCTATCTGAACGAGCAGATCAGCCAGGAATTCCAGCTGCTCTATGAAGGCGACAAGCTCAACGGCCT
>CAXIBD010000168.1:0-3009 GCA_964022135.1 uncultured Sphingomonadales bacterium | reverse complement strand
GCTGCGAACCACCTTGTCGCTGGTCTTGTGCTGCTCCAGATCCTTCGGATCAAACCAGACCGGCTTGAGCTTCTTGTCGACAAACAGCTGCATCTGGTCGGTATAATGCGGCGAATCCCCGCGCGTGGTGGCGGCGCCGAAGGGCTGGATCGAGCGGGAATGGACCTTGCCGTCTTTGGTCCACTCGATGAACATGATGAAGCTGTCGCCGTGGCGCACGCTGAGCCGGCCATCCTCGTCGACGTCCCAGAGCGTCGAGGCGCGGATCGTGTCGTTGCCGCCGTCAACCGGCAGGTCGACCTTGCCCTGGCGCAGGCGCAGCACATCCAGCATCGGCGGATCGATCCGGTCGAAATATTGCGTCAGATGGTCGACCGTTTCCTTCAGGATCTGGCGCGGGTCGGGCATCTCGCCGCGGTTGTAGTGCGACTTGTTGGCCGGGCGCAGCACCATCAGCGCAAGCGCGTCGGCCGGGCCCTTGCCGTCGAGATTCCAGTCCCAGCCGGCCAGCAATTTCTGGGCCTTGAGCAGTTTGGCGCTGTCCTTCAGGTCGAGCGCGGCGATCCGGTCGAGCCAGTCCTTTGCATAGCCCGCCTTCTCGTAGCCGGTATCATATTTGATCGCCCACAGCTCGCTGTCGGTAATCGTGCCATCGGCATTGGCCTTTTCCAGCAGCGCGATCGCGCGGCGCGAGCGGTTGGTCTCGTCGTCCTCGATGCCGAGCAGCGGGGAGAAATTGTCCGGCTTGAGCTCGTCGCCCGGACCGGCGGCGATATAGGGCGTGTTGTTGGCGTTCATCACATAGCCGGAGGCGGGATTGACCAGCGCGGGCACGCGGGTGAACGGCAGGGTTTTCTGCCACAGCGCCGCCGAGCTGTCGCCCGGCAGGACCGTGCGCCAGTCATAGCCTTCGGGCCGGTCGGGGAACATCGCGTTGTAATAGAGGCCGATATTGCCGGCGGCATCGGCGTAGACGAAATTGGTCGCAGGGACGCCCTGCCCCGCCATCGCCGCCTGCCATTCGTCGAAACTGGTCGCCTTGTTGATCCGGTAATATTGGGTCAGCATGTCGAGCTCGTCGATTCCGGCATAGCGCAGCGCATAGGCGCCGCTGTCGTTGATAATCACCGGCCCGTGGATCGAGCGATAGGCGACCTGCGGATAGGGAATGACGAAGGGGCCGAACCTGATCTTCAGCCAGACGCGCTTCTTCTCCAGCGGCTTCCACTGGCCGTCGAAACGATAGGCATCCTTCTTGTCGTTCAGGGTCAGCTTGTAGATGTCGATCAGGTCGGGCCGGTTGACCGTGTTGGTCCAGCCGAGATACTTGTTGTGGCCGAGAAACGGAAAGGGTGAGCCCGGGAAATTGGCACCGGCAAAATCCCAGCCGTCATCGCTGTGCACGACCAGCTCGTACCAAGCGACGTTGCCGCGCAGCGGCTGGTGCGAATTGGAGATCAGGCGGGTCTTGCCCTCGGGAGACAATTTGGGCGCCAGGGCAAAGGCATTGGAGCCATTTTCGTCCGGGTCGGGGCCGACCGGCGTGACAGCCTCTTCGTCGATCAGCTTGTCCGGGCTGAGCGGATGGACGGATGTCTTGACCGGTTCGCCAGACAGGCGCGGACCGCCTTCGCGCGGCAGCGGCTTGTTCTGGACCAGCGCCTCGACCGGATTGTTGAGGCCGAAGAAGAAGGGCGAGCGCAGCACGAACCCGGCGGCAATATCCTGGCCGTTGACGGGGAACAGCTTGGCCAGCTTGACCTCTTCCGGATGGTCGGCGGCATAGGCGTTGAGGCCGGAGGCATAGCCGTCGAGCAGCGCGCGAACGTCCGCCGGCAGATCGTCATATTTGCGGCTCACGGTGCCGCGCACGTCAAGCAGAGCGGCGATATAGTCGATCGGCGCGCTGTCCGCGCCGTTGAGCGTGGCCATCCGGCCGCGGGTCATCGCAGTGACTTCCTGCAGGGTGGAAAAATCATCCTCGGAATGGGCATAGGCGACGCCGTATGCAACGTCGGGGTCGGTCTTGCCGAAAATATGCGGCACGCCGAATTCGTCACGGACGATGCGCGCTTCGTAGCTGGCAGCCGGGGGAGCGGCAGGTTCGCTGATGCTCAGCGGCTCCCAGACCGCCAGACCGATGGCAACCAGCACAAGAAGAATCAGCAGCCCAAGACCCGCCCGCTTAAGTATTTTCACCTATTTGTTCCTCTCCGGCAGCATCATAAGCTGCCGCGTAATTTCTGCAGTGGCAAGCGCTTAGCACATATAATCGAAGGAAAAAGTCCTGAATATGGTTGTGTTGCACGACTATGACACCATATTCAGGACAAGATATTGAGATTGAACAGGATGAACCCATGAACCTTGAGAAATTCACCGACCGCGCCAAGGGATTTTTGCAATCCGCCCAGACCGTCGCCATTCGGATGAGCCACCAGCAGATTACCCCGGCGCATCTCGCCAAGGCGCTGCTCGAGGACGACCAGGGCATGGCGGCGGGCCTGATCACCCGGGCCGGCGGTGATGCCAAGAAGGCGCATCAGGAAATCGACGCGGTGCTGGCCAAGATTCCCGCGGTATCCGGAGGCGGGGCCCAGCAGACACCCGGGCTGAACAATGACGCGGTCCGGTTGCTCGACCAGGCCGAGCAGATCGCCGACAAGGCCGGCGACAGCTATGTCACGGTGGAACGGCTGCTGCTCGCGCTGTTGCTCGCCAAGGACACGGCAGCGGGCAAGGCACTGCAATCGTCCGGCGTTACCGCGGAAGCGCTGAACAGCGCGATCAACGATCTGCGCGGTGGCCGTACCGCCGACAGTGCCTCGGCCGAAGAGAGCTATGAGGCGATGAAAAAATATACCCGCGACCTGACCCAGGCGGCGCGCGACGGCAAGCTCGACCCGGTGATCGGCCGCGACGAGGAAATCCGCCGCACCATCCAGGTGCTGTCGCGCCGCACCAAGAACAATCCCGTCCTGATCGGCGAGCCCGGCGTCGGCAAGACCG
>CAXIBD010000167.1:0-3036 GCA_964022135.1 uncultured Sphingomonadales bacterium | reverse complement strand
AGATTGTCCTTGGTCATCAGCTCGGAAATCTTCTGTTCCGGATTTTCCGCAAAGCGCACGTCGCGATTGGTCAAAATACCGACCAGCTTGCCCGATTTCTCGACCACGGGAATCCCGGAGATCCGGTTGTGTTCCATCGTCGCCTGCGCTTCCGCCAGCGTGGCATCCGGGGCGATGGTGATCGGGTTGACCACCATGCCGGATTCAAAACGCTTAACCTGGCGCACGGCAGCGGTTTGCTGGTCGATGGTCAGATTGCGGTGCAAGACGCCGATCCCGCCCATTTGCGCCATTACGATTGCCATGTCCGACTCGGTTACCGTATCCATGGCGGAAGAAAGGATCGGGATATTCAGGCCGATGAGCTTGGAAATACTGGTCTTGGTATTGGCCTGACTTGGGACGATTTCGGACGCAGCGGGCCGCAACAGGACATCGTCAAACGTCAGTCCCAATCGAATGTCTTTATGCTTGCCCGGCCTGCTCATGATCGCCACTTTCCGATATCGTGAATGTGATTCTGTGGCGGCCCATGTAATCAGTTATCCGTTCCGCCGCTAGTGGCTTTTCCCGGATATGTCGCGGTGGAAGAAAAATAGCGCCCCAGCGCAACATGGAAGTTGGCGTCCGCAGCCGCTCCTGTCAGCACCAGACTGTCATTCACTTCGTCACCGACATCGTGGTAGGGACCATCGATGAAGGCCTTGACCCTTTCCGCATCGGCAAACGCGCTGGTAATCATGTAGGCGGGAATGGCGCGCTCGAGGAATATATAGCCATCTTGCCGTGCCAGATAGGGATCCGCCGTACCGCTACGGTCAATCTCGCGCCCCTCTTGGGCCGCAACCATTTCGATATCCTGGTCAAGACCCGCCTCGCCCAGCCCGATGACGGCAATCTTGCGTGCATTCGCGGAAAGCGCAATCGTATCGGCATTGAACACGGCGACAAGCCTATCGAGCGAGACGGGAGGTTTTTCAATGAACGCCCTCGCCCCCAGCAGTCCTTTTTCCTCCGCGGTGGTCGCCAGAAAATATATGTCCCGATCATGATGCTCCCTCGACAGCCGTTTTGCGACCTCGATGAGCAGCGAAATCCCGCTGGCATTGTCGACCGCACCGTTGCAGATCCGGTCCTTGCCGGGATCCTGCGGGTCCTCGATCCGGCATATGCCGAAATGGTCCCAATGCCCCATGAACAGAAGGGCGCCGCTCTTTGGATTTGCCCCGGCAATTTTTCCAATCACATTGTGCGAGAGATAGGTGCGAATACCTGTTTCGACCGCCGCGTCCGCGACCATCCCGAGATCGACGACAGAAATGCCATCTCTGTCAGCCAGCAACGCTGCCGGATCCAGTCCCGACTGCCCGGCCAGCTTGCTGAACTGCTCAAAGCTGATCAATCCTTCCAGCGGCGCATGACCATCCGGTCCGGAAAGGGCGGTCGACTGGCGCTCAAAATATCGCCGGAATGCGCCCCAGCGATCCTGGCGCTCAATGACCGTCAGCACGCCGATCGCGCCGTCATCCATCAGCTGCAGCTTGCGCGCCCGGAAACTCGATATGGCGTCGCCGTCATCCAGCGGTGAGCGCGGTATCAGCACCAGTTTTCCGGCAACGGACGGGGCCCCGAACTCGTCCTGCTCGAAACCGGCGAAGACGACCGGAATATGTTTTTGTCGGAAGGAGGTTGCCCGGCTGCGCAGGATGATCTCTTCCTGGTCGATGCCCACTGATTTGCCGCCCGCGCGACCCACAAACGATATTTGATAGCTTTCCGGACGGCGCTCGACCAGCGTGACCGGCGCATACCAGGAGCCTTCTTCGCCAGCCGGTTTCAGTCCGGCCCGTGCCCATTGCGTGGCGATATAATTGACCGTCCTGTTTTCACCCAGCGTTCCGGGCTCCCGCCCCTCGAACGCATCACTCGCCAATATCTCGATATGCCCGAGCAGGTCCGCTTCGCCAATCGGCTCTGATCGGGCCGCTCCGGAAAAAAGCAGGCCCGAAAAAATCAAAAATGCAATGAAACGCATTGCGGATACTACCCTTCAACAGAGGCAATTAATTCGCTTTTCCCTTGGCATTATCCTGCAAATAATCAATGCTAATGAGACGGGTCGCGAGGGAGAATGGAAATGGGTGTTTCACTGTTACTGCTGGTGCTGCTGGTCACCATCATCTATCTTTTTGCGAGCATCAAGATTGTCCGCCAGGGCTATCATTACACGATCGAATATTTCGGCCGCTTCACCACCACCGCCCACCCCGGCTTCAATTTCTATCCCGCCTTTCTCTATCGCGTCGGTCGCAAGGTCAACATGATGGAGCAGGTGCTGGACATCCCTGGCCAGGAAATCATCACCAAGGACAATGCGATGATCTCCACCGACGGTGTGGTCTTCTTCCAGGTGCTCGATGCCTCGAAAGCGGCCTATGAGGTCAATGACCTGTACAACGCGATCCTCAACCTCGTCACTACCAACCTGCGCACCGTGATGGGCTCGATGGACCTCGATGAAACCCTGTCCAAGCGCGACGAGATCAACGGCCGCCTGCTGACCGTGATCGACGACGCGACCACGCCCTGGGGCATCAAGATCACCCGGGTGGAAATCAAGGACATCCGTCCGCCGCAGG
This sequence comes from uncultured Sphingomonadales bacterium, assembly GCA_964022135.1. Lineage (GTDB taxonomy): Bacteria > Pseudomonadota > Alphaproteobacteria > Sphingomonadales > Sphingomonadaceae > Parasphingorhabdus. The sequence continues at coordinate 397 of CAXIBD010000167.1, read as the reverse complement.
ATATCATCAACGCGATGGCCCGGCAGATGAAGGCGGAGCGCGAAAAACGCGCCAATATCCTCGATGCCGAGGGTGCCCGCGCTTCCGAAATCCTCCGCTCCGAAGGCGAGAAACAGGGACAGATCCTGCAGGCCGAAGGCCGCAAGGAAGCCGCCTTTCTCGACGCCGAAGCGCGCGAGCGCGAGGCCCAGGCCGAAGCCAAGGCCACCGAACTGGTGTCGCAGGCGATCGCCGGCGGCAATGCGCAGGCGATCAACTATTTCATCGCCCAGGACTATGTGAAGGCGGTCGAGAAATTCGCAACCTCGCCCAATGCCAAGACGATCCTGTTTCCGGTCGAGGCGACCCAGCTGATCGGCACGCTCGGCGGCATTGGCGCGCTGGCGAAGGAAGCGCT
>CAXIBD010000166.1:0-3212 GCA_964022135.1 uncultured Sphingomonadales bacterium | reverse complement strand
GTTTGGTATTGCTTTTAAGTCTTTCGCCAGCTTCTGCATTACAAGCGCACGAGGCACATCGCAATAATGAGCCTGATCCTGTGGCCCAATCGACCGAACACAACGTCGCCGATGAGGGTATGCCGTCCATGCAATCTGGAGATATGCCAGATCCACATGCCGAACATGCCCACAAAGCAGCAACCGACAAAAGCTTTGACCTCATCGATTTTCTCGGTCGCTTACATCCTATGGCGGTTCATTTCCCAATCGCTCTTTTCCTTGTTGCCGCGCTGGCCGAGTTTATCATGATTGTTAATCCGACGGCAGGTGTAGGGAGTTCGGTTCGGTTCCTCGTCTGGATCGGTGCAGCCGGCGGCATTGTGGCTGCAATTTTGGGCTGGCTTGCCGGCGGCATACGCCTAAGTGATCGTTCGGAGATTTTGGGACTTCACAGGTGGACAGGCACCGGCATCGCCATAACCGGCATATTGCTCGCTCTTTTGTCTAATGCTCCCGCAAACTCGGGCAAACGCACAGTGTTCCGCGTCGGGCTGGCGGCCGTAGCACTGGCGATATTATTTCAAGGCTATTGGGGCGCAGAGATGTCGCTCGGCCCCAACCATATGGGAATGTAAAGGAATACTTATGACCAAAAACTTATCTATTAATTTTTTACGTAAGGCAGCCAGTGGTATGACACTCGCGTTGCTGGCAGCCTGCACCACGGCTGTAAGCGCCGCCCCAATCGTTATGTACCGGGATGCTGGCTGCGGTTGCTGTTTGAAGTGGGCGGATCATGCCGAGAAAGGCATGGACCGGACAATCACGGTTAAAGACGAAGCTAATATGCGGGCGCGTAAAACCGCTTTGGGCGTTCCGCCGATGCTGGCTTCTTGTCATACCGCTGTTATTGACGGATATGTCATCGAGGGCCACGTCCCAGCAGCTGAAATCAAGCGATTGCTCGAAACCCGCCCTGCTGGCGTTAAAGGGCTTGCCGTAGCAGGCATGCCGGTCGGGTCACCGGGCATGGAATATGAAAATCGAACACAAGATTACCGGGTCATCGCCTTTGGCGCTGATGGGCAGAGTGTGTTCACAAACTATAATTGAGACATAATTGAGACGAACAACCCAGAAAGGAAATATAATGAATAAACTGACAGTTATCGCCAGCGCAATCGCTTTGGTTTCAAGCGGTGCAGCATTGGCGCATCAACACCAAGCCGGCGCTTCTGAGACGCAGAAATGTGAAATGATGAAGGACGGAAAAAAGATGCAAGGCATGATGCAAAAAGGTGCTGACGGCAAAATGTCCTGCCAGATGATGGAACATTCGAAGATGGATCATAGCAAAATGGGCCATGGTCCGGCCAAAAAAGCACCGGCCAAGCCGGAATAGTTAAACCCGCTTAGGGTCGCAGGATGGGTCCGGAGTTTTAGGATTTAGATTCTAAGGCTTCGGGCCGGTTCCTATTTTCCCATTTTGCCGAACAAGCTGATAAGCTCGGCGATTTTCTGCTTTTGATCAGCCTTGTCGCCGGAGGTGAGGGCATCTTGCACGCAATGATTGGTATGAGTTTCCAGTATTTTCATTTTGGTGGCACGCAATGCGGCCTCCACAGCAGAAAATTGCTGAAGAATGTCAATACAGTAACGATCATTCTCCATCATTTTGGCAATTCCGCGGACTTGCCCCTCAATGCGGTGCATCCGGCTAATTTCTTTAGTGAATTTCTCTGTCATATTTTTCTTATGCCTCATTTTAGTATGCTTGCAATCAAAAGGCTCTTCGCAAATTTCAATATCTGGGATTGACTTATACACTATACCCCACTATAGTATTATTATCAATAGAAAGATGGAGGTTAAAATGTCCAATATCTCAACGGGTAAGCAAATTTTCATTTGGGGATGGACGCTGAGTCTGTTCTTGCTTGTCAGCTATCTGATTTGTATCGGCTTTGGCGTGCTAGCCCCGCAGTGGGCGCATATGCATGAGGCTTGGGCGCCTTTGCTTCCAGGATTTGAATGGCTAAGCTGGCCCGGCTTTATAGCAGGCGCAGTCGGCAGCTTTGCCTATGGTTGGTATATTGCAATTTTGGTGATTCCGATCAAAAAATGGATCGCTAGCAAGTTGATACAGGAATAGTGGCTGTGGCTCCTCCCTCCCCTGATGGCCTTGCAGGCCATGACCACAGCCATGACGGCTCTACAGATCATGTCACCGACCCCGTCTGCGGCATGACTGTAGAGCCGGATAAAACCGAGCATCATGCACGTCATGATGCTCGGGATTATCATTTCTGTTCTGCAGGATGCAAAACCAAATTTGTCGCCGACCCCGAGCACTATCTGACCGGACAGCATCGCGAAGCGCAGGACGACGTGCCAGCAGGCACAATCTACACCTGTCCGATGCATCCAGAAATACGGCAAGAGGGTCCCGGTTCCTGTCCGATCTGCGGGATGGCACTGGAACCGGAGACATTTAGCCTCGATACCGGCGACGACCCTGAATATCTCGACATGCGCCGACGCTTTTGGGTCAGCGCGATATTTTCCATTCCCCTCTTCATATACGCGATGGGCGATCTCATTCCGGGCAGACCGTTTGAGGGTTTGTTTGAACCGAGGATGGCTCAGTGGTTGCAGTTTTTGCTGGCAACGCCGGTAGTCCTCTGGGGAGCATGGCCTTTCTTCGTTCGCGGTGTCCAGTCAGTCAAAACCATGAACCTCAACATGTTTACGCTGATCGGTCTGGGGGTAGCTGTTGCCTATATATTCAGCGTAGTCGCAACCTTTTTGCCTAATATCTTCCCCGACGCGTTTCGCGGGCACGATGGCGGCGTTGCTGTCTATTACGAAGCCGCAGCAGTCATCACGACTTTAGTCCTATTGGGGCAAGTGCTGGAACTGAAAGCACGCGGACAGACATCAAGTGCGTTGCGCGCACTGCTGGAACTGGCACCGCCAATTGCACTGCGCGTTAGCGCGGATGGCTCGGAAGAAGAAATATCTCTCGATCAAGTGCAGTCTAGCGACAGCCTTCGCGTCCGTCCGGGCGACAAAATACCCGTCGATGGCACCATCGCCAAAGGATCGAGCACGATTGATCAATCTATGATCACGGGCGAACCAATCCCGGTTGCCAAAGCCGAAGGCGATGATGTCACCGGCGGCACAGTCAACCAGACTGGTGGGTTCATTATGCGCGCAACCGGCGTGGG
>CAXIBD010000165.1:0-3218 GCA_964022135.1 uncultured Sphingomonadales bacterium | reverse complement strand
AGGGCGCGGACTTCTTCCTCGATCTTGGCGATCGCCTTGTCCTTCTCCGGACCGGCTTCCATTTCGGACAGTTCGTCCTCGATCCTGAAATCGATATTGCCGCCGAGCTGGATGTCGGTGCCGCGACCGGCCATGTTGGTGGCGATCGTCACCGCGCCAGGCGAACCGGCCTGCGCCACGATATGCGCTTCCTGCTCGTGGAAGCGGGCGTTGAGAACGCTGTGCTTGACGCCTTCCTTGTTGAGGAAGTCGGAGAGCAGTTCGGACTTTTCGATCGACACGGTGCCGACCAGGACCGGCTGGCCCTTGTCGCTATGCTCCTTGACGGTCTTGGCAATGGCGGCGAACTTGTCGAGCGTGTTCTTGTAGAACTCGTCATTCTCGTCGATCCGCAGCACCGGCTTGTTGGTCGGGATGGTGACGACGTTCATCTTGTAGATTTCGAAAAATTCCGCCGCTTCGGTTTCCGCGGTGCCGGTCATGCCGGACAGTTTCGGATACATGCGGAAATAATTCTGGAAGGTGATCGACGCCATGGTCTGGTTTTCCGGCTCGATCTGCACGCCTTCCTTGGCCTCGACCGCCTGGTGCAGGCCGTTGGACCAGCGCCGTCCTTCCATCATCCGGCCGGTAAATTCGTCGATGATGATGACCTTGCCGTCCTTGACGATATAGTCGGTATCGCGCTTGCGCATGACATTGGCCATCAGCGCCTGGTTGAGATGGTGGACGACCTGGGTATTCTCGAAGTCGTAGAGATTGCTGCCGACCAGCAGGCCCGCTTCCTCGAGCAGGCGCTCGGCCTTTTCGGTGCCGTCTTCGGTGAGTGAGAGATTTCTGGTCTTCTCGTCCTTCTCGTAATCGTCCTCGGTGATATTCTGAACCACCGCGTTGACCTTCAGATAGAGGTCGGACTTGTCGTCGGTCGGGCCGGAGATGATCAGCGGGGTCCGCGCTTCGTCGATCAGGATCGAGTCGACCTCGTCGACAATCGCGAAATTGAAGGGGCGCTGGACCATCTGGGCCCGCTCGTGCTTCATATTGTCGCGCAGATAGTCGAAGCCGAATTCGTTGTTGGTGCCGTAGGTGATGTCCGCTGCATAGGCGGCGCGGCGCTTTTCCTCGCCAAGGTTGGGCACGATCACGCCGACTTCGAGGCCGAGGAAATTATAGACCTGGCTCATCCATTCCGCGTCGCGGCGGGCGAGATAATCATTGACGGTGACGACATGGACGCCCTTGCCGTCGATCGCGTTGAGATAGCAGGCGAGCGTCGCGACCAGGGTCTTGCCCTCGCCGGTGCGCATTTCGGCGATTTCGCCGCGGTGGAGGACGATACCGCCGATCAGCTGCACGTCATAATGGCGCTGGCCGAGGGTGCGCTTGGCGGCTTCGCGGACAACCGCAAAGGCTTCGGGCAATATGTCGTCGAGCGTTTCGCTGCCGGTGACGCGTTCCTTGAACTCGACGGTCTTTGCCGCCAGTTCTGCGTCCGAGAGGACTTCGACCGAGGGCTCGAACGAATTGATCGCGTCGACCACTTTCTGCATTGATTTGACGTACCGGTCATTGGCTGACCCGAAGATGGATTTGGCTAAACCGCCGAGCATGACATTTTCCAATTTATAGATTTTTTCAGGCTGAAAACAGCCGGGAATAGTATGAATTTAGGGAGAATTTCGCGCCGTTCAATAGCGGCGGGACCGGCAGCCGCTAGGGCGCGCCCTCTTCATGTTCCAGCTTGTCGCCGGTGTCGGCGCGCATCGCGACGAAGGTCCGGGCCGGTTTGCGGCCTGCGACGGGAGCGGAAACAAGGCCCGGAGAAAGGGACAAGGCCGTCACCGCGAAGAGGTCGCGACCGGCCACCGCTGCAACGGATGATTCGATCACCGTGACCTGGCTGACGCTCTCTGCGCCGGCCAGTTGGATGCCGCTGCCCAGTTCGGGTATGACGCGTTCTTCAGTGGCTGCAGACGCTGGCACGGCCAAGCCGACAGCGTTGAATAGCAGCAACATAAAACTTGCAATATATGCGTTCATGGACAAGGCACCCGTCAATATGAGCGCGTTCTATCAAAACATCGGATAAAGGCAAGTTAAGTGTCGGACAAACTTTCCCCTCTCGCCCCAGCGCAATCCCCCGCATTGCCCGATATTCCGGGCGTGACCTGCCGGGTTGCCCGGGCCCGCTACAAGGATTGGGATCGCTGCGACCTGACCTTTGTCGAGCTGGCAGCGGGAACGACGGTCGCCGGCGTGCTGACCCGGAGCAAATGCCCCTCGCCCGAAGTCGAATATTGCCGGGAAGCGCTGCATGGCGGCAAGGCCCGCGGGCTGGTGGTCAATGCCGGAAATGCCAATGCCTTTACCGGTGCGCGCGGGATGAAGGCCGTGCAAAAGATCGTATCGCTGGCATCCACCCGGCTGGGCTGTGCGGGGCAGGAAATATTTGTCTCCTCGACCGGGGTGATCGGCGTTCCGCTGCCGGAGGACAAGGCTGAGGCAGGGCTGCAGGCGGCTTTCGAGGCCGAAGCGTGCGACTGGGAAGCAGCCGCGGCTACGATCATGACCACCGATACCTTCCCGAAAATGGCGACCAGCAGCGCCGTGGTTGGCGGGCAGACAGTCCAACTCGACGGCATCATCAAGGGTTCGGGCATGATTGCGCCCGACATGGCGACGATGCTCGGCTATATTTTCACCGATGCGACGGTGGAAGCGAGTTTTCTGCAGCAGATGCTGAGCGCGGCGACGGCCAAGAGCTTCAACTGCATCACCGTCGACAGCGATACCTCGACCAGCGACACGGTGCTTGCCTTTGCCACCGGGCAGAGCAACGCCCCTGCCCTGCGCTCGTTCGATGATGGTGGCGCCGATGCCTTTCAGGCGGCGCTGGCCGATCTGTGCATGCAGCTGGCGCATCTGGTGGTGCGCGACGGCGAGGGCGCGAGCAAGTTCATCGAAATCGCGGTGACCGGAGCGGACAGCGACGACAGCGCGAAACGGATTGCCCTGTCGATCGCCAATTCGCCGCTGGTCAAGACCGCGATTGCCGGCGAAGACGCCAATTGGGGCCGGGTGGTGATGGCGGTCGGCAAGGCCGGCGAACCGGCAGATCGCGACCGGCTGGAGATCGGCTTTGGCGGCGTGACCGTGGCGCGAGACGGGCTGGTCGTGCCGGATTATGACGAAGCGCCGGTTGCGGCGCATCTCAAGGG
>CAXIBD010000164.1:0-3295 GCA_964022135.1 uncultured Sphingomonadales bacterium | reverse complement strand
GAATGGCTGCGTCCACCGGAATGATCGCGTTCTTGTCCTCGATGAAGTCGCCGAGATGCGAATCCTCCTCGTCGCCGATCGGCGTCTCGAGGGAGATCGGCTCCTTGGCGATCTTTAGGACTTTTCGCACCTTTTCCAAGGGCATGGCCAATTTCTCGGCCAGTTCCTCGGGCGTCGGTTCGCGGCCGATCTCGTGCAGCATCTGGCGCGAGGTGCGGACGATCTTGTTGATCGTCTCGATCATGTGCACCGGAATACGGATGGTGCGCGCCTGATCGGCGATCGAACGGGTGATCGCCTGCCGGATCCACCAGGTCGCATAGGTCGAGAACTTGTAGCCGCGGCGATATTCGAACTTGTCGACCGCCTTCATCAGGCCGATATTGCCTTCCTGAATGAGATCGAGGAACTGCAGGCCGCGATTGGTATATTTCTTGGCGATCGAAATCACGAGGCGGAGGTTGGCCTCGACCATTTCCTTCTTGGCGATGCGCGCTTCGCGTTCGCCCTTCTGCACCATGTTGACGATGCGGCGGAATTCGACCAGCGAGGTGCCGGTGGCGTTGGCGATGTCGGAAATCTCGGCCCGGATGCGGTCAACGGCGTCCGCTTCCTTTTCGACAAAGGCCGCCCATTTCTTGTCGGTCTTGGCCATGCTGGCCAGCCAGTTGTCGTCCAGCTCGTTGCCGACATAGCTTTCGAGAAAGGCACGGCGCGGGACCTTGTGCCGTTCGGCGAGACGGAGCATCTGCCCGCCCAGCGTCGTCAACCGGCGGTTGAACGAGTAAAGCTGGTCGACCAGAAATTCGATCTTGTTGGCGTGAAATTGCACACTTTCGACCAATGCGGTCAGTTCTTCGCGCAAATCGTGATATTTTTTCTCGGATGCGGCCGGGAAGTCCTTGCCCGCGGCCAGCGACTCCAGCCGGGTCGTCTGCAGCTTCGAGAATTTCTTGAACACCGACGTGATCAGCGCGAATTTTTCCAGCGCAGCAGGCTTCAGCGTTTCTTCCATCTGGGCAAGCGAAAGCGTATTGTCTTCCTCTTCCTCCTCGACGACCCGCTTGGTGCGGCGCTCGGTCAGTTCGGCTTCTTCGTCATCGTCGCCATCGGCCGGTTCGGCATCCTCGACCTCGTCATCATCCTTGAACGACGGGCCGGCGGTCTTTTCGCTGATTTCGCCGTCATCATCGTCGCCATCTTCCAGATTCTCCGGAACCGGATCCTTGGAGAGCATGGCGTCGAGATCGAGAATCTCGCGCAACTGCATTTCGCCGTCGTTGAGCGCGGTCGACCATTCGATGATCGCATTGAAGGTCGTCGGGCTTTCGCAGAGACCCCAGATCATGGTGTCGCGGCCGGCCTCGATACGCTTGGCAATGGCGATCTCGCCCTCGCGGCTGAGCAGTTCGACGGCGCCCATTTCGCGCAGATACATGCGGACCGGATCGTCGGTGCGGTCGGCTGCGGCCTTTTTGGGAACGGCGGCAGCGGTTTTCTTGTCCTTGTCCTTGCCGTCAATCGACTCGACTTCGTCACCGCCCATTTCTTCGGCGGCTTCCTCGTCATTCTCGACGATGCGGACACCCATTTCGGAGATGGCGGACATCACGTCCTCGATTTGCTCGTTCTGGTCCTGGGGCAGGGCCTCGTTCAGTTCGTCAATCGTCAGATAGCCACGCTTTTTCGCCTGGGCGATCAGTTTCTTGATTGCGCTGTCGTTCAGGTCAATCAACGGTTCGTCTTCAGCTTTGGAATTTTTTGCTTTGCTTGCCAATGGCTCAGGCCCCTAATTTAAAACTACACTGTGTCGTCGATCTGGGTCAGGTCGACCAACCGCTCGTGGAATAACTGCTTTGCTTTTCGAAGGCGCTGCTGCTCGGCATAACTTTCTTCCGTAAGATCGTCCTGCACCCGCCGTGTTGCCTCCGCGAGAGCCGCTTCCAGTCCGGGACGCGCCGTCACCACCTTGATCGCTTCCGCCAAATCCCGATGCGCCCGTTCGATCAAGAGCGAAGGGGCATCGTCTGGCAGTTTGCGGTTGAAAGTGAAATTCAGCGCATCGGCCCGTAACAGCCCTTTTGCGACATTATAACAATCTGTCTTCTCCAATATGGTAAGAAGGCCGTGCATATCAAGCGTTTCTTTGCTCATCGCGGCATTGATCAATTCGCCGAGCAGAGCCTGCAACCGCGAATCGGCCAATTTCATTGCGCTTAGCTCTTCAAAATGGCCGGAAATCTGGTCTGGATGCCGGATCAGGCCGCCCAATATGCCCTTGGCGATCTGCAGGTCATAGCCCTCGATCAAATAGGCCTTGGTGTCGTCCATCGGCTTGTACGAAACAAATTTCGAGGGGAATTTGCGGTTACCGCTCTGGAAGCTCCGCCCTTCGGACCGATTGTCCTTTTTTGCGAAGAATGCGGCCTGATAGCGATCGTCAAAGGCCTGCCGATAGTGGCGGGCAATATCCTGGTCGGCGATATCGCGGACGTGATCGGCGAGGCGTTTCTTGAGGCCCGCCTTGGACTCCGGCGTGTTCAGCGGTTCCGCGTCAAATTCGACCTGCCAGATCTTGTCGTCGAGCATCTGCGGATTCGCGATCAGCGCGGCGAAGGCATGGGCTCCATCGGAGCGGATCAGGTCATCGGGATCCTGTCCGGCGGGCAGGGAAATGAAATTCAGGCTGTGCGCCGGGCGCAGGATCGGCAGCGCGCGCAGGGCGGCGCGCATCGCGGCCTTCTGGCCGGCACTGTCGCCGTCGAAGCAGAGGATCGGGGCCTCGACCATTTTCCAGATGCGCTCGATCTGGTGCTCGGTCAGCGCGGTGCCGAGCGGGGCAACTACGTCTGCGAAACCGGCCTGAGCGAGGGCAATTGCGTCCATATAGCCCTCGACCACCAGAATCCGGCCGGTCTGGCGGGACGCTGGGGAGGCCTTGTCGAGATTGTAGAGCGTGCGGCCCTTGTCGAACAAGGGTGTGTCGGGGGAGTTGAGATATTTGGGCTCGCCGTCGCCCAGAATCCGGCCGCCAAAGGCAATCACCCGGCCGCGCGGGTCGCGGATCGGGATCATCAGCCGGCCGCGGAACCGGTCATAGGGTTCCTTGTCATCGACCTTGATCAGCAGCCCGGCCTCGATCAGCTGGTCCATGCCATGGGTCGACAGCGCCTGTTTGAGCCGGCCGCGCGAATCGGGGGCAAAGCCGAATCCGAATTCGCGGATCGTGCTTTCGGAAATGCCGCGGTTCTTCAGATATTCCCTTGCCGGAGCGCCTTCTACGCCGTTGAATTGC
>CAXIBD010000163.1:0-3320 GCA_964022135.1 uncultured Sphingomonadales bacterium | reverse complement strand
ACTTGGGCAGAGCTTTCTCACGACCGTGCGTATGAGTTTGATTCTTGCGTGCGGTATGAGATTACTCGAAAACTGAATCTGCATGCCGGTTTGCTGGAAATTGCAGATCGAGGTTTTGCCGAATTGGTCGCTGAAATTGAATCCTATAAGAAAGAAATAGGTGATCAGTACAACGCGGGAAACCAGAATATAGAAGTAAATACATTAACTTTAAAGGAGTTTATCGATAGGTGGGCGTCAAAGACGGGTTTCGAAGTATTTGATACAAATTACGACGACTATCAGTCTCTGATAGATGAGTTATATTCATTCGGTGTGCATAGTATAGGAGACTTGGAGCAGATTATACCTGATGGATACGCTGAGGTTGCGCAGAAACATCAGTACAGCACAACGATATTCGGAATTGTTCGGGATTGGATGGGGATGACCGATCCTGCGAAGGTCGTCGCAATGCAGCCTGGGTGGAGATTTTTTGATGATGAATTTGATGTTACCAATAATAATGTTTCGTTCTACCAAGAAATGATAAGTGATGAGGATGCGAGTCTGCTGCGGAGATTGACGGGATATTAGTTGAGGGTTCATCGACTCCGCTGTCCTTTAGGCCGAAATTGCAATGAACCAGAGGCAGCCCTTCTCAGGTAGAGTTCCGCAAACGCGCTCGATTGCTTTTCCGCCGACGCGGATTGCCGTGGCGCTGGCCTTCTTCGTCAACGGGCTGGTTCTCGGCTCGTGGACCCCGCAGGTGCCGGTGCTCGCGGCGCGTCTGGGGATCGGCGAATCCACCCTCGGCCTGTTCATCCTGGTGCTGGGCCTCGGTGCGATTACGGCCATGCCGCTCATCGGCGGCGTTCTGGCGACGCGCGGTTCGCGGCGACCGGTTCTGGTGACCCAGGCACTGCTCGCGTTCGCGCTGCCGCTGTTGGTGCTGGCGCCGACGCCGGTCTTCGCCGCGATCGCCATCTTCGCCTTCGGCGCGATGATGGGCGGCATGGATGTCGCGATCAACGCCAATGCCGTCGCCGTCGAGCGCCGGCTCGGCCGGGCGATCATGTCGTCCTGTCACGGCTTCTGGTCGGTCGGCGGCTTCGTCGGTGCCGCACTGGGCGGGCCGCTGATCGAAGCGATCGGCGCGCCGGCCCATGCGCTGGCGATCGGCGCGATCACGCTTGTCCTGATCCTGCCGGTTCGCCGCAGCATGTTCGACGACGGGCAGGTCATGGCCGGGACGAGCGAGGGCACCGGCGGCCTCGGCGCCATCCGGGCCGCGGCGAGGCGCAACCGGCCGGCGCTGCTCAAGGGGCTGGCCATCGGCATTCTGGCGCTGTTTGCCATGGTGCCCGAAGGCGCGGCGATTGACTGGAGCGCGATCTATCTGCGCCAGGATCTGGGCGCCACGATTTCCAGTTCGGGCTTTGCCTTCGCGGCGTTCTCGGCGGCGATGGCGGTGTTCCGCTTTGCCGGTGACAGTATCCGCGACCGGCTGGGCGCGGTGCGCACCGTGCGGCTGTCGCTCGTGGCGGGGATCGGGGGCCTGTGCGCCGTCGGGCTGGCGCCGAGCCTCGGCTGGGCGATTGCCGGCTTCGCGCTGCTCGGTGTGGGACTGTCGAACATCGTGCCGGTCACCTTCTCGGCGGCGGGCAACATCGCCGGGCTGCGGCCGGGGGTCGGTCTCGCGATCGCGACGACGCTCGGCTATTCGGGCATTCTGATCGCGCCGTCGATCATCGGGTTCATCGCCGAGCATCTCGGCTTTCCGGTGGTCTTCTTCGGCATGTCGGGGTTGCTGGTCGTCATTCTGGCGATGTCGGGGCTGCTGGCCGGCGCCGATGATCGCTCGGTGGATGCACCCGTCGCGGTCTCCGATCCGGCGCCGTCCTGAAAAGAGAGGTCCCCGAAGCCAGACAGCTTCGGGGACGGCGCGTCAGATCTTCCCGAGCAGCAGCAGGATGATCAGGATGACCAGGAGCACGCCGACGATGCCCGACGGGCCATAGCCCCAGCCGCCGGAATAGCCCCAGGTCGGAAGCGCCCCGACCAGGATCAGGATAAGGATGATGAGAAGGATCGTGCCGACACTCATGGGACTGGTTCCTGATTGTTCGTGAGACTTGCCATCACAAACCTTTGAACCGGGTTTCAGTTCCCAGCATCGGCGCCCTGCCGATCGGCCCTCAGGCGGGGCCGAACCCGCCAATGGCGACGAAGACGGCCACCATCATGAAGATGATCGCCAGCACCATGGTCGGCCGGTATCCCCATTGGCGGGAATAGGGCCATGTCGGCATCGCCGCGATCAGGAGCAGGAACGCGATGATGACGATGATTGGGCCGTATCCGACGGACATGGGGAAACTCCTTCGCGCGATTGCCGGTATCGCCATAGGGCAGGACGCCGCCATGCTTCAAGGGTGGTGCGGCCCGTGTCGCGCTGTCGGGAAAGCACAGTCCGTTCCCGTGATCGGTCCCGCATGCGACCCCCTCTGAATTGACAAGCCGGCGCGAAGGCGCCACCTCGACGGCAGCGAACATCCACCCGAGGCCTTGCCATGACCGTTCATTCGCCGATCGACCCGGCCGCCACGATCGACGCCGATCCGGCGCCGCGCCGATCCACCGTCGGCGTGGGTGTCGGCAACATCATGGTCGGAGGGGGCGCACCGGTCGTCGTCCAGTCGATGACCAACACCGATACGGCCGACATCGATGCGACGGTCGCGCAGGTGGCGGCGCTCGCCAAGGCCGGCTCGGAGATCGTCCGCATCACCGTCGACCGCGACGAATCCGCCGCGGCCGTGCCGAAGGTCCGCGAACGTCTCGACCGGCTGGGCGTCGACGTGCCGCTGGTCGGCGACTTCCACTATATCGGCCACAAGCTGCTCGCCGATCACCCGGCCTGTGCCGAGGCCTTGGCGAAATATCGCATCAATCCCGGCAATGTCGGCTTCAAGGACAAGAAGGACCGGCAGTTCGGCGCCATCGTCGAAACCGCGATCCGCTACGACAAGCCGGTGCGTATCGGCGTCAACTGGGGCTCGCTGGACCAGGAATTGCTGACCCGGCTGATGGACGCCAACAACGATCTGCCGCAGCCGCGCTCGGCACGGGCCGTGACGCGCGAGGCGATCATCCAGTCGGCGCTGCTGTCGGCGGAGCTGGCCGAGGAGATCGGCCTCGGCCGCGACCGCATCATCCTGTCGGCCAAGGTCAGCCAGGTGCAGGATCTGATCGCCGTCTATCGCGACCTGTCGCGGCGCACCAACCACGCGCTGCATCTCGGCCTGACCGAGGCGGGCATGGGCTCGAAGGGCATCGTC
>CAXIBD010000162.1:0-3435 GCA_964022135.1 uncultured Sphingomonadales bacterium | reverse complement strand
CCACATGCCTCCAGTCCTTCCACCTTCTCCGGATTGTTGGTCAGCAGCCGGACCTTCGGCACATTGAGCAGGTCCAGCATCCGCGCGGCGGTCGAAAAATCGCGGGCGTCAATCGCAAAGCCGAGCCGCTGGTTGGCATCGACCGTGTCGAAGCCCTGATCCTGCAGCGCATAGGCGCGCAGCTTGTTGATCAGCCCGATGCCGCGCCCTTCCTGGCGCAGGTAGAGCAGCACACCCCAGGTCGTCTCGGCCATCTGGTCGAGCGCGGCGTGCAGCTGCGGCCCGCAGTCGCATTTCAGGCTGCCCAGCACGTCGCCGGTCAGGCATTCGCTGTGCAGGCGCACCACCGGGGTACTGGCATCGCGCTTGCCGACAATCAGCGCGATATGGTCGGTGGCATCGGCATCGCTGCGAAAGCCGTAGATATGCGCCTCGGCATTGGCCGCGACCGGGAGCCGGGCATGGGCGCTGATCGTCAGCGCACTGGAATCGGCATAGGCCGCAACATCCTCGGCCTGGACGATGTCCTCTGCCTCGTCGACGATCAGAAAGGCGGGCAGCAGCGCCGCATGGCGGGCCAGTTCCATCGCCGCCGTGGCGGCGGCCGGGTTGCTCAGCGGCTCGCTGCGAAACGGCCCCTTCATCGGATATTGCATGTCGAGCACCGGGTCGACGATGGCGATGATCTCTGCTGGGGTGACCGGCGCGGGCAGGCGGATCTGGATCGGCAGGTTCGGATCGGCAGCCGCAAGCTGGTTGAGCAGCCTCAGCGTATCGGCGCGGCTCGCCGAAATCAGCAGGGACACACTGCCGGAGGCGGGCAGGGCCTGCTCCAGCGCGCCGGTTTCCACCGGCAGCAGATGGAGCCGCTCGCCGCCCGCCTCCACGCCGATCGGCCAGCCCCGGCGCAGCGCGTCGATCGCGCGGGCCGCGCGGCGGGCCGCTGCCTTGTCGGCCCCACCTACCTTGCGGCCCCCATCAAGAGGCGCTGCGTTCAAAATTCGAATTCCGTGATCAGCGGTGCATGATCGGACGGCTTGCCCCAGCTGCGCGCATCTTCCAGCACGGAATGGCTGACCGCCTTGTCGCCCAGTTCCGGGCTGACCCAGACATGGTCGAGCCGGCGGCCCTTGTCGGAGGCCCGCCAGTCCTTGGCGCGGTAGCTCCACCAGGTGAACAGCCGCTCGGGATCGGGAATCAGCTTGCGTCCGACATCGACCCAGCCATGCGCGTCGCGCATCTTGTAAAGATGATCGATCTCGATCTGGGTGTGGCTGACCACCTTGACCAGGGCCTTGTGGCTCCAGACATCGGACTCGAGCGGGGCGACGTTGAAGTCGCCCATCAGGATCGTCGGTTCCTTCAGTTTGCTTGACCATTCGGTCATCCGTCCGAAGAAATCGAGCTTCTGGCCGAATTTCGGATTGAGCTCGCGATCCGGTATTTCGCCGCCGGCGGGAATGTAGACATTCTCGATCCGCACGCCGTTCTGCAACACCGCGCCGACGTGCCGGGCCTCGCCATTGTCCTGCCAGTCGAACCGTTCGTCCTTGTGCAGCGGCACCCGGCTGATGATCGCCACGCCGTGATGCATCGGCTGGCCGTTCAGGATCTGGTGATTATAGCCCAGCCGCCGAAACATGCCTTCGGGAAATTGCTCGTTGCGAACCTTGGTTTCCTGCAGGCACAAAATGTCGGGTGCCTCCTCGGTCAGAAACCGTTCGACGATGTCGAGTCGGGCACGGATGCTGTTGATATTCCAGCTGACGATTTTCAGGGTATCACTCATGCCGAGTCTGATAGCCACGCTGGCGCATAAACCCAAGCCCAAAGGCATGGGAGCAACGGGGAAAATTTCGGGCCGGAGAAAGTAAAACCCCCACCTCCGGGGGCATTAAGGAGGTGGGGGCTAACTCGCGTTCGTCACGCAAAAGATGAGAGAGAACTCATTATGTCAGGTAACAGGGGGAAAACCTGACTGTCTCTCTGCATCCTGTGATCATTTATACGCTCGGGATTCTGTCGCGAATATGAACGGAATCAATATCCCGGTCTGCTGATCGGCAGCCTGTCTCGGTTCACCGCTTGCCGCGACTTTTTCGCCGCGGATCATCCCAATTGAACGTACTGTTGGAGACCGACGCGCCAAATTTCTGATTGGAGAGTCGGATCGACGTCCGGTTGTTTTTCGAATCCAGGGAAACCCAGCCGTCCAGGCTCAGCCCGCCGGGCGCGCCCGGCTTCTTGGTAAACACCATCGTGATGATGCCATATTCCGGACGCTTCGGATCGCGGACCTCGACGCTCAGCACCGCCGGGTTGCGCGTCGGGATGATCTTGCCATATTTGGACAGGTCGCGCTCGGGATTGAGCAGCGCCGCCAGCGGGCTGTTGCTGATCGGCCAGCGCTGGACCTGGTTCACGTCATAGTCGATCAGGGTCAGCGCCTTGCCGTCGCCGACGATCAGCAGATTGGCATCTTTCTGATATTCGAAGCGGATCTTGCCGGGCTGCTTGATGGTGAGCTTGCCGGTCAGCATCTGGCCGCTGCGATCCGTTTGGGTGAAATTCGCGGTCATCGTCGACATCGACCGCAAATGGTTCGAAATCTTCGACAGGCTGTCGGTCGGACTTTGCTGGGCGGTGGCAGGCAGGCTGGCGGTCAGGGCCAGCGGCGCAGCGATCAGGGCGAAACCATATTTCAACATTAATAAAACTCCAGATTAACCAGATGTCCGCCTAGCCGGTGGCGATTGAACGATGGCTTAATCACTCTGTCAGGAAAGCCGCGAAAATCTGCCGCTAGAGCGGTTCTCCGTGCTGGTCGCGCAGCACTTCCCGGCGGCCGATATGGTTGGGCGGGGTGATGAACCCGTCCTCCTCCATCCGGTCGATGATCCGGGCGGCGGTATTATAGCCGATCCGCAATTGCCGCTGCAGCCAGCTGGTCGACACTTTCTGGCTCTCGAAGACGATCTGGCAGGCCTGCGTATATTGCCGGTCTTCCTTGTTGTCGCTGAGGTCCGCGCCGTCCAGCGCAAAGCTGCCGTCCTCGGGTTCCTCGGTCACCGCCTGGATATAGTCCGGCTGTCCCTGTGAACGCCAGTGGTCGGCGACGCGCCGCACCTCGTCATCGGAGACAAAGGGTCCGTGCACGCGGGTCAGCTGCTTGCCGCCCGGCATGTACAGCATGTCGCCCTTGCCGAGCAGCTGTTCGGCACCCTGTTCGCCGAGAATCGTCCGCGAATCGATCTTCGAGGTGACGTGGAAGCTGATCCGGGTCGGCAGGTTGGCCTTGATCACGCCGGTGATCACGTCGACCGATGGCCGCTGCGTCGCCATGATCAGGTGGATGCCGGCGGCGCGCGCCTTTTGCGCCAGCCGCTGGATCAGGAATTCGACTTCCTTGCCCGCGGTCATCATCAGGTCGGCCAG
>CAXIBD010000161.1:0-3497 GCA_964022135.1 uncultured Sphingomonadales bacterium | reverse complement strand
CGATCCGATCGAAAAGGCCGAGGAGATCGCGGCCAAGAACGGGCCGACCCGCTATGGCGACTGGGAGCACAAGGGCATCGCGATCGACTTCTGATCCGCGGGAAGGCCTACGGAATATCGAGAAATTCGGCGATCGCCGCGGCCGCGCGCTGCGACGGAGGGTCCGGATTGTCCATATCGAAGGAATAGGCAAAGGCCTGCTTCTGCACTTGCCGGTAGCTTTCGGGTAGCGGGGAGACCGCAGCCAGCGCTTCCGCGATTCCGGCGGGATCGTCGAGCACGGGGCCGAAGGTCCAGTGCTCGTAATTGGGATTGCCCTGCCACTGCGCATTATGGGAATTCAGGAAGATCGCCGGCCGGGGCGTCCGGATAAATTCGTAGATCTGGCTGCTGACGTCGCCGAGATAGATGTCGGCGGCACTGGTATAGGTCATGTCGACGCTGCGCACGCTGCCGGTATCTATGTGGATATGGTCGAGCCTGGCATAGCGCGGATCGATGCGCTGGCGCAGCCGCAGCAGGCGATGCTCGACCGAGGCCAGCAGCCTGCGCTGGAACAGCATGACATGCGGCGCGAACACCAGATTATAGCTGTTCTGACTGGCGAAATAGTCGAGAATCTGCTCGCCGAAGCGGAACCAGGACGACAGCAGGGGGTCGAAATGCGGGTTGTAGAGCACGGTCGGCCGGTCATTGTCGAACAGCCGGACCGGCGGGCGATCGCCATAGGCCTCGAACTTGGGATAGCCGACGATGCGGTGGTTGTCGGGGC
Organism: uncultured Sphingomonadales bacterium; assembly: GCA_964022135.1. GTDB lineage: Bacteria > Pseudomonadota > Alphaproteobacteria > Sphingomonadales > Sphingomonadaceae > Parasphingorhabdus. The sequence goes on along the minus strand of CAXIBD010000161.1, from coordinate 2,725 downwards.
GGATCACTCCGGCGGCCAGCATCCGGTCGCGGGTCTTGGCACCGGGCAGCAGCACATAGTCGAACAGGCTGATCTCCGGTGCAAATCCGATCGAGCGGTCACCGGCGCCGTGGGGAAAGAAGATCAGCTTTGGCCGGTCCATCCTGCCGTTTTTCTTCAGGAAGGTCGTGGTTGTTTCCGGGACCACAAGCGCGTCGAACTGCCGGAACAGGTCGGCGTTGCGCTTGAGGCTGCTGAGGCGGTTGAGCGGCACCATATTGCCGAGCATTTTCTCGACCAAGCGGGTGCCGGCATGCGGCCGGATCGACCAGAAGGCCGGTGTCGGCAAAGCGGGGTCGAGAAATGCGCGTACCGCCTCGGCCTGCCGCTCGCTGGAAGTGATGACCTCGACGCGGGCGCCGGGCGCGCGCCGCTGCAGCGCGGAAATGATCGGCGCGATATGGGCAACCTGATGCAGTTCGTCGTGATTGAACAGAAAGCCGATCCGCCGGGAATCGCCTGGTACATCGGGCATCATGTCTTTTCCATCGGATGTCCGACCCCATCTGCTGTGCGGCGAAACCAATCCGCCGCTGACTGTCCTTGGACAAATTGTCCAAGAAAGTCTACGCGTTCGGCGTCCAGCAGTTGCTTCCGGTCCGGCGCGACCGGATGATTGCGTGGCCCGCTTTGCAAAATCATCGGCGGCGGCTAAAGCCCTTGCCATGCAACCGGCTTTCGCGGGCCGCCATGGGAAAAAACAAGGATGTCCGTACCCCCTGTTAGTGATGCCGATAGGCAGGCCGGCGAGCCGCCGTTGTGGACCGCAATCATCCTGGCGGGCCAGCGCCCGGAGGGCGATCCGATGGCCGCACATTGCAATGTCCCCTTCAAGGCGCTGATCCCGATCGCCGGACAGACGATGCTCGGGCGCGTCGCGCGCGCGTTGCTGGCGTCACCCGATGTCGGCAGGGTCCTGATCCTGGGCCAGTCGCCCGAGGCGCTGAAGGCCGGCCTTGAGAACGATCTGGCAGACAATGAACGGATCGGCTTTGCCCAGTCCAGCGATGGCATCGCGACCAGCGTCCACAAGGTCGCGGGAAGCGCTCTTGCGCCATGGCCGGTACTGGTCACGACAGCAGACAATGCGCTGCTGGACGCAGAAATTCTGGACGCTTTCCTGCGGGCCCAAAGCGGTCAGGATGTCGCGGTCGGCGTGGTCGAGCGCCAGACCATGCTGGCCGCCTATCCCGACGCCCGCCGGACCTGGCTGAAATTCCGGGGCGGGGCCTATAGCGGTGCCAATCTCTTTGCCCTGCGCAATGAAGCGGCGCGGCCGGCGCTGGCCCTGTGGTCGACGGTCGAGAGGGACCGCAAGAAGGGCTGGAAAATATTTGCCCAGTTCGGTCCCTGGCTGCTGCTCCGGGCGCTCAGCCGCACGATCAGTTTCGGGGACGCGATGGCCAGGGCCGGCGAGCGGCTTTCGCTGAAGGCTGAACCGGTGTTCCTGCCCTTTCCCGAAGCGGCGATCGATGTCGACAAGCCGGAGGACCTGGAGCTGGTGACCCGTATCCTGGAGCAGCGAAAGAACCAGACGCACCGAACATCGCGGGCCGGGCGCTGATTCGCCCGGAAGATTGATTCTGCCGCAGTCCTTCCGATGACAGCAGGAAACTGGGGTGCGATCTGTATGTGAATATTTGGGCAAGCTGCCGGATTGAGACATCTTGCTGGGGAGGAGGAGCCTCCTGGGGTGATGGGTGTGGCTCAATTTTGGGCAAGCCGCCCTCGCTTGCGCTCGGGAGTTTTTCGGATGGCAATCCGCCGGATTGCCATTTTTTCCGAAAAACTGGAGCGGGCGAAGAGATTCGAACTCTCGACCCCAACCTTGGCAATATCCAGATCCAATTTCGCTACGATCCGCTATGCTTCTCTAACATACTATAATATATAAATATATATTCGTACTTGAAGAAGATTTCTACGCTATCATATCGGAAAGCAACCTGTTTTTTGATCCAAAGTGCTTACATATTGCTTACATTTTGACGTTGACGTGCTAATGTAAGCAAAATTTGCAACAGGATTGACACACAATGTCCAAGCTGACCAAGCGTAGCGTTGACGCTCTCGCAGCCCCCCGGAAGGGCCAAGCATTCAAATGGGATGGCGAATTGCGCGGGTTTGGCGTGCGGGTCACGGCATCCGGCCTCAAGAGCTTCATTCTCCAATATCGCAATTCCGAAGGCCGCAGCAGACGGATTGTGATTGGCCGCTATGGTATTTTGACGGTTGAACAGGCGCGCGAAAAGGCAAAAATCCAGCTAGGCTCTATCGCGGACGGTAAAGATCCAGCAGCTGAGAAAAATGGTCGCAAGCAAGCAATGAAGGTCGAAGAAGTTTGCGACTGGTATATGTCCGAAGCAACTGCTGGCCGAATATTGGGGCGCCGGAATCGCCCGATCAAGTCTTCCACTCTTGCAATGGACAGCAGCCGTATCGAACAGCATATCAAGCCTTTGCTCGGCAAACGTGTCGCTGAAGCCCTCAAGATAGCGGACATTGAAGCCATGCAAAGCGATATTGCCATCGGAAAGACCGCCAAGCCTCGCACCCCTGGACGCGGCGGCGTGACAAAGGGTGGCGCCGGCGTGGCATCGAGATCGGTTGCTACATTGCAAAGTATTTTGAACCACGCGGTGCGCCTGGACATAATTGCCAGCAATCAAGGCGCGGGTGCGCGAAA
>CAXIBD010000160.1:0-3500 GCA_964022135.1 uncultured Sphingomonadales bacterium | reverse complement strand
GCTGTGCTGGCCTGAACAGTTCCGGGCAGATTAGCGCAATCGCTGTTCGGCTATGCCCATTTGCCATCCAGAATGTCGCTTTTTGCTTGGAAGGCACCTATTTTCCCATTTCCTGTTTTCCTACAGGCGGGTCAATCGCGCACTTAGAACATACAGCGAACACATGCTGTTTCATGTTTCTCAAGCGAAAGTGATTTTCCATGACCAATATTTCTCAAACACACCGGCGCGCATCCGATTATCTCATTCCAGCAGCTATAGCGCTTCTCTGTGCAACGGCTGCCTATGCAGGCGCGGACAATACCTTTGATCCTGCGCTAGCAAAATTTACTGACTTTCTAGAAGGTTCTGGTGGCAAGATCATTACCGTTCTCAGTCTGGCTGCGGGGCTTATTGGTCTTGCATCCGGACGCTTTTCATTGGGGCAAATCGCGGTACCCGTAGGCGTCGGTATCGGCGTCGGGACCGGCGTTCCCATCGTCACCTCTGTTGTCACGGCAGTCATTTAACGACTGCGACCGGCAAGGAGGGCGGCACAAATGGCTGACAGATATCTTTTGCCCCGGCGGCTTGATGATCCCGAACTCATCGGATTTTGGACGATCGACGAGTTTCTTGGCCTGATCATCCCGTTCGCCTGGGGCATATTAGCGCAGCATATTTTTGTAGGAATCGCACTAGCATTTGTCGCCTGGTTTGCCCTTCGAAAAGCAAAATCTGGCGGTGCGAACGCGCAGCTCCTTCATGCTGTCTACTGGTATCTGCCCGGATCATTTCTGGGATTGAAAGCGACGCCGCCCTCCTATTGCCGACTTCTGGCCGGTTGAAGGAGGAGAAGATGGAAGCACAAATAGCACATCAATCGGCGCAGCGTCTGCTCCGGCAACGCAACTGGCTTGCGCTCGCAGCCGCAGGGCTAGCGGTCACCAGTCTGGCCGCCATTGCAGCTGGATCAATGCAGTCACGTGAAATCGTGCTGGTACCTGTGACCGGACAATCGCTGACTTTATCGAGCGCAGGCGTGTCCCATGAATATTTGGAGCTCGTCACCCGAGATACCGCTCTCATGCTGCTCAACCGTAGCCCTGAAGGGCTTGATTACTGGATGGAACAGATTCTCAAGCTAGCCGATCCCAGTGCCCATGGCCGCCTCAAATCAGAATTGGTCCAAATCGTTTCCGAACAACGCGGCTCCGATATTGCCCAGGCGTTTGTCATCCGTTCGCTCGTCATCGATCCGAAAGAACTCAAGTCTGAAGTGACCGGAACGCTCAAGACGTTTGTCGGCGCGCAGGTAATCGCCAGCGAGGAGCGCAAATTTATCTTTAGCTGGACCTACTCAGGCCTTCGGCTTGCGCTGACCGGTTTTGCGCAGGTCCCAACCGAGCGCGATCAACAAATTCAGCAAAAATCAATCGAAAAGGATGCCTCGTTATGAGCAGCATATTAACATCCCTGCCCGCCTGTCTTGTGGGCGGCGGCATGGCGAGCATCAGCTGGGGCGTTACGCGGCTTCCCGATACAGGGTTCAAAACTCTTGGCTTGGCATTACTTATTACCGCACTTTCGGTCAGCGCATCACCCGCTTTGGCGGACCAGTTTATCGAGGCGGCGGACAATGCAAAGATTGACTGCACATTATCGCGCGATGAACTCACGCGCATAGCGCTGGTTGGTGACGAATTTTCCAGCGTTTCAAAAATCGCTTCGGGCTATCCCTATAATGATTTCGGGGTGACCCATGAACCGGTGCGCGGCGATATCTATATTTCCGTACCGCCCAGCTTCGCCAGCGACAGCGTTAGTTTCTTCGCCACCAGCAAACAGGGTTTTGTCTATAAATTTGCCTGCCACACGGCCCCTGTTGAAGCGCATCAGCTTTTTATAACCAATCCCGCCCTTGCAAAACCGGAGGCGGAGACTTGGGAAAACGAAAGAAGCGAAGAGCAGACCATCATCGCTTTGGTCAAAGCGGTGGCGGAGGGGAAAGCGCCTCCCGGTTATAGCGTGCGCCAGCGGATGACGCGCCCGGTTCGAACCGGATCCATCGAAGTCCAGCTCATCGCGGAATATCGCGGAGCTAATTACAACGCGCAGCAGTTCATTCTCACCAATCGCGGAAAAATAGCAGTCGAGCTCAATGAAGCAGAGCTCGCACCAAAATCCGCGCGCGCAATTTCCTTTGCCCAAAACACACTGAAAGCCGGAACAAGCACATCGGCCTTTGTTGTCACCGCGACCCGGGGGGCAGACCAATGAGCGACGTCAAAACGGCAACCCAAATTCCGGACATAGAGGCAGAACCCGGACATGCGCGCGTCGGCCTCAACAAGAAGATCGCGCGCCGGCAAAATATGCTGCTCGCCGGTATTGGCAGTCTCGCGCTGATCGCAGGCGGTTGGTTTCTGTTTGCAGGTGATGGCGATGAAAAAGGTACGCAAGAAAGCGGCATAGTGACCATTGATGCTGGCAGTCTGGTCAACCGCAATCTTTCCCAGCGCGAGTTTGTCGCGGCTTATGAAAACCGGCTTAATAAACTTACCCAGGATCAAAAGGCTCTCAAGGAAGCGCAGCTCCCTACACGCGAGATAGAAGATAAGATTGAAGCTCTTCGGCTTGAGAACAGCGAAATGCGCACCAACGGGCAAGCGGCTATCGATGCGATCTCTGCGGAAAACGCGGGTCTAAAGACGCAGCTGGAAGAGAAAGCCGCAACACCGCCGCTGGCGACACCGCCGACCTATGGGCCGCAGGCAAGCGATTTTAACCGCCAGTCGTCATCGCTTGGATCACCCGATGGTACAGAAATCACGCCTGGTGGTTCTCCATCCGGCGCAGTCAAAATACTCAATTTCGGAAGCACCGAGCAGGGATCAAAATCTTCCAAGAAGCGCACATCTGAAACATCACCGCTGCTGGTTGAAGACAGCCCGGAATATCTACCACCCAATAGCTATGCACCGGCAAAAGTTATTGTTGGCGTTGATGCCTCGGTCGGGGTTGCCAGTCAGAGCGACCCCTTGCCGGTGGTACTCAGGATTACCGGCCCTGCCCGTTCGGTGGTCAAAAACGGCAAATTGCTTACGACAAATATCACTGGATGCATCGTCAACGGCGCGGCTCGCGGCGATCTCTCGGCTGAAAAAGTTTATGTGAAGCTTGCGCGTATGACCTGCGATCAGCCCGGCGGGCGGGTCGCCGTCAGCGAGGTTAAAGGCTTTATCAGCTTTGCCGGTAAATCCGGCGTGCGCGGCCGCGTTGTCAGCCGCGAAGGCAATCTTGTCAGTCAAGCCCTGCTTGCCGGGATTGTCGGCGGGTTTGGGCGCGGCTTTTCCGCCAATGCCAACGGCATATTTTCCGGTCAGATTGGCGCGGACGGGAAACGCGATAGCCTTTCGGGCGCGGACATATTGACCGGCGGCCTTGGTCAGGGCGCTGGCGATGCCGCCTATACCGTATCCAAATATCTCATCGAAAGAGCCAAACAATATCAACCTGTC
>CAXIBD010000159.1:0-3561 GCA_964022135.1 uncultured Sphingomonadales bacterium | reverse complement strand
GACGACACGGTCGCGAATATGATCAAGGTCGCCGACCTGACCCGGCAGGGTTTCATCAACGGCGACATTTCCACCGTGATGAGCCCGCGGACCGTGATCAGCTGGGCGCAGAATGCCGCGATCTTCAAGAATATCGGCTTCGCCTTCCGCCTCTCCTTCCTGAACAAGTGCGACGAGGCGGAACGGATGCTGGTCGCCGAATATTACCAGCGGGTATTTGGCGAAGACTTGCCGGAAAGCGTGATGGGCAGTTGAACGCCAAGCGCACTGTCGTCTGGTTCGAAGACCAGCAGGAACAATCCGCAAATTGATGTTCATCGGCCAGCAATCGCTGTTCGAATATTTCCTCTCGCTTCTAGCGTATTATTTTTGTAACACAGCGACCAATGCTTGATCGAACCCCTTCTGACGCGAAGAGACGGCGCTGGTATTGGCCGTTCGGCACGAAATCAGCCGCCGAAACCACCTATTACCAGCCCTATGGCGATGCCATCCCGCCGCGCATCGAAGCACCGCTCGCGCCGCTCAAAAAACCGCACGGGAAATGGTGGTGGACCAGCCGCGTGGTCGCCGCCGGGCTTCTGGCCTTCATCCTGATCATCGCCTATCTCGCGATCACCGCGCCTTTGTCCAAATCGCTGCAGCCGATCGCGCCACCGCAAATCACGCTGCTGACCTCCGATGGACAGCCGTTCGCCCGCAATGGCGCGGTGGTCGACAAGCCTGTCCGTGTTGCCGAGCTTCCCGATCATGTGACGCAGGCCTTCCTGTCGATCGAGGACCGGCGCTTCTATTCGCACTGGGGCGTCGATCCGCGCGGTCTCGCGCGGGCGCTATGGAGCAATTTCTCCGGCAGCGGCATGACCCAGGGCGGTAGCACGATCACCCAGCAGCTCGCCAAGACCACCTTCCTGACCCCGGAACGCAGCCTGACCCGCAAGGCACGGGAAATGCTGATCGCATTCTGGCTGGAGGCCTGGCTGACCAAGGATGAAATTCTCGAGCGCTATCTCTCGAACGTCTATTTTGGCGACAATGTCTACGGCCTGCGCGCCGCGTCGCTGCATTATTACTACCGCCAGCCGGAAAACCTGACGCTCGAACAGTCGGTCATGCTCGCCGGCCTGGTGCAGGCCCCTTCCCGGCTCGCGCCGACCCGCAACCCGGAACTGGCGGCCAAGCGGGCCAATCTGGTCAAGGCCGCGATGGTCAGTGCCGGTTATCTGAGCCAGTCGGAAGCCGACCGGCTCGGTATCGCCAGACTGGATGTCCGGGCCAGGAACAGCCTGCCCACCGGCACCTATTTCGCCGACTGGGCGATGCCGGAGGCCCGCGCGCTGACCGATCTCAGCTACGAGAAGCTCACTCTGACCACCACCCTGGATTCGCGCCTGCAGGACATCGCGCGCCGCGTCGTGGCACGCGCGCCACTCGGTCAGGCGCAGGTCGCACTGGTCGCGATGCGCCCGGACGGCGAGGTCGTGGCCATGATCGGTGGCAAGGACTATGCAAAATCCGCCTTCAACCGGGTCACCCAGGCCAAGCGCCAGCCGGGCTCGACGTTCAAGCTGTTTGTCTGGCTGGCGGCGCTGCGCTCGGGCATGCAGCCGGATGACATGGTCGACGACACGCCGATCACGAAGGGCGGTTATCTGCCCAAGAACGCGGGAGAAAGCTATCGCGGCGCCATTACCTTGAAAGAAGCCTTCGCCAAGTCGAGTAACGTCGCGGCGGTGCGCCTCTTTGGCCAGTTGGGCGATCGTGCGGTGATCCGTGAAGCGCGCAATCTCGGGATCCGGTCGCGGCTGGCCGAGGATGACCCCAGCCTGGCGCTCGGCACGTCGACGATGACCCTGATGGAACTGACCGCTGCCTATGCGGGTGTTGCGGGCAATAAATGGCCGGTGGAACCCTATGCGTTCAAGAAGGAGGAGCAGAGCTGGACCGAATGGCTTTTCGACTGGCCGGGCCGCTATGAGTCCAGAACCCACGCCAATATGGAAGCCTTGCTGCGGTCTGCGGTCAACGACGGGACGGGCCGCCGGGCGATGCTGTCGATCCCCAATTACGGCAAGACCGGGACCAGCCAGAACAACCGGGACGCCCTGTTCGTCGGCTATGCCGGCGACGGCGATGACCGGCTGGTGGTCGGCGTCTGGATCGGCAATGACGACAATACGCCGCTCAAGGGCGTCAGTGGCGGCAGCCTGCCCGCCCGCATCTGGAAGGATTTCATGCAACAGGCGGTACAAGCCAAGAAACCTGCTGGCACCGCCAGGCCGGCTCGCAAGCCCGATCCGGAAGGCCCGGTCGTTCCGCTCGACCTTCCCGAAATGCCGGAAGCTCCGGCCGGGCCGGGCGATACCGAAATCCGGATCAATGGCGATTCCGGCGTCAGGATTGGCACGGATGTTGGCGGCGTGCCGGTCGATGTGACAATCGATGGCGATGGCGTGGCGATCGAACGGCGCCAGGAAGAAACGCCACCCGGGCAGTGACCCCCGACGCCAGCCTTCGCCTAACAAAAATACCGAAAATTAGGCCTTTGATTCCCCTGACCTTTCCGCTTAAAGCTGTTCGCTTCTATGGCTGATCGTACCAAACTTGATGACCTGAAGGACGTGCTCGGCGGCACGGCGCGCGCCATTGCCCGTGATCCGGACCTGGAGCTGGCCTATACCGCCGAAGCCCCGTCCCAGTCCGGCCCGCATCTCAAGGTGCCGATGCCGGCACGCGACCTGCCACCGGCGCAAGTCGCCGAGGCGCGCGGCTTTGCCGACAGCTTTTCCCTGAAACTGCGCCATCATGATGAGGCAATGCACCGGAAAAATGCGCCGCAGGAAGCCGTCGCCCGCGCCTGTTTCGACGCCCTCGAGCAGGTGCGCACCGACGCGCTGGGCTCTCGGGTCATGGCCGGGGCAAAGGACAATCTCAACGCGGCGCTGGAAATGCGGATGCGTTCCGATCCGATTTCCCGGGCCCAGAATCGCGACGAAGTACCGATTTCCACCGCACTGGCGCTGCTGGCGCGCGAAAAGCTGACCGGCCAGGTTCCACCAGCAGGCACGATCAAGGGGCTCGACATGCTTCGCGAGTGGATCGAGGAAGGCGCGGGCGCCGATCTCGACGGCCTCAATCTGACGCTGGACGACCAGAATAGTTTCGCAAAATTGTCGACGCAATTGCTGCAGCATCTCGACCTGATCAAGAGCGACGATGAATCCGAACCGGAAGACAGCGAGGACGACAGCGACGAGGAAAGCGACGACAGCACCGATGACGGCGCCGACGAGGAAGCCACCGGCGACCAGGGCGAGTCGGAAATGCGGTCGGAGCCCTCGGACGACGACAGTCAGGACGGTGAAAGCGACCAGAACGCCGAGGAGCTGGAAGAAGGCGCCGAAGAGGAAATGGGAGACGCCGGCGACGATGGCATGATGCCGGTCCGTCCCAACCGGGCGATGTCCGACCTTCCCCCCGGCTTCAACTATACCGCCTGGACCGAGAAATATGACGAGGTCGTCAGCGCCACCGAGCTTTGCGACGAAGAGGAACTGACCC
>CAXIBD010000158.1:0-3568 GCA_964022135.1 uncultured Sphingomonadales bacterium | reverse complement strand
GATTCCTCAGTCCTAGTGGTTGCCAAAAGCCAGCAGACCGGCTGCCTCATCAAATGCCTTGGGGTTGATCGCCAGCGCCTTTGCCTTCGCCTCGCTCATCTTTCGGGTTCGACCGCTTGCCTGATAGGCGCTCGCCAACGCGGCATATAATTCTACCGAGCGCCAGCCCGCCTTTTCCTGCGTTTCGAGCATGTTGGCTGCCACTCCCGGTTCGCCGCCTGCGACCAGCGCGCGCGCCAGTCCGATGGCGGCGTCGCCATAGGGGCGGGCGAAATAATTCTGGTGGGCGAGCGCCGATGCGCGCTTCGTATCTCCGACATCCATCGCGTGGTCAAAGGCGTGGTCATAATAGGTTTCGGGCAGCGAAGCGACCCTTTTGTCCCAGATTGCCCCAGCTTGCGACGCCCATGCCGCCGCTTCGCGATCGCGACCCTGGTGCCTGTACAGCGCGATCAAGGCCGCCATGACGTCGGGATTGCCGGTCCGCTTGATGATCGCCAGATAGGACCGTTCCGCCGCCGCCAGATTGCCTTGTGCGGCGTCCATCTGGGCGACATGCGCCTGCGCCAGCCAATAGCCCGGGAAAACTGCATTCGCCCGTTCGAAATAGCGGCGCGCCTTGTCCCAGTTGCCACGCTGCAGTTCGAGAGCGCCGATCTGCAACAGATAGACGGAAAGCCGCTGCGGCGTCCGCGACTTGCGGATTTTGGCACCCTCTGTGTAGAGCGCAATCGCCTGCTCGAATTCGCCGCGATATTTGTGCCAGTTGGCAAGGCGGAACAGGGTCACCGCTTCCTGCTGCTGGGCGGCGGCGTCCGAGAAATGTTTCCAGGCTGCCGCATAGTCGCCCTGATACAGTGCCAGATCGCCGCGCATCGCTTCCAGTTCGGCGAGGTCAGCAATGTCGGGAATAACCACAGAAGCGGCCGCCATTTCGACCCCTTTTGCGGCTTTCCGGTTGCGATGGAGGCTGAGATTGACGACCCCGATCGCCAGACCGGGCCCGGCTTCATCTCTGGACAGGCCGTCGGCCCTGTCGATCGACTGCGCCGCGAGCAGATAGTCGTCAAATTCGGCGGTCAGTTGCGCTCGTGCGAGCGTCGCCAGCGCCAGGCCTTCCTGATAGGACCATTGCGCGCCATCGCGGGCGACCCGTTCCTTGTTCAGATCCACGCGCTGGTCGATTTTCGCCAGGGCGGCATCGAAATTTGCCGGCCCGAAGGCGAGCGTCAATTCTTCATCCAGAGGATCAAACTGGTCCGCGCCGGGTCTCGACAGAAGAAACGACATCAGCGCGACCAGCAGTCCGGCAATCAGAATCGTGATCGCGAGCGGCAGTTTTATCGAGCCCGGCATCCGGCGCGGTATCAGACTGGTTCGCGGGCTGGCTATGTCGGTCATCTTCGGTGTCTGCCTTTGCTATGAGGAGGGACGCGGCGCAGCGGTGCCGCGTCCCCTTTCTTGTTTCCGGATTTCGGCGATCCGCCGTGTCAGGCTTTGGGGACCGCACACGGAGTCAGGCCGAGGCCGGTCAGATCATCTGCCAGGGCATTGGTCAGCCCGGTCAGCTGCCCAACGAGATCCGGCACAAAATCACCATTCACGTCGGCCGACGGATCGGCATCATTGTAGGAATTTTTCCTGCTTGATCCGATCAGCGCTGTGGAAACCGCCGGCATGCCCATGCGGTCGACCCTAGCGAAGGCACCAGCCGGGCCATCGTTGAAATTGAAATTGACTCCCGCCGTGCCGCTCAGGGGAGGCGCACCTTGAGGTGGAGCCAGATAGGGAAAGACGGTCCGGTTGGGGACATCATTAGCGCCCGGATTGAGCGGAAGGCTCGCGAAAAGCCCGGGGCTGTGGGCCGCCAGATCGAGAAAAATCACCGCAAAGGTGACATCGATCACCGGATCTTCCAGCCGCCGTCCGTTGGGGAAACCCGATGGCGCAGCGAGATTGAGCGTCAGCGTGTCGGGTATGACAGCGCCAGCAACGGTCGTTCCGCCGGTACCGGGAATGACCTGATCGAGGCATGCCTGGACATTGAATCCCGTCGGTGCGGGTGTGGGCGCTGGTCCGGGTGCCGGGGTCGGAGCCGGTCCCGGGAGCGAAACGGGCGGTGCGGTATTGCTATTGCTGTCGTTGCAGCCAGCCAGCAGGACGGCAAGGGTCAGTGGCGTCGCCAGTATTGCGGATTTTATAATGGATGTTGGCATTAGAGTTGTCCTCCAAATCGTGCGGTCGTGGCCCAGATGTCGACCGGATTGGTGCCATTGGCGATCCGGCTGGTCGGAATTTCGATGACGACGGCGCTCACATTCTGCCCGGCAAAAAAGTCGCGCGTGTTGTCGAAGCTCAGCGTTCCGGTGCTGGTCGTTTCGCGGAAGCCCTGAAGATCGAAGAAGAAGGGGTCGTCAAACAGGCCCGCGCGCACCCTTACGCCGTCCTTGGTCAGATCGGTTTCAACCGGTCCCGTGATGTCGCCGGTGACTCCCGGCAAATTGCGGACCCGGATGCCAAACTGGCTTCCGTTGGCGCCCATGTCCTGGCCAAACTGGAAGGTGATGGGCAAATCGGCCGTCGTCCGGGGTGCGGCATTGGACAGGTTCATCGTGTACAGCACGTCGCGATCGTAGACCGCGGGCTCCGTCGTGGCTTGGGGCCCCGCGAAGGTGAGAATCAGAATCGTTGAGGCGCCGTCCTGAAAGGCGAAGATATCCGCGATGTCCGCTGCCGTGTCGGGCGTGGTGTCTGTGGCGGGACTGGTTCGCGCCGGCGGATCAAGATGATCCGCTGCCGGCGCGCGTTGTTCCGCAAGCTGCAGCGCGAGCGGTATCGCCAGCAATGCGGCCCCTCCCGCAAAAAGGGTCTTTCTGTTGATTTTCATTATGACTTTTCCTTCCATTTTCCGGACGGGTTGTCCGAAGATTTGCGGGAGCAAGACGGGTCAGGCCGTTCCGGTGGAAATCGGAATATCCTGATCCGCGATCGGCAGTGATGCGCTCCCCTTGAATTTCACCTGCCTTCAATCCGGGGACGAGCCGGAAACCGAAAAAGCGTCGATTGTCGAACCTATTTCCCGGCTGTGTTCTCCGGCTGAATATTGGCGATGCTTTCCTGCCCGATCGAAACGCCATAGAGACGCCATTTTCCCTGTACCCACTGGTAGAAGAGGTCGAAGGTGATCGCGGTCGGGCGCAGGCCAAAGGTGCCCCGGACCCGGATCACATCCCTCTCCACCACGGCGGGCGGTGCGGAATAGCTGGGCGCCAGCAGCAAGGTATTGGACAGGTCGATGCGGCTGGCCCGCAAGCCGGCAAAAATCTCCGCCAGCCGTGCCGGATTGTTGAGGATCTGGAACCCCGGCGCGGCATTGTCGCGCAGCACCGAATAATTGCCAGACTGGTTGGCATGATCGATCGCCGCCATCGTGGTCCAGATCAGTTTCGACAGTTCCAGTCCGCCGGGGACCGGCTGACTGGACATCGGCGGTTCGGTGGTCTGCGCGCGGACCGGCTGGACGGAAGTGGAAAAGACCGCCTGCGCCAGCAAAAGCACCGGAGCAAAA
>CAXIBD010000157.1:0-3615 GCA_964022135.1 uncultured Sphingomonadales bacterium | reverse complement strand
TATAGTCATGATGGTCGCCATTGGCCGGCGCGTTGACGATGATCTGCAGGCGCTGTGCGCCGTCTGATTCGGCATCGCCCAGCTTGCAGACATAGGCGGTCGGCTGCCCGGGCGGCTTACCCGCCCCGATGTCGTCAAATTCGGCCGGATAGTCGGACGAGAAAAAGACATTGTGATGGTCGAGATCGAAGCCGCTGGTTCTGGTTTTGGCGAGCCAGACCATGGCGGACAGCGAGCGTTTGTGCATCGGCATGGCGCTGACGGCCTGGCTTGCCTCGACTCCGAAATGGCCGGAGCCCAGTGCGGAAGGGTCCGCATTGCAGATCACCGATCCCGCTTCAATCCATTCTCCGGATGCCAGCTGCACTCCCGTGGCCCGGTTTTTCGCGACGGCTATCCTGGTCACCCGGGCATGATAGCGGAAGCGTGCGCCATTTTTTTTAGCCACAGTTTCAATCGCATGGGCGAGGGAATTCATACCGCCTCTGATCTTCCACACGCCACGAGACTCGACATGCGCGATCAGCATCAGCGTCGCCGGTGTCTGGAACGGGGAGGAACCGCAATAGGTCGTATAGCGGCCGAACAACTGTTGCAGGCGCGGGTCATCGAAATGCTCGCCAAGTACCTTCCACAGGCTTTCATAGGGGCGGATCGCGATCAGGTCGCCAACCCGCCACAGGCCGATCCGCCACATCAGCGGCAGTGGCCAGCTGACCTTGCTGTTGCGCAGCATTGAGCGGTCGAGGATCTTGTAGATGCGCTCGGCCTCTTTCGAGAAACTGCGATAGCCTGCCGCCGCCCTGGCCCCGGCAAATTGCCCGATGGCATCGGCGCTTTTTTCCGGATCGGCGAACAGGTCGAGCCGTTCGTCGCGGCTCCAGGCGTGGCGGGCGAGCGTGTCGGCCCGCTCCAGTTGGAGATGGTCGTCGCTGCTGCTGCCGGCGGCGGCAAAAATCTCGTCGATGACATCGCGCATGGTGAAGACGGTGGGGCCGGCGTCGATTGCCGCGCCTTCCACATCAAGCTGCCGGACCTTGCCGCCGGCTGATTTTTCCTTTTCCAATACCGTCACCGGAACCCCGCGGGCCGAGAGCAAGGCGGCGCTGACCAGACCGCCAATGCCCGCGCCGATAATGATGGTCTGGTCCTTCTCCACTTGCGCTCCGGTAGCTTCGCGTGAGTTTCAGTTTGACGGGAATCTATCAGAAGTCCATTCAAATAGACATAATTTATGTCCAGTGATCGAGACGATAGCCATGTACAGCTCAGCTGGAAGACGCGCTGGGTGCTGCGCCGCAACCGGATTTTGGGCAGCGCCGCCTTCCAGCAATGGGCCGCGCGCACGCCGCTTTTCCGGTCGATTGCCCGGCGCAAGGCGGCGCGGCAGTTCGACCTGATTGCCGGCTTTGTCTATACCCAGATCGTCCATGTCTATGTCCGGACCGGCCTGATCGGATATATGCGCGGGACCCTGCGCAGCGACGCGGCGATCGCCGAATTTGCAGAACTGAACAGCCATGCCACGGATCGGATCCTGCGGGCGGGCGCTGCTCTCGACATAGTCGAGTCGCCGCAGCCGGGCCTGTGGACATTGGGCGAAACCGGCGCGGCCTTGTCGGCGAATGACGGCGCGATGGCGATGATCCGGCACCACGATTTGCTCTATCGGGATATGGCCGATCCGGTCGGCCTGCTCGCGCAGCAAGGCGGCGAGAACAGCACCCTGTCGCAATTCTGGACCTATGCATCGAGGAGGGAGGCGAAGGACGAGGACAGCCAGCCCTATTCGGAACTGATGGCCGCAACCCAGCCGATGGTTTGGCAGCAGATCCTGCCGAAATATGATTTCGGCCAGCATCGCCGGATGCTCGATATCGGCGGTGGCAGCGGTGCTTTTGTCGAGGCCGTGGGCCAGGTTGCGCCAGAACTGGATCTCGCGATTTTCGACCTGCCGGACGTGGTGCCCCTCGCCAAATCACGGTTCGCCGGCTCCGCGCTGGAGTCGCGAGTCACGGTGCATCCGGGCAGTTTCAAGCAGGATGTGATTCCGGCGGGCCATGATCTGGTGACGCTTGTCCGTATTCTCCATGACCATGATGATGGCGTCGTCAACGCGCTGTTGCCCAGAATATATGAGGCGTTGCCCGCCGGCGGGAAACTGCTGATCGTCGAGCCGATGGCCGGAACCAGAGGGGCCGAGCCGATGGGAGATGCCTATTTCGGCTTCTATCTCTGGGCCATGGGGTCCGGCCGTCCCCGGTCTGTCAGGGAAAATAGACAGATGCTTGAAAAAGCCGGATTTTCAACAATCCGGGAGCTCAGAACCGACCTGCCGATCATCGCGAAGGCCCTTGTCGCGGTCAAATGACATAAAAAGTGTCCAATATAATTGACATTAGAAAATGTTTAAGTAATTTGACACTCATCGGAGTCCCTATTTGATGACGGGACCCGGGAAGAGGGGAAGAGTTGCAGACTTCAGCGATCATAATGGATGCTCCCGGCACCCTTTCGATGCGCAAGACTGCCCTCAACGCCTTGGAATCTGGCGATGTTCAGGTCGAAATTCAATTTAGCGGCATCAGCACCGGTACCGAGAAGCTTCTGTGGACCGGGCAAATGCCCGACTTCCCCGGCATGGGCTATCCGCTCGTGCCCGGCTACGAGTCGGTGGGCCGCATCGTCGATGCCGGCGCGGATTCGCAGGCCCGGATCGGCGAATGGGTGTTCGTTCCCGGGGCCAGTTGCTACCGCGATGCCCGCGGCCTGTTCGGTGGATCGGCGCGCACCCTCATCGTTGCCTCGGCGCGAGCCTTGCCGATTTCCGAAAAGCTTGCCGAAGCCGGCATATTATATGCGCTTGCCGCCACCGCCCTGCACGCGATCAGTCATGGCGATGCGCCCGAACTGGTCATCGGCCATGGCGTCCTCGGGCGGCTGATCGCCCGTTTGACCATCGCCTCCGGCGCGCCGGCGCCGGTCGTCTGGGACACCAGCCGGTCGCGCCAGGATGGCGGCGCAGGCTATTCCGTGATCCATCCCGATGATGATGACCGGCATGACTATGCGACCATTTGCGATGTCAGCGGCGACGCCGGCTCGATCGAGAGTTTCATTGCCCGGCTCGCCAAGGGCGGCGAACTGGTGCTGGCCGGTTTCTACAACAAGCCGATCAGCTTTGCCTTCCCGCCGGCCTTCCAGCGCGAGGCGCGGTTGCGCATCGCCGCAGAATGGGAGCCGCGCGACCTGGCCTCGATCAACATGATGATCGAGAGCGAGGCGCTCGACCTGGCCGGCCTGATCACCAGCATCGAGCCGGCTGCCGATGCCGAAACAGCCTACCCCCAAGCCTTTGAAAATCCTGAGTGCCTGAAAATGGTGCTCGACTGGAGAGATTGCGAATGACCATGTTAGATGTCGATATCCTGCGCGAAGAAGCTTCGATGGAACCGGATCCGGTGCACACCGGAGAGGTGAAAAAGGAAACGCAGGTCATCGCCATCTACGGCAAGGGCGGCTCGGGCAAGAGCTTCGCGCTGTCCAACCTCAGCTACATGATGGCGCAGCAGGGCAAGCGCGTGCTGCTGATCGGCTGCGATCCCAAGAGCGACA
>CAXIBD010000156.1:0-3650 GCA_964022135.1 uncultured Sphingomonadales bacterium | reverse complement strand
AACTGTCCAAGGCACTGGAAGAAGAGTGGGGCGTTTCCGCTGCCGCTGCTGTTGCAGTTGCTGGCCCGGCGGCTGCCGCTGGCGAAGCTGCTGAAGAGCAGACCGAATTCGACGTGATCCTGACCGGCGACGGTGGCAAGAAAATCCAGGTCATCAAGGAAGTCCGTGCGATCACCGCTCTGGGCCTCACCGATGCCAAGGCTCTCGTCGAAGGCGCGCCAAAGGCGATCAAGGAAGGCGTCAACAAGGCCGAAGCAGAAGAAATCAAGTCGAAGATCGAAGCTGCCGGCGGTACCGTCGAACTCAAGTAAGCCTCACGGTCTATCGAATATATCAAGGGCGGTTTCCGGTTCGGAAGCCGCCCTTTTTTTGCCTTGCGGCGACGCCCTAGCCGATCGGCACCATTTTGACCGGCATATGGTCGATCTCGTGCAGGAAGCAGCTGCCGGAATAGGTGAGCGGACCATCCTGCTCGACCCGGATATTTCGACCCAGAATTTCTTCAAACAGCGCCGCCAGCTGCATTTCCGCCAGCCGGGCACCAACGCAGCGGTGGACGCCGTGACCGAAGGCGATATGGCGGCGGGCATTGTCCCTGGTAAAATCCACGATATCCGGATTGGGAAACAGCTTCTCGTCGCGATTGGCCGAGATATACCAGAGGATGATTTTCTCGCCCGCCGGAATGATCTGGCCGCCCAGTTCGGTCTCGCAGGTGGTGGTCCGTCGCATATGGGTGACGGGCGATTGCCAGCGGATGATTTCCTGGGCGGCATTGGCCACCAGCGACCGGTCATTGCGCAGCAGCTCGAACTGGTCGGGGAACAGGTTGCAGGCCCGGACAAAGCCGCTCATGCTGTTGCGCGTCGTGTCATTGCCACCCACGATCAGCAGCGCGATATTGGCCAGCCGCTCCAGCTCGGGCATGTTGCCCATGGCCTCGCTGTGAATGATGCGATTGAGAATCTTGTCGTTGGGCGGCTGCTTGCGTTCCTTTTCGAACAGTTCGTCGAACTTGCCCAGCATCTGGTACATTTCGGCGAAGAAATTCTGCATCCGTTCCTCGCTCTGGTCCGGCGAAACGTCGCTGGCGGTGTCCGACCAGCGCTTCATGTCGCGCCACTGCTCCCAGGGGAAATCGAACAGCACGCAGAGCATGCCGATGGTCAGCTTGACCGAAACCTCTTCGACCCAGTCAAATGTTTCACCAACCGGCAGGGCATCGAACAACTCCCTGGTCCGTGCTCTTATTTCCGGTTCGCGGGCGAGCATTTCGCTGGGGTTGAAGGATGGCTGCACCACCTTGCGCTGCGCCGTATGGATCGGGGCATCCATGGCGATGAAATTGGGAAACTCATATTCTCCGCTACCGTCCGTTATGGTGATCCCGCCGACTTCATAGGAAGACGAATAGGTCTTCGGATCGAGTTCCACCTGCTGCACCAGATCATGCGTCACTACCGACCAATAGGGCCCGTAGGGACTGTCGGGCAAATAGCTGACCGGCATTTCGCGGCGCAGCCGGGCGAAGGGCTCCTGCCAGCGATCTTCGGAATAGAGCGACCCTTCGCTCACATCAAAGGGGGTTATTGCCCGTTTTTCCAGATCATCAGAATTGGTCATTGCATTTCTCTCCTGCCTTGCAGATTATCGGATGGTTGCGGAAAGGCAAGCCGCTACTTACACAAATGTTCATTACGGCAGGGGCGACGACAATGACCGACAATGACGATCTCAGGGCCCTGGTTCGCACCATTCCCGATTATCCCAAGCCGGGCATCCAGTTTCGCGATGTATCGACCCTGCTGCTCGACGGCCCCGCCTTTCGCCGGACCATCGACCGGATGGTTGCACTGGTCGACCCGGACAGCTTCGATCTGATCGCCGGTATCGAGGCGCGCGGCTTCATTGTCTCGGCGGCGATGTCCTACGCGCTGGAAAAAGGCAAGCTGATGCTGCGCAAGCCCGGAAAGCTGCCCGGCAAGGCGGTCTATATCGACTATGCCCTGGAATATGGCACCGACCGGATCGAGATGCATGTCGACGCGATCCTGCCGGGGCATCGCGTGCTGCTGGTCGATGACCTGCTCGCCACCGGCGGCACCGCCATGGCTGCCACGCAGCTGCTGCGCGGTCAGGGTGCGACGGTCGAGCAGGCCCTGTTCATCGTCGATCTGCCCGATCTCGGTGGTGCCCGGAAGCTCGCCGGTGCCAATGTCGCGCCGAGCGCGCTGATGGCCTTTGCCGGTGATTGAGCATATTGCGCTGATCACCGGTGTGCAGGACGAGGCGGATGCCTTCCTGCGCGACCAGCCCGCGACTCGCCTGGACAGCCCGCTGGGAGAAATCCGCCAGCTCGACCACGCGGGAATGAAGGTCTCCATCCTCTGTTCCGGCATCGGCAAGGTCCACGCCGGTGCGGCGGCCCTCTATATGCACAGCCATTTCCAGCCGGACCTGTTTCTGGTGATCGGCACCGCCGGCCATGTCAGTGCGCTTGCCGGCGACTGCTTCTATCTCGGCGAATCGCTGCAGGCGGATTACGGCACGCTGGAACGGTTCGGCGACCATGACGGCTTTACCCATTATAACGCGGGTGCCTGGCCGATTGGTCCCTCAGACTGGAAGCCCTTCCGGTCCCATCCGATGCCGGAAGCCCTGGCGCTGCCGCAGGCCCGAATCGCGACCGCCGACTGTTTCGTCAAATGCCCCGACCGCTCCGGCTATCTGCGCGATGTGCTGAAGGCCGACCTGGTCGATATGGAAACGGCGGCCGTGGCACAGATCGCGGCGCTGCTCGATATCCCGTGGGCAGGGATCAAGGCGGTCACCGACGGCGCCAACAGCGACAGCTCGGGCGATTTCCACGCCAATCTCGAACGCGCAGCCAACCGCGCCGCCGCCGAGGCCGCGCGCTTTATCGAATTGCTCTAGCCTTCACCGTTCGGCCTGAGCCTGTCGACCCGCAGGGCGAGCGCAGCTCAGCGACCTCTAGCTGGCCACCCAATTGCCATGAAATCCGGGAGGAATGCGGTGCGGCACGTGGATCACCGCCTGCGGTTCACCGAGAAAATCGTCCGCGTTCAATATCTGCAGCTCGGTCGTTTCATTGGCGGCATCGATCACCAGCCCGATCAGCCAGCCGTCATCTTCCCCGGAATCCTCTGCGCGGGGGACAAACACGAATTCCCCCGGGTAGCGATCCTCGCCGAGCTCGCGCGTCAGCGTTTTGCCCGCTTCCAGATCATGCTTGAACAGTTGCGACCCGCCGCGATCAAACACGCCGCTGTCATTTTCCGCCAGCGCGACGCTGTAGACATAGCGGTAGGGCTGCGATGTCCGGCGCTCGTCATAGCGCGGAAATTCCTGGTTCCGGTCGTGTATGATCTTGCGGTCGACCGATTTTGTTTCGGGATCGACCGTCCAGCGCTCGAACCGCGCCCACTCGCCGCCCGGACCATAAGGCGACTGCGCGTACATGCTTTCATGCGCCACGACATCGACAATCACCTTGCCGTCGGCGGTCTCGAAGGCATTGGCCGGGTGAAAGACATAGCAGGGCTCGACCTCGCACCAGATGATATCGTCATTGCTACCGGTCTTGGGCAGCAGGCCCACCCGCGCGCCATGATCCGGGTTCCAGTCATAGG
>CAXIBD010000155.1:0-3717 GCA_964022135.1 uncultured Sphingomonadales bacterium | reverse complement strand
GCCGCTGCCAACGTGTCCAAGGTGACCGTCTACAATAGTTTCGGAACCAAGGAGGCGCTGTTCGTCGCCGCGGTCGCGAAGGAATGCGACACGATGCGCGAGGGCCTGGCCGGGGCGATGGATTCCAGCGGCGACATTCGCGAACAGCTGACCTGTTTTGCGACGAACATGACGCGATTTCTCGAGCGCGAGGAGATCACGCGTCTGGAAGCGCATCTGGCCGTGGAAACCCAGCACAATCCCGAACTGGGCAAGCTGTTTCTCGACGCCGGGCCGCGTCGGCTGCACAATGTCCTGACCGAGCTGCTGGACCGGGCCGTTGCCAAGGGGGCGCTTGCCATCGATGACACGAGGCAGGCGGCCGAACATTTTGCCGGCATGGTGAAGGGTCTGGCCGACATGGACCGCCGCTTCCTGCAGCGCCATCCCGATCACGACGCGCAGACCAAGAAGCGCATCGATGGCGCGGTCGAACTGTTCCTGAACGGCTCCCGCCCGCGCTAGGCGGGGCCCTGCGGCGGCCTCAGACCGCCGCCAGCGCCTGCTCGAAATCGGCGATCAGGTCATCCGGATCCTCGACTCCGATTGAAATCCGTACCAGATTGTCGGTGATACCGAGCGCGGCCTTGCGCTCGTCGGGAACCGACAGGTGGGTCATCGCGGCTGGCAGGCTGGCCAGCGTTTCTGTGCCGCCGAGGCTGACCGCCAGCTTGGCGATCTTCATCGTGTCGAGGAAGCGGAAGGCCTCGGCCTCGCCGCCCTTGATGAACAGTGAAAAGGTCGAGCCGGCGCCACTGCAGTGGCGGTCGTAGATATCCTTCTGGCTGTTGCTCTCGATGAAGCCGAGATAGCCGAGGCCGTCGACCTTCGGATGGTCGCGCAGGAAGGTGCAGACCTTGAGCGCGTTTTCGCCGGCGCGGCTCATCCGCAGTTCCAGCGTCTCGAGGCTGCGCATCAGCATCCAGGCGGTGTTGGGATCGCAGATCGTGCCGATCGTGTTCCGGATCGCGCGGATCGGGTCCATATGGGCCTTGCTGCCGAGCACGCCGCCGGCGACCAGGTCGCTGTGGCCGCCGACATATTTGGTCAGGCTGTAGATGACAATGTCGGCGCCATGCTTCAGCGGCTGCTGCCAGAGCGGGCCGAGGAAGGTGTTGTCGATGGCGATTGGCGGCGCGTCGTCGTCGCCAAAGACCTGCTGGCGGGCATCGGCGACGCCCTCGATATCGACCAGGGCATTGGTCGGGTTGGCCGGGCTTTCGAGATAGATGATCGCGACCTTGCCGCCATTGGTCTTGGCCTGTTCCTTCGCCTGCTCGAGCATCACGGCGACCTCGGACGGTGACGCTCCGGCCGGGAAGTCAAGGAAGGTGACGCCGAAACGACCGAGGATCTTGTTGATCAGCGTCTCGGTCGCGGCATAGAGCGGGCCGCTGTGGACGACGACATCGCCCTGGTTGACATTGGCGAGCAAGACCGTGGTGATCGCCGACATGCCGCTGGAGAAGACCAGCGCGTCCTCGGCCTCGTCCCAGACGCTCAGCCGGTCCTCGAGAATTTCCTGGTTGGGCCCGTTGAAGCGGGAATAGACCAGCCCTTCCGAACCGCCCGGGCGCTTGCCCGTAATCCCTTCGAAAAAACGCTTTCCGGCAGCGGCATTTTCGAACGCGAAGGTCGAGGTCAGGAAGATCGGCGGTTTCAGCGATCCTTCGGACAGTTCCGGATCGTAGCCATGGCCCATCATCAGGGTCGCCGGTTTCAGCTTGCGCCCGCCGATTTCCTCGATCGGGGCCTTGGGCATGCGGCGGGTGACCGGAATGCCGGCTACGTCATCATCATGTTCGGACATATTCTTCCCTCAACTCCTGAAAATATCGGTGAAACCATGAACGAAAAGCTATATGGTTACAATGGAAACTATCCAGATGCAGCCGATTATGATCGGGATTCCGGCGAGATCAAGCAGGAAGCCCGATTTCAGCATTTTCGGCAGCTCGATATGGCCGGTCGACCAGGCGATCGCATTGGGGCCGGTGCCGCTGGGCAGCATGAAGCCCCAGCTGGCGGCCATCGCGGCGGGCACCGCGAGCAATACAGGATCGACGCCGGTCGCCAGGATCAGGCTGGCAACCACCGGCATGACACCGCTGGCGGTGGCGACATTCGAGGCAAATTCGGTGACCAGAATGACCAGCGCGACCAGCGCAATGGCAATGACGAGCACCGGGACCGTCCTTAGCGGCTCCAGCATCAGGCCAAGCCAGTCGGCCAGGCCGGACTCGATGATCCCGGCAGCGAGCGCGAGGCCACCGCCAAACATCATGATCACGCCCCAGGGGGCGCGGTCGGCCTCATCCCAGTTGAGCAATTTGCGCCCCGTGCCGTCGGGCAGCATGAACAGGAGCAGTCCGCCGATAATCGCGACGCTGCCGTCGTGCAGCGCGCCGTCCGGAAAGAAGGGCTTGATCTCAGGCAGCAGCAGCCAGCCGAGCACGACGATCGCCACGACCGGGACCAGCCGCTTTTCCGGCAGGCTCCACGGTCCGGAAGCGCCGATCACCGTCCGCGCCTTGACGCCGTCGAAACTGTCGCGGCCAACCTTCTGCACGACAATCAATATTCCGGCCAGGGTCGGGATACCGACGATCACGATCGGCAGGCCGAACTTGAGCCAGCCGACAAAATCAATCTGCATGCCCAGCGTCTTGTTGATCAGGCCGACGGCAATCGCATTGGTCGGGCTGCCGACCAGCGTGCCGAGGCCGCCGATCGAGGCGGCGAAGGCGACGCCCATGATCAGTGCACCGGCAAAGCCCTCGGTTTCCTTTTCCTGGACGCCGCCCGCGACGAGCACGGCCAGCGCGATCGGCACCATGATCAGGGTGGCGGAGGTGTTGGAAATCAGCATGCTGAGCAAGGCGGTGGCGATCATGAAGGCGAACAATATGCCCCAGGCGGTCTTGCCCGACAGGCCGATGATCGCCAGCGCCAGACGCTTGTGCAGGCCGACCCGCTCGATCGCCAGCGCCAGAAAGGCGCCGCCGAGGATCAGGAACAGGATCGGTGAATAATATTCGCTCGCGGTGTCGGCGGCGTTCATGACGCCCATGGTCGGCAGAGCGAGAAACGGCAGCAGCGCGGTGGCGGTCAGCGGGATCGCCTGGGTCATCCACCAGATCGCCATCAGGATGGTCAGCGCGGCGACATGCCAGGCCTGGGGGCTCATCGATGCCGGGGTCGGCAGCAACAGCATCCCGACAAACAGGACAAGTCCGGCGAAGAGGCCAATGCGCTGGGAATTCATCCGGTCATGCCTTCATGCCGATCAGCGAAATCTGGCGCCCATATCCCGCTTCGCCGCGATGGCAGGAGCGACGGTAGCTGAAATAGCGGTCTTCATCGGCATAGGTGTCGAGGCCGAGCTCTTCGATTTTGTTGATACCAGCGGCTTGCAGGCGGCCTGCGACATAGGATTCGATATCGAACTGGAAATGACCGGGCTTGCCGGGCGCAAAGCAACGGTCGTTGTCCTTATCCGCCTCCAGAAATCTGGTGCGGAATCCGGCGTCGACCTCATAGCTGGGCTGGGCGATGCAGGGGCCGATGGCGCAGGCGATATTGCTGCGATCCGCACCAAGCGCTTCCATGGCGGTTATCACATTGTCGGTTACCCCGGCCAAAGCGCCCTTCCACCCGGCATGGGCGGCGCCGATCACT
>CAXIBD010000154.1:0-3819 GCA_964022135.1 uncultured Sphingomonadales bacterium | reverse complement strand
ATCTGGTGCTGAATATGGAATTCGACAGCCGCCACCGCCCCTGCTCGATTGCCGGCATGGTGCCGCGCTTACACGGACTTTGTGCTTGAATTCCTTGATCCATCGCTACGAAATCCGGCACGCGCTTTTCGAGAGCTCTTGCTGCCTTTGGGAAGCTGCCGCCGCCACGCGCGACACGCGTCTCTCGCCGAGTATATTTTTCTCCTTCGGTGATTGATATATATCAAGGACCATTATGCCTCGAGAGCTAATGTTGTCCTCACATATAGTATACCGGGGGTCGAAAATGGAATTCAGCAACACGCTTGCCCGAGAAATCTGGGACGGAAAATATCGGTTCAAACCCGATGACGGCCGCCGGTCGGACAAGACGGAAGATGATATGATCGAGCGCGTATCCCGCGCGGTCGCCGAAGCGGAAATACCAAAACTGCGAAAAAAATGGGCAGGCCGCTTCGCCGAAGCCCTGACCGATTTCCGGTTCATCCCCGGAGGAAGAATCCTCGCCGGGGCTGGAACCGAACGCCGCGTCACCCTGTTCAACTGTTTTGTAATGGGCACGATTCCCGACAGCCTCGACGGCATATTTGCGCATCTGGGCGAGGCCGCAAGAACCATGCAGCAGGGCGGCGGCGTCGGGATGGATTTTTCCACCATCCGGCCCAGGGGGAGTCTGGTCGAGGGCGTTGCGTCCGATGCTTCCGGACCGCTCAGTTTCATGGACTGCTGGGACTCGATGTGCCGCACGGTCATGTCCGCTGGCCAGCGCCGTGGCGCGATGATGGGCTGCATGCATATCGGGCATCCGGATATCGAGGATTTTATCGATGCCAAGCATGACCGCACCCGCCTGCGCAATTTCAATCTCTCGGTACTTGTCTCCGATGCGTTCATGGAATGCCTTGCCCGGAAAGGCGACTGGCCGCTGGTCTTTGACGGCAAAGTCCATCGCACCGTTGCCGCGGTCGACCTGTGGGAACGGTTGATGCGCTCGACCTATGACACGGCCGAACCCGGGGTCATTTTCATCGACCGGGTCAACCAGCAGAATAATCTGCAATATTGCGAAACCATCAGCGCCAGCAATCCGTGCGGTGAACAGATGTTGCCTCCATATGGCGCCTGCCTGCTGGGTTCGATCAATCTGGCGGCACTGGTAGAAGGTCATTTCACGGAAGCGGCACAAATCGATGATGCGGCACTGATCAAGCTGGTTACCACTGCCGTCCGGTTTCTCGACAATGTGATCGATATTTCGCTCTTTCCACTGCCGCAGCAGGAAGCCGAAGCCAAGGCAAAACGTCGCATTGGTCTGGGCATCACCGGGCTTGCCGATGCTTTGCTATTTTGCGGCAAGGCCTATGGCTCCGATGAAGCCGCAGACCTGACCCGCCACTGGCTGGGCCTTATCAAGCGCTCTGCCTATCGCGCATCCGCCGCTTTGGCCGAAGAAAAGGGCAGTTTCCCGGTCTATGCCAGGAAGATTCTCAAACAGCCCGGTCTGGCAACGCTCGATGCCAAAACCCGCAAACAGATAAAGGAACATGGGCTGCGCAACGGCTGCCTGACGTCGATTGCGCCCACCGGCACGACGTCATTGCTGGCCGGCAACGTCTCGTCCGGTATCGAGCCGGTCTTCGCCTATTCCTACAACCGGCGCATCCTGAACAAGGACGGCAGCGCCCGCGAGGAAAAGGTCGAGGACTATGCCATGCAAAAATGGCGGGAGCTCCGGGGCGATGAAATTCCTCCCGCGGACCTGTTTGTCAGCGCCCAGAATCTCGCTCCTCTGGATCATCTCAAGATGCTCGCAGCGGCGCAGGAACTGATCGACAGTTCGATCTCGAAAACCATCAACTGTCCGGAAGATATTGATTTTGAATCTTTTGCCGACGTTTATGTCGAGGGTTATCGGCTCGGCTGCAAGGGCATGACGACCTACCGGCCCAACGCGATTACCGGCGCTGTCCTGAGCGTCGACAGTTCCGAAAACACGCTCGAGGAGGATGAGCAACCGGCCGGGGAAACGCACCTGACCACGCTGGCGCCGCGCGAAGACCGGCTGACCGGCGCAACCTACAAGCTGAAATGGCCGCACAGCGCCCATGCCGTCTATGTCACGATCAACGACCTGATCGAAAATGGCAAGCAGCAGCCTTTCGAGATATTCATCAACTCCAAGAATATGGAACATTATGCCTGGACGCTGGGGCTGACGCGGATGATTTCCGCGGTGTTCCGGCGCGGTGGCGATGTCGCCTTTGTCCACGAGGAGCTGAAGGCGGTTTTCGATCCCGGCGGCGGCAGCTGGATTCAGGGACGCTATGTGCCGTCGCTGCTCGCCGCTATCGGTTCGATCATTGAGCGCCATATGCAGGGCGCCGAACATGTCGCTGTCGCCGGCGTCTCGGCAACGGATGCTTTTGTGCGGCAGGATCTGCAGGCTTCTCCCGGGCAAATTCCGGAAGATGAAAGGCCGACGGAATGCTGCAGACAATGTGGCAGCCTGTCGCTGATCAGAAAGGAAGGCTGCGATACCTGTCTTGACTGCGGCTATTCCCGATGCGGATAGGTTGCCCGCCGTGGATCAGCCCGCTCCGATACCGGATTGCTATTGACCCCTCGATGCCTTCATGCGTTCGCCATGCCGGCGCAATTCGATCCGCGCAATCGACCGCAAGTGGACCTCGTCGGGACCATCCGCAATCCGCAGCGCGCGCATGCCTGCATAAGCCTCTGCGAGACCGAAGTCATCGGACAGTCCACCCGCACCATGGGCCTGCATGGCATGGTCCAGCACCCGCAAGGCGGTTCTGGGTGCAGCGACTTTGATCATCGCGATTTCAAGTTTTGCGGTCTTGTTGTCGGTCTTGTCCATCATGTCGGCGGATTTGAGGCAAAGCAGCCGGGTCATTTCGATGTCGATCCTCGCTTCGCCCAAGCGCTGCTCCCATATCGACTGGTCGGCAAGCCGCTTGCCGAATGCAATTCTGGACAAGAGCCTGTCGGCCATTTTCTCGAGCGCGACCTCGGCAGCACCGATAGCGCGCATGCAATGATGGATGCGGCCCGGTCCGAGGCGGCCCTGGGCGATCTCGAATCCCCGACCTTCTCCCAGCAGGATGTTGGAGACGGGCACCCGGACATCGCGCAACAGCACCTCGGCGTGACCATGGGGCGCGCCGTCATAGCCGAAGACCGGGAGCATCCGGACGATTTCCACGCCGGGCGTGTCCATCGGCACCAATATCTGCGACTGCTGCTGATGCGGCGCGGCATCCGGGTCGGTCTTGCCCATCACCACCGCCAGCTTGCAGCGGCTGTCGCCCACGCCCGACGACCACCACTTCCGTCCGTTGATGACGTAAAACTCTCCGTCCCGGCGGATCGAAGTCTGGATATTGGTGGCATCGGACGAGGCGACATCCGGCTCGGTCATCAGAAAGGCCGAACGGATCTCCCCATCCAGAAGCGGGCGCAACCACATCGTCTTTTGCTCCGCTGTGCCGTAGCGGTGGAGGATTTCCATATTTCCGGTGTCCGGCGCCGAGCAATTGAAGGCCTCGGACGCAAAGCTGACCCGCCCCATTTCTTCGGCACACAGCGCATATTCGAGATTGGACAACCCCGCCCCGTGATAATTTTCATCATCATGTTCGGATGGCGGCAGGAACAGATTCCACAGTCCTTCGGCATAGGCTCGCGCTTTCAGCTCTTCGACGATCGGTGGCACATTCCATCGCCATTCCGGTGAATCTTGGACCTGGGACCGGTATTTTTCTGCGGCGGGAACAACATGGCCAGTCATGAAATCGCGCA
>CAXIBD010000153.1:0-3891 GCA_964022135.1 uncultured Sphingomonadales bacterium | reverse complement strand
GGGCACGAACAGACCAAGGCCTGGTACGCGATGTTCAAGTCGCGCCCTTCTTTCCGGCCCTTATTGTCCGAGCGCATGGAAGTGATCGCACCACCGTCGCATTACGAGAAGGTCGACTTCTAGCGATATTTCCAGTTGCGGTCCTTGCCCTCGGCCATCCATGCGACCGCGGTCTCGATCCGCTTGGCGCGGGTGGCTTCCCGCTTTGCCTCGGTCACCCAGAGGATATATTCGCGCTGGTTGCTTGGCGAAAAATTTTCATAGGTGGCCTGCGCGGCCGCATTGGCCGCTAGCGCCAGTGCCAGATCCTCGGGAAGCGACGGCACCTTTGCCGGGCCGGGCCGGGGCTTTGCGGGAGCAGACCTTCCGGCTCGCAGACGCTCGGCTGCCTGCTGGATCAGGATGACAAGCTCCTCCTCATCCGGCAAATCATCGAGCGCCGTGATCCGGCCGAGATGTCCCATCGCCTCTCCCGCCTTGGGCAGCGCGATATCCTTCCAGAAGCCGAACGCGGCATGCTGCTTGAAGGCCGCCATATTGGCCAGATTTTTGCCGTCGAGCATGAAGAAGGGCATGCTCCACTTCATCCCTTCCTCAACCCCGGGACAGGCCTTGTGCACGGCGGTCCGCAGATGGGTCAGGATCGGTCTGGCAAAATCGGCCGCCTGCTCGATATAGGCGTCAACACGAGGATCGGTTCCGGGCATGGCCTGCACTCTCCCTGCTTCAGTGAGTCCCGTTCAGCGTCTGACCACCGTCATCAGGTAGTTGAGCGCGAGATTGTCGGATACCGAAAAGCCGCTCGCCGGACTGTAGGAAAGACCGCTGGTGTCGATCACCTTGAGTCCCGTCTCGCCCAGCATTTCTTCCAGTTCTTCCGGCGTGACAAACTGGTCGTGATGATGCGTTCCGCGCGGAATCCGGCCGGTCCGTTCGGCCAGTTCGACCAGCATCAGCTTCGACAGCGTCGTGCGATTGGGGGTGGAGAGGATCATCAGGCCATCATCCGCCATCGCGCCAGCCAGCCCAGCAAGAAAGGCCCTCGGGTCGTCGACATGTTCGATCACCTCGAGCGAGGTGACGAGATCAAAACCCCGGCCGGTGAATTCCTCGATCGGCTCGTTGCGATAGTCGATAGCCAGCGCCTGCGGTCCGGCATGGGCCCTGGCCGCCGCGATATTTTCCGGTGCCGCATCGAGGCCGGTCACGCTCGCGCCGAGCCTGGCCAGCGGCTCGCAGAGCAGGCCCGCGCCGCACCCGACATCAAGCGCCTTCTTGCCGGCAAGCGGCTTCAGCAGGCTGCTGTCGCAATGGAAATGCAGGTCGATCGCATCCCTGATATAGGACAGCCGCACCGGATTGAGCCGGTGGAGCATCGCCGAAGATCCCCGCGGATTCCACCAGTCTGCCGCCAGCGCCCCGAAATGGGCGGCTTCTTCGGGCTTGATCGTGCTGCTACTTGCCTTTGTCATGTCCCCTCTTTATCAGGCTTTTCAATCCTGTTCAGGCCCTTTTTATCGAAAGTTTTACCGACAGCAGCATGGCACGTATCGTGATGAAATTTGGCGGCACCTCGATGGCCGGTATCGAACGCATCCGCCGGGTGGCGCAAATCGTCAAGCAACAGGCCGATGCCGGCCATGAAGTGGCCGTGGTGGTCTCCGCCATGGCGGGCGATACCGACCGGCTGGTCAATTTCTGCCGCGAAGCCAGTTCGCTTTATGATCCGGCGGAATATGACGTGGTGGTCGCGTCCGGCGAACAGGTGACTTCGGGATTGCTGGCCATCGCCCTGCAGTCGCTGGGTGCCAGGGCGCGCAGCTGGCTTGGCTGGCAGATGCCGATCCGCACGATCGAGGCGCACAGCAAGGCGCGGATCGATTCGATCGATGGCGCGGAGCTGATTGCCGCCATGCAGAGTGGGGAGATCGCGATCATTCCGGGCTTCCAGGGCCTGAGCGAAGATGGCCGGATCACGACTCTGGGACGCGGCGGTTCCGATACCAGTGCCGTTGCCATCGCGGCAGCGGTCAAGGCCGATCGCTGCGATATCTATACCGACGTCGATGGCGTCTATACCAGCGACCCACGGATCGTGACCCGCGCGCGCAAGCTGAAGCGGGTCACCTTCGAGGAAATGCTCGAACTGGCCAGCGTTGGCGCGAAAGTGTTACAGACCCGCTCGGTCGGGCTGGCGATGAAGGAAGGCGTGCGCATCCAGGTGCTGTCATCCTTCACCGATGAAAATACCAACTGGACCGCCGACGACCTGCCCGGCACGATGATCGTGAGCGAAGACGAAATGGAGATTGACGATATGGAAGGCCAGCTGATTACCGGCATCGCCCATGACAAGAATGAATCGAAGATCACCCTGACCCGCGTGCCCGACAAGCCGGGCGCGGTCGCCAATATCTTTGCCCCGCTGGCCGAGGCCGCGATCAATGTCGACATGATCATCCAGAATGTCGGCCGCGAGAAGGGCGAGACCGACGTGACCTTCACCGTGCCGACCGCCGATCTCGATCTGGCGATGCAGGTGCTGGACGGTGCCAAGGACAGTATCGGCTTCAACCGTCTGATTCCGGACAGCAATGTTGCGAAGATTTCGGTGGTCGGCGTCGGCATGAAGAGCCATGCCGGTATCGCCTCGACCATGTTCAAGGCGCTCGCCGATCGCGGCGTCAATATCCAGGCGATCACCACATCGGAAATCAAGGTCAGCGTGCTGATCGAGGAAGATTATACCGAACTGGCATTGCGCGTGCTGCACACGGCGTACGGGCTGGATGCCGAAGACGCGGCCTAGTTACTTTCCCTCCCTTTCGAGGGAGGGATAAAGGAAGGGGAAGTCATAGTGACCGTTCCCCTCTCCCAACCTTCTCCCGTGAAGCGGAGCGGGCTTTAGAAAGAAACCATATGACCCAATCCGCACTCTCCCATCTCATGCAGCGTGGCACCGATTTCCTGGGCTGCGAAACCGCGATCATGTGCGGAGCGATGTCCTGGGTGTCGGAGCGCCATCTGGTGAGCGCCATTTCCAACGCCGGCGGCTTTGGCGTGATTGCCTGCGGCGCCATGACGCCGGAACTGCTCGACACCGAAATCGCCGAAACCAAGAAACGCACCGACAAGCCGTTCGGCGTCAACCTGATCACCATGCATCCCGATCTGATGGATCTGATCGCGATCTGCGGCAAGCATGAGGTGACCCATGTCGTGCTGGCCGGCGGCCTGCCGCCCAAGGGCAGCCTCGAGGCGATCAAGGAAACCGGCGCCAAGGTGATCTGCTTTGCCCCGGCGATGGCGCTGGCCAAGAAATTCGTCCGCTCCGGCGTCGACGCGCTGGTCATCGAGGGCATGGAAGCGGGCGGCCATATCGGGCCGGTGTCCACGTCCGTACTGGCGCAGGAAATATTGCCGGACATCGCCGACCAGCTGCCGGTATTTGTCGCGGGCGGCATCGGTACCGGCGAGATGATCGCCGCCTATCTCGAAATGGGCGCCAGCGGCGTCCAGCTCGGCACCCGCTTTGTCTGCGCCCATGAATCGATCGCACACCCCGATTTCAAGAAGGCCTTCATCCGCGGCAATGCCCGCGATGCGATCACCAGCGTCCAGGTCGACCCGCGCCTGCCGGTGATCCCGGTGCGGGCGCTGAAGAACAAGGGTACCGAGGAATTTACCCGCAAGCAGATCGAGGTCGCCAAATTGCTCGACTCCGGCGCAATCGAAATGGGCGAGGCGCAATTGCAGATCGAGCATTTCTGGGCCGGCGCGCTGCGCAAGGCGGTGATCGACGGCGATATCGAATATGGTAGCGTCATGGCCGGCCAGTCGGTCGGCATGGTCAAGGCGGAAGAATCCGTGGCCGAAATTATCAAATCGCTG
>CAXIBD010000152.1:0-3962 GCA_964022135.1 uncultured Sphingomonadales bacterium | reverse complement strand
GACGGAGTCTCGGGAAACCGCAATCGTCAAAATTTCGGTCGATAATTCCAGCGGGAATATAACGGTTTGCTGATCAGTCAGTTGGGGCTGCAATTCTGATAATGGAACCGGAGAGGGCCGGCTCAGTGCGATATAATCCGGAAATTTGCCCGAGATCTCATCATTGATATCATCGATCCGGTTCTGGAGGCCGGTCAATCTGGCGGTAAGCCTGTTTGCCTCTCCGTCATTCTCGGTCACTGCAGTGATAATCTTGGCTCTGAGCGCATTGGCATCCTGCCGTTTCGCTTTCAATTCAGCCAATAGCGCCGCAACTTCGTCATTCTGGGCAGCGCCCCGAACCGCCAGGTCGGCGTTGGCCTGCGCCAGTTCCGAGATCAGCGCCAGCTGTGCTGCGCGAACCGCATCCTCTGTTGCACCGGCCTCAATGGCGATTTTCGCAAACAGGCCAAAGCCGACTTTCATAACTTCTGAAAGCGATACCATCTCAGGGCGTCCGGCAGTGAGATTGAACATCTGCTTTTCGAGCCGGGCGGAAGCGCTTTTGGCCCATTCCAGCGCTTCAGTTTTGCGCCCCGCGGCTGACAGCATTGCGGCATAGCGCAATTCATCTTTCAAACGGTCCTGATGGCTATCGGGCAAGGCTCTGATCAAACTGGCAATAGGCGCTTCCGCTGCCAAGACCGCCTCGGCCGGATCGCCGAATTGATAAATGTGCCAGGCCCGGGCCATTTCGGCACGGGCAATCGACGGTTCGCCCGGCTCCAAGGCTGCTTTCAGTTGCTCAACCGCTTGATCGTAAACGGGCAGGCTGTTTTCTGAATGCCCGGTTCGATCCATTAGCGTTGCGAGAAAGACCCGGGACATGCCTTTCGCCCGGAAATCGGCGACGCCGGACATGGTGTCAGCGATATTTACAACTTCTCGCTGTAACGTATAGGCTTCATCAAATTTCCCCTGCAACGCAAGCGCTGCGGTGAGCATCGAAATGGGTTCGTAAACCGAAGAGCTGTTGCGCCCGTGCAATTCCGCTTCAATTTCCATCTGACGGCGGAAAACTCGCTCTGCATCCACAAAGCGGCCATTGCGGTACAAAACCGCTCCCGAAGCGTTTAAGGCATAGCCGACCAGGGCGTGATCAGGTGGCAAAGCCTGTAGCGCCGCGACCGCGGCTTCATCAAGCACATCGCCGGCGCGGGGGTCATCCATATAATGCATGTGCACGCCGCAGTTGATCGAATTGATATGCCGGAGACGATCCGCTTCGGGCAAGGTCCGGCGGCCCAGTTCCGCTGCCCGGCACATGGTCGCCATCGCCTCCGTCCGGTCGCCAAGCTTGAAGCCGGCATATGCCAGCGCGTTAAGCGCCAGAGCCATTTCGCCGCTTTCCTCGCCAAAGGCACGTGTGACCGTCGCAATTGCCTTGTTCGCATAAAATGTTGCGCGCTCAAGGTTCTTCATATCGGTCGAAATCAAGGAAGCGTAACTTTCCAGATCGTAGATATAGTCTGCATCTTCGAGCCCGTTCGCATCGATAACCGCATAGGCGGCCTCGATATTCTGCCATCCCAGGTCAAATTCTTCGGTGTAAAAATAGGCCACCGCCAGATTTTTGTAGGCCTGGGCCAGGATTGTTGGCGCAACCGAAGGATCAGCCTCGATTTTGCGGGTAAAATTCAGCCAGACATCCCGTTCGACCTTGGGGGTGTCGAAACGGTCCCGCGACATCAGCTGCCGGAATTCCTGTTCGATCGAATCGGCTGACGTATTAGCGTTTGGTACAGTCGCATCGCCGACCGAAGCCGAAGCAGGACTGAAAGTGAAAGCCGCCACGACAGCAACCAGCGACGACCAAACACGCATTGCAAAAACCTCTGAAATCATATTCTTCGGTGCGACCTTGAAACTGTAGTAATCGAGCCTCGTGAATTTGCAAAATAAGATCGCGGTCCAAAGCCTCCAAATCGGGCACCACCAACCTAACGGCATTTGTAACTGTATCTTCGCGATCGACAGCGGCTATAAACTTTTCCAGTCTTCGCCCATAACAGTGGATCTAATCCCGGAATGACCAGCTTGCGAATTTTGCACGTAGAAGACGATTTGCGAGCGTCGGCAATGGTGGCTGACACCCTGTCGCGAGTTGGCGACACCGTGGCTAACGCGGCAAATGGCAAAGATGGACTGCGCCTGGCATCGGAAGAGCAATTTGATCTGGTCATTCTTGACCGGATGCTGCCGGATATGACCGGCATTGATATCGTCACCAAATTGCGTGCAGCCGGCATTTCGATTCCGGTTTTGATGTTGTCGGCGCTGGGTCGGACCGAAAACCGCATCGAGGGGCTGAATGCTGGTGTCGACGATTATCTCGCCAAGCCGTTCGAGCAGGAAGAGCTGATTGCCCGCGTTCGCGCACTGCATCGGCGGGCGATAGGGCAATCGCACAGCGCGGTGATCATTTTCGGCGATATGGAATGTCATATCAAGGCGCGGACAGCGCACCGCCAGGGCCGGCATATCGCACTTAGCCCCAAAGAGTTTGAACTGTTTAAATATTTCATGCAAAATTCCGGGGAAGTGGTGACCCGCGAAATGCTGTTGCGTGATGTCTGGAACCTGAATTTTG
The DNA here is from genome assembly GCA_964022135.1 of uncultured Sphingomonadales bacterium. Classification (GTDB taxonomy): domain Bacteria; phylum Pseudomonadota; class Alphaproteobacteria; order Sphingomonadales; family Sphingomonadaceae; genus Parasphingorhabdus. Next base: position 1,333 of record CAXIBD010000152.1, on the reverse strand, counting down.
ATCCGCAGACCAATGTCATAGATGTCAATGTCGGCCGGCTGCGCCGCACGCTGGAAGAGGGTTTTGACAGCCCGGTTCTGGAGACAATATGGGGGGCAGGATATCGTCTGCTGGCGGCCTGAACATGCATCCCATCCGCCGTATCTTTTTGACTCTATTCGGGCGTCTGAGCCTGTGGGTCGCAGTGGTCACGATAGTCTCGGTTCTCGCCCTCTACGCCATGACCTATTGGATAGTGCGCACCGAAACCGAGCAACAAATTGCCCGTGCGGTCGATACAGATGTCGCGGGGCTTGCCGACATATATATTTCGGGCGGAGAGGCTGAGCTGACCAAAAGGCTCGAAGACCGGCTCGATCTCTTACCATCGGCTGGAGAACGCTATTATTTGCTGGCATCCGCCAGCGGGAAAGCAATTGTGGGCAATATGCCGCGCTGGCCTGAGCTGTCTTCGGAAAATTCGGAAGCCGGCGTGATTGTCCTGTCCGGCAACAGGGTAATATTTGCCCGGGCGACCCAACTCGATCCTGACCACAAACTGGTGGTGGGGCAGGATTTGAGCGGGATGACGGCGCTGCTGAACCAAATCGGTGCGGCATTTGCAGTTGCCGGGGCCTTGCTGGTGCTGGTCATCATACTGATTGGCTATGGCGCAACGCTTCGGCTCAATCGCCGCATCGGAGCGATCAACGCTGCTTTCCGCGACATCAGCGGCGGTGAACTCGCCCGGCAAGTGCCGGTCGACAACCGCGGCGACGAACTTGACGAACTGTCGCGTCACACCAACGACATGACCGACCGGCTGTCGGCATTGATTCGTGCTCATCGCGATATCTCCGACAATACCGCGCACGAATTGCGGACACCGCTGACGCATCTCGACACCCGTCTGGTGCAAGCGCTGCACGAGGCTAAAGACCCGGGTCAGATCGAAATATTGAATCGAGCAAGACAGGATATTCGCGATATCATCACGATGCTGGATTCGCTTCTGGATATCGCTTCCAGTCAGGCAAGAACAGGTGATTTGTCGGGCCTGTCGGAAATAGACCTGACGGAAATTGTGACTAACATGGCAGATCTGTTCGCCGAAAGCGCAGAGGAATTGGGGATTGAATTCAAGAGCGATTTTACTCCCGGCGTCAAAATGCTGGCCGATCCAGCGCATATCCAGCGCATTCTTTCTAACCTGCTTGATAATGCGTTCAAATATGTCCCGCGTGGCGGCACGGTTCGCCTGTCCCTCCGGCCCGGCCCGGTGATTATGGTACAGGATAATGGCCCCGGTGTGCCGTCTGCGTTGCATGAGAAAATCTTTGAACGCTTTGCCAGG
>CAXIBD010000151.1:0-4170 GCA_964022135.1 uncultured Sphingomonadales bacterium | reverse complement strand
CCGGTCTTGGGCAGCAGGCCCACCCGCGCGCCATGATCCGGGTTCCAGTCATAGGGAAACTGGAATCCCTTGATCAGCCGCTTCATCGACAGCGTCGCGGGCAGGTCGAGCACCAGCACGTAGTTCTCGGTGATCGCGCAGTCATGGATCGACGGGCCGTCCTTCACCGCAATCGGCTCCTCGCGAATGACCTTGCCTTTCGCATCGACCACCACATGCCAGACCGTATCCTGCGTCGCCGCATCATAGCAGATCGCGTGGTAGTAACCGGTTTTCGGATCGAGGTGGGGATGGGCGGAAAAGGCATGAGTCAGCGTGCCATCGAACGGGTTATGCCTGATCGTGTCCAGCTCGTCGTTCAGCTCGACCGGAAAGCCGCCAGCCTCGACAATCGCGAAGGTCCGGCCGTCAATGCCGACAATATTGGTATTGGCAGTATCGGACCGCGGATTGCGCGTGCCCGGCTTGCGCGGTTCACCCAGCGCATCGCTTACCGCATTGCTGCGGATCCAGCGGTTGCGATACCAGGCCGCCTCGCCGCCCTTGATCCGGATGCCATGGGCCATGCCGTCGCCGACAAACCAGTGATGGCTGGGACTGTGCGGTTTTTTCAGCGGATTGGGTCCGATCCTGAGATAGCGCCCGTCGAGCTGGTCAGGGATGGTCCCCGTCACCTGCATCGCGGAAACGGTCTCCTCGCTCTGCATCGGCGCATGCAGCCCGTCGAGAAACGGATGCCCGCCATTCGGCTCCGGCAGCCGCTTGCGGTTATAATTGGCCACGGCGGTAATCACCGGGGTCACGGCGGAACGGATTGTCTTTTCGATTACGGATGCCATCGGGATTTCCTTCACTTGTCTTCAGTTGAACGCAATATCGGCGGCCGAGGCGGCAGCCGCGAGCAATAGCAGGATTCCGCCCGGATGGGGACGGCGCAAGACCAGCAGGTTCGCCAGGCCGGAGACGGTGAATATCAGCATGGCCAGACCGGCGACCAGATCGCTGCCACCCTGCAACCGGTTGACCAGAACCGCGATGCCGAGCGCCGCCCAGACCAGCGAGTGGAGCTGAAACATCGCCCAGGTCAGGTCGCGCATCGGCTTGGCAGCCAGTATCCCGCCGGTCTGTTCCCGGAACAGCGGCTGCAGCACGACCCGGTCACCGATGATGAAATGCGCTATGGCAACCACTGTGCCCAGCACGGCAGCGGCAAAAGCAAATAGCATCACGGGCAATACTCCTGTTGGCAAATCGACTCGCTATGTTTATGCTGTTAACATGCCAATCAATGCTAACAGTGTCAACATAACTTTTCGGGGAAGCGAAACATGCTTCCAGTTCTTCCGGTGAACGCGCCCTATCATCACGGCGATCTGCGCGCGGCGGCGCTGCAGATGGGCATGGAAAAGCTGGCGAGCCAGGAACAGCCCGATCTCGGGCTGCGCGCCCTCGCCCGCGACCTCGGCGTGTCGGCGACCGCGCTCTACCGTCACTTCCCCAACAAGGACGCACTGCTCGACGCGCTGGCGCTGGAAGGCCTCAACCGGCTGGGCCAGCATCAGGCGCAGGCAGCGGAGCAGGCCGGCGGCGGTCACGACGGCTTTGCCGAAGTCGGGGTTACCTATGTCACCTGGGCGGTCGAAAACCCGGCCCTGCTGCGCCTGATCTACAATCGCATTGGTCTGGTCGATCTGACCACCGACGATCCGACCGCGATGGGCGAGGCCTTTCACCAGCTGCGCGCCGGCATCGCCGCGATGATGCCAGATGAAATGGCGAAGGAAGAGCGGGCCGCCGCAGCGCTCCACGCCTGGTCGCTGGTCCACGGGCTGGCGATGCTGATCCTCGACGGTCAGGTCGAATATGATCCGGCGATGGTCCGCAAGGTGGTGACGATGGCCGATTTCGGAGCCACCTGACCTGTCTGACAGCGATCGGGCTCTCGTTCGTCATGCTTAACCTGCCTTTTACCCGCCTCTGCTAGCGATCCCTCACCAGTCACGAGCGGGAATCCGGACCAAGGCCGATGAAACATGTCTTCACCAGAGGCGATCAGCAGGGAAAGCTCCTTGCCGCCATCATCCTGGCCCTGATCGGCATTCTCGGGGTGCTGGAACTCGCGCTCGCGGACCGCAAATATGGCCTGTTTACCGGCGGTTTCGGCCAGTCGCAGGCGATCGATACGCCCGCCGAGCGACTCCTCTTCGCGGCCGGCTATCTCTGTACCATGGCCATGCTGATCATGGCCGTCTGGTGGATCATCGTCCGGATGTTCCGCAGCAGAACATCCTGGCCGCCGCTGTTCTTCCTGGTGACGATCGTCGGCGGCGCCTATATCTTGCTGCTCGCCCTGACCCTGAAACTGGGCCAATATTTCAGTGACACGATGAGCTTTGCGCTGATGGCCAATCTCGGCGGCGGCAGCCTGACCGACGCCATGCTGTTCGTCTCCAATGAGATCTTCGTCGGCATTACCGCGCTGCTGCTGGGGCTGATGGCCTATAGCTATATCTTTCGCTGGCTCTCCCGGAGATTCCCGCCGAACCACGCTCATCGGCGATGGCCAGCCCATGGCCGCCTGGTCGTCGCATCATGTTTTGCGAGCCTGCTGCTCGCTGTCGCTGCACCGGCAGCGTCGGTCGATGTCCGAAATGGCCTCAACCGCACGCTCGCCTGGGGCTTGTTCACCGATGCCGCCAACACGCTGACCGATTTCGACAATGACGGTTATGGCTGGGTCTCCAGCATGCCGGACCGCCATCCGTTCGACAGCAGCCGCTACCCGCTGGCACCCGATATCCCGGGCAACGGCATCGACGAGGACGGCTATGGCGGCGATCTGCAGCTTGTTTCCCTGCCATCGCAACAGCCCAATAGCGTGATAGCGGGGGATCGCCCCAATCTGATCCTGATCGTCATGGAGAGCACCCGCTATGACGCGATCGGCAAGCGCGTCAACGGCCAGCCGGTTGCCCCCAATCTCGAGGCGATTGCCAGGACCGGCAGCGTGATTGCCCCCGTTTTCAGCCATGTCGGCTTTACCACGGCCTCGCTCAAGTCGATCTTTGGCGGCGCCCAGCAACCGGCCGTCGGCTCGCCCTCGCTGTTCCGCGAACTCAAGGCCAGTGACTATAAGATTGCCGTCTTTTCCGGCCAGCCCGAGGATTTCGGCGATATTTCCGGAACCGTCGGCATGCGCGACAATGCCGACATCTTCATCGATGGCGCCAAGCTGAAACATCTCCGCGCCTTCGGCAACGGCGCGCAAGGCTCGATCCTGATCGACGAGAAGCATCTGCTGCAGGCCTTTGACGAGCATTATGCCGGCCCGGCGGACTGGGACCAGCCACAATTTCTCTATTTCAATTTCCAGTCGCCGCATTTTCCCTATTTCCACGAAGGCATGCCGGCCGCATTGACCGCAAGGCCCTTGCCCCGGTCGGAGATCCGCCCCGACAATCGGCGGCGGCTGCAGCAGACCTACTGGAACGCGGTCCATTATGCGGACCGGCAACTGGGCGAACTGGTTGCCCGGCTGAAGCGGGACGGCATATGGGAGAAGAGCGTGGTCATGATCACCGGCGATCATGGCGAGGACCTGTTCGAGCAGGGGATGCTCGGCCATGGCCACCATCTCAATCTCCGCCAGAACGGAACCTTCCTCGTCACCAACCGTCCGGGCGTCACCAGCGATGGCCCGATCGGCCTGAGCGACTATCGCGCCATCATCCTCTCCCTTCTCCAGGGCAAGAAGGCTCATGTCGATGCCAAACCGGTGCTGATGACGATCGGCGGTCTCGATCATCCGACCCAGATCGGCATTGCCGAAACAGGATCACGACTGACCAGCCTGCGGCTCGACACCGGTGAAGCCTGCCTGGTCGAGAAAAACCAATGCGCCAATGAACAGGCCTTGACCGGCGGCTTCAGGGATCGCGTCGAGCGACTGATACGGATCTGGGGATCAGCACGATGGCAAAACCGAGCGGACCCACCATCAGACTGACCGATATCCGGGCGATGTTCGACACGCCCTCTTGACCCAAATCCAACAACATCCTATATCGCCACCTCACCACAGATTTCGAGACAGGGCGTGCAGTCGCGCGGCGCGCCAGAAGAAATGAAATTTGCACGGTTTTCAGGACGCTAAAAAGCTGCAGTTTCCAT
>CAXIBD010000150.1:0-4189 GCA_964022135.1 uncultured Sphingomonadales bacterium | reverse complement strand
GATCGACCAGAGCGTGGATCGAGGTGCCATAGGTCAGCAGCAAGGCCGACGCGTCTTCAAAGCTGACGCTGTCGGGGATCTTGAATACGCTGTTCTGGTCGACAACAACTTTCTCGACCAGGCCGCCATGGCCGGTGGTCGATGCAACGCGGTCACCCACCTTGATATCCTCGACGCCTTCGCCGACGGCCGCGATGACTCCGGAAACTTCTCCGCCCGGCGCGAACGGCCGCTGCGGCTTGAACTGGTAAAGATCCTGGATGATCAGCACATCGGGATAGTTGATCGAACAGGCTTTGACATCGATGAGCACCTGCCCCTTGCCGGCCACCGGATCGGCGACGTCCAGCATCTCTAGCGTGTCCGGTCCGCCCACTTTGGTTGACATCAAGGCCTTCATATCATTCCCTTCCCTGGAATTATTTTTCGGATTCTAGGCCGCAACCGGCTTCAGCCAGGGTTGCGCAGAATCACAGTTCATTTCGTGCCGCTTTATGGCATCGGCCTTCGCCATTGTCAGGTCTATTTCGTCCAGCCCTTCGACCAGGCACTGGTGCCGGAACGGGTCCATCTCGAAAGCAAATCGATCCTGGAACGGCGTGGTGACGCTCATGCTTTCCATGTCGATGGTGATCGGATCGGTCTTCGCGACCTCCATCAGCCGGTTGATCGCGTCCTGCGGCAGGGCGATGGCCAGCAGGCCGTTCTTGAACGCGTTGCCGGCAAATATGTCCGAGAAACTCGGCGCGATCACCGCCTTGATGCCCATGTCGTCCAGCGCCCAGGCCGCATGTTCGCGGCTCGATCCGCAACCGAAATTGTCCCCCGCGATCAGGATCGAGGCACCGGCATATTCCGGATCGTCGAAGATATTGCCTTCCTGCGCCCGGATCGACTCGAAGGCGCCCGCGCCGAGCCCTTCCCGCGAGACCGTCTTCAGCCATTTGGCGGAAATGATGACATCGGTGTCGACATTCTTCTGACCGAAAGGAATGGCACGGCCTTCAACCCGCTTGACCGGCTCCATTCCTATTCCTCTTCGCTTTTGTCGTCGAAACCGTCATCGTCGCCGTCATCATAGTCATAGTCCGGCTCGTTTTCATATTTCGGCAGCGGCTTGTCCTTGGCCGGCTTGAAATCATCATGCTTTCTCATCTGGTGCCGACCGGCATAGAGCAGAGCCGCCGCAACCGCGGCCGACCCGATCGCCGCGCCAACCTTGGCACCGGTCGACCATGCGCCATTTTCATCGCCCTTCGGGGCCTTTGTCGTGGCGGGCTTGGGGGCGGGCCGCTTGTCGCTTTTCTTGTCGTCGCTCATTTCAACCTCTTATCTTGTCAGTTCTCGCACGTCGGTCAGCCTGCCGGTCACGGCTGCAGCCGCAGCCATGGCCGGGGACATCAGATGCGTTCTAGCACCCGGCCCCTGCCGTCCAACGAAATTGCGATTGGAAGTGGATGCACAGCGTTCGCCCGCTGGCACCTTGTCGGGATTCATGCCGAGACAGGCGGAACAGCCCGGCTCGCGCCACTCAAAGCCGGCATCGGTGAAAATCCGGTCCAGCCCTTCGGCCTCGGCCTGCGCCTTGACCAGCCCGGACCCGGGCACGACGATCGCCCATTTGACATTGTCGGCCTTTTTGCGACCCTCGAGAATGGCGGCGGCGGCACGCAGATCCTCGATCCGGCTGTTGGTACAGCTGCCGATAAAGATATTTTCGACCATCACCTCGCGCAGCGCCTGCCCGCCTTCAAGCCCCATGTATTCCAGCGACTTGCGCGCGGCGTCCTGCTTGGACGGATCGGCGAAGCTTTCCGGCATCGGGATGGTCCCGCTGACCGGAACCACATCCTCGGGGCTGGTCCCCCAGGTCACCGTCGGCGCCACGTCGGCGGCATTGATCGTCACGCTCTTGTCGAATATCGCGCCCTCGTCGGTCGGCAGCGTCCGCCAATAGGCGACGGCGGCGTCCCAGTCGGCGCCCTTCGGTGCCATCGGGCGGCCCTTCAGATAGGCGTAGGTCTTGTCGTCCGGCGCGATCAGGCCGGCGCGTGCCCCCGCCTCGATCGACATGTTGGACACGGTCAGCCGCCCCTCGATCGACATCTGTTCGAACACTTCGCCGCGATATTCGATGACATGGCCGGTGCCGCCGGCGGTGCCGATCACGCCGATGATATGCAGGATCAGGTCCTTCGGGCTGATGCCGGGACCGAGCAGCCCCTCGACCCGGATTTCCATGGATTTCGAGCGGGTCAGCTGCAGCGTCTGGGTGGCCAGCACATGCTCGACCTCGCTGGTGCCGATGCCGAAGGCCAGCGCCCCCAGCGCGCCGTGCGCCGCCGTATGACTGTCGCCGCAGACCATGGTCGTGCCCGGCAGGGTGAAGCCCTGTTCCGGTCCGATGACATGGACGATGCCCTGGTTGATGTCGCTGGCGCCGATATATTTGATGCCGAAGGCCGGTGCGTTGGCTTCCAGCGCTTCCAGCTGCGCCGCGCTGGCCGGATCGGCGATGGGAATCTTGTTGCCCTTCGCGTCCAGCCGCGCCGTGGTCGGCAAATTGTGATCGGGAACCGCCAGCGTCAGATCCGGCCGCCGCACCTTCCGTCCCGCCAGTCGCAGCGCTTCGAACGCCTGCGGGCTCGTGACCTCGTGCACCAGATGCCGGTCGATATAGATCAGCGCCGTGCCGTCATCCCGCTGGTCCACCACATGGGCGTCCCAGATTTTCTCGTAGAGGGTTTGCGGTTGGTTCATAAGCTCCTGACTTCTCATATGGTGTTTCGTTTAGTCAGATCAATTGGCCGTGCAAGTCAGAAGTGGCTTCAAATGCCAATCAAATGCGCCTATCTTCGCAGCATGAACCCGTTCTCGATCATTGCAACCGTCCTTGCGTCCGTCGTCGCGATGGAATTTGTCGCCTGGGCGAGCCACAAATATATCATGCACGGCTTCGGCTGGGGCTGGCACCGCGACCATCACGAGCCGCATGACAACAAGCTCGAGAAAAACGATCTCTACGGCATCGTCGGCGCGGTGATGAGCATCTCGATGTTCGCCGTCGGCAGCCCGCTGGTGATGGGCGCATCGGCCTGGGAGCCGGGCACCTGGGTCGGTCTCGGCATCCTCTTCTACGGCATCATCTATACCCTGATCCACGACGGCCTGGTGCACCAGCGCTACTTCAAATATGTCCCGAGGGGCGGCTATGCCAAAAGGCTGGTCCAGGCGCACAAGCTGCACCATGCCACCGTCGGCAAGCATGGCGGGGTCAGCTTCGGCTTTGTCTTCGCCCGCGATCCGGCGAAGCTGAAGGCGGAACTGAAGCAACAGCGCGAAGCCGGCACCGCCGTCGTCCGCGAAGCGGTCGGCTAAACCCCGATCTTGCCGAAAATCTGCATCCTGACGGCCGCCCCCGACTATTTCGAGGACCTGGGCCCCGCGCGCAGCACCTATCAACGGCTGCTGGGAGAGGATATCGCCTTCCGCCACTGGACCGACCCCGGCGATCTGACCGGCTTCGGTCTGGTCCTGCCCCTGCTGGTCTGGGGATATCAGCGGGACTGCCCGCGCTGGTTTGCGCTGCTCGATCAGCTCGAACAGCAGCAGATAAATTTGGCCAATCCGGTTTCGGTGCTGCGCTGGAACAGCGACAAATCCTATCTGCTCGCGCTGGAGAAGGCGAGCGTCGCCATCGTGCCCACCCTGATCAGCGCCGCCCTGACGGCGAATGATATCGCACAGGCCGTGCAAGCATTCGAGACCGACCAGCTGGTGGTCAAGCCGCCGATTTCCGGCGGAGCGGACGGCACCTACCGGCTGCAGAATGGCCAGCCCTTGCCCGGGGATATTGCGGGGAAGGAAATGCTGATCCAGCCCTTCCAGCCCGCGATTGCCGAGGAAGGCGAATATTCCCTCTTCTATTTCGCCGGCACCTTCAGCCACGCCATCCTCAAGCGACCCGCCAATGGCGATTTCCGCGTCCAGGAATTTCTCGGCGGCTCGGAAAGCGGCACCGACTGTCCCGCCGGCGCGCAGGAACTGGCTGTGCAGGCACGGCAGGCCGCCGAGCAGATTCTCGGCACCAAAACCCTGCTCTACACCCGTGCCGATATGCTCCGCGATGCCGAGGGCCGGTTCCGCCTGATGGAACTGGAACTGATCGAACCCTCGCTGTTTTTTGAAC
>CAXIBD010000149.1:0-4196 GCA_964022135.1 uncultured Sphingomonadales bacterium | reverse complement strand
GTTTCTACCGGCTCATTCTCCACTTCGGTTTCATGCAGGAAACCGATGTGCCCGAGGCGCTGAAAATGGTAAAGGGTTGCGGGATGGAATTCGACATGATGACCACCAGCTTCTTCCTGTCGCGACAGACCCTGCTGCCGTCGAAGAAGCCGGAAATGATGATCTGGCGGGAAAAACTCTTTGCCTGGTTGTTGCGTAATGCCGCGACGGCCATGGAATTCTTCAAGCTGCCGAGCAATCGCGTGGTGGAACTGGGCAGCCAGATGGAAATCTGACGATCGCCGGGGTCGATGCCACGTCACGCTGCGGATGACGTGGCACGCCAAATATTTGGTGGCCTATCGCCGGACTCTCTACTAAATAGCGGCCCATCGATTCTAATCACGGGAACAGCCGATGCGCATCGCCATAGCCTCCGATCATGCCGCCCTTGAAATGAAGGCCGCGCTGGTGGACTGGCTGCAGGAGGCAGGACACGATGTCACCGACCTCGGTCCGATGACCGCCGACAGCGTCGATTATCCCGATTTTGGCTACAAGCTGGCCGACGAAGTGGCATCCGGTCGCGCCGCTCGCGGGGTCGCGCTTTGCGGGTCGGGCATCGGCATTTCGATGGCGGTCAATCGCCATCCGGCCTGTCGCTGCGCGCTGGTGTCCGAGGGCCTTTCGGCCCGGCTCGCGCGGGAACATAATGACGCCAATGTCATCGCCATGGGCGCGCGGCTGGTCGGCATCGAAATCGCGAAAGACTGTCTGGACGTCTTTCTGAACACCGAATTTGGCGGCGACCGGCATCAGCGCCGTGTCGATAAATTGTCCGCACCATCCATTGAAGGAGCAATCGCATGAGCAACGTCGCAGATATGCAGGAAATCAGGCAGACCGGTTTTTTTGATTTTTCGGTCGATGAGAGCGATCCGGCGGTGGCCGGTGCGATCAACGCGGAACTGTCGCGCCAGCAGAACCAGATAGAGCTGATCGCGTCGGAAAATATCGTGTCCCGTGCCGTGCTGCAGGCGCAGGGATCGGTCTTCACCAACAAATATGCCGAGGGCTATCCCGGTCGCCGCTATTATCAGGGTTGTGCGCCATCGGATGATGTCGAGACGCTGGCGATCGACCGGGCCAAGCAGCTGTTCGGCTGCGGCTTTGCCAATGTCCAGCCGCATTCGGGTGCGCAGGCCAATGGCGCGGTGATGCTGGCGCTGGTCAAGCCAGGCGACACGATCCTGGGCATGTCGCTCGATGCCGGCGGCCATCTGACCCACGGCGCGAAACCCGCGCAATCGGGCAAATGGTTCAATGCGATCCAATATGGCGTCAATGACGACGATCATCTGATCAACTATGGCGAAGTCGAAACTTTGGCGAAGGAGCATCAGCCGAAGCTGATCATCGCCGGCGGGTCGGCCTATCCGCGGCAGATCGATTTTGCGAAATTCCGGGCGATTGCCGATGCGGTTGGCGCATTGTTCATGGTCGACATGGCGCATTTTGCCGGTCTCGTGGCCGCCGGACTGCACCCGAGCCCGCTCGACCATGCGCATGTCGTGACCACTACCACGCACAAGACCTTGCGCGGCCCGCGCGGCGGCATGATCCTGACCAATGACGAAGCCATCGCCAAGAAGATCAACTCGGCCGTCTTCCCGGGCTTGCAGGGTGGTCCGCTGATGCACGTGATCGCCGCCAAGGCGGTTGCCTTTGGCGAGGCGCTGCGTCCGGAATTCAAGAGCTATTCGGCTGCCGTCATCGAGAATGCCAAGATCCTGGCGGCCACGCTCAAGGAACGCGGCGCCGATGTCGTCGCCGGCGGCACCGACACCCATCTGGCGCTGATCGACCTGTCGCCGCTCGGCATCACCGGGCGCGATGCCGATGAAGCGCTCGAACGGGCTGGCATCACCTGCAACAAGAACAGCATCCCCAATGACCCGCAGCCGCCGATGAAAACCAGCGGCATTCGGGTTGGCTCGCCTGCGGGCACGACCCGCGGCTTTGGTCCGGCGGAATTCCGCCTGATCGGTGATATGGTGGCGGATGTGCTGGATGGTCTCAAGGACAAGGGCGAGGGCGGTGATCCGTCGGTGGAAGCGGATGTGCGCGAGCGGGTCCAGGCCTTGTGCGACCGTTTTCCGATCTATCCGGCATAAGCAGGACATCGATCGATGCGTTGCCCCTTCTGTGCCCACGACGACAGCCAGGTCAAGGACAGCCGTCCGACCGAGGACAATACGACGATCCGGCGCCGGCGCCAGTGCGAGAGTTGCGGGGCGCGCTTCACCACCTTTGAACGGGTGCAGTTGCGCGAGATCACCGTGGTCAAGAGCGAGGACCGCAAGGAGCCCTTTGACCGGTCCAAGATCGATCTGTCGGTTTCCCTCGCGTGCCGCAAGCGCGGTCTCAAGCAGGAACAGATGGACCAGCTGGTCTCCGGGATCCAGCGCCAGCTGGAAACCAGCGGCGAAACCGAAATACCGTCGAAGATGATCGGCGAGATGGTGATGGATGGCCTGAAGGCTCTCGACAGTGTCGCCTATATCCGCTTTGCCTCGGTCTACAAGGACTTCACCGAAGCGAAGGATTTCAAGGAATTTGCCGGTAGCGTGAAAGACGTCGGCGGGGCGTGAACAACCAGCCCGCCATCATCCTGGTCAATCCGCAGCTCGGTGAAAATATTGGCAAGGCGGCGCGCGCGATGCTCAATTTCGGGCTCACCGAAATGCGCATCGTCAAGCCGAGGGACGGCTGGCCCAATCCGGCGGCCGGGCCATCGGCCTCGGGCGCCGACCAGGTTCTGGAACAGGCGCAGATTTTCGAAACGACCGCCGAAGCGGTGGCCGACTGTTCCCACGTCTATGCCACCACGGTGCGCAAGCGCGGGATGACGAAGACCGTGCTGACCCCCTGGGAAGCGGCGGAGGATATAGCGCAAGCCAGCGGCAAGTGCGCGATCCTGTTCGGGCCGGAACGAGCCGGACTGGAAGTGGCCGATGTGGAACTGGCGCGCAAGATCATCACCGTGCCGATCAACCCGGAATTCGGATCGCTCAATCTGGCGCAGGCGGTGATACTGGTGGCCTATGAACTGTCCAAAATGGACGGGGCGGCCAATGTACAGCCGACGCTGGAAAAGAAGATCGCCGAACCGGCGCCGCAGCGAGAGCTGGACATGTTCTACGAACATCTCGAGCGGGCGCTGGACAAGAACGGCTATTTCTATCCGGCGGAGCGGGCGGTCGCGACCAAGGTTACGCTCCGCAACATGCTGACCAAGCCGGCGTGGACCAACGAGGAGGTCAAGACCTGGCGAGGCGTCATATCGTCGCTGGAACGGCCGCCGCGCAAGGACAAGGCCGAAAAACCGTAACGCGAGCGGCTATTTGCGGATCTGGTCCCATTTCTGCAGTTCGTAGCTGATCGATGTTTCCACCAGCATTTCCCAGATCGCAGCCATCACTGGCACGGGAATGCGTGCTTTTTCAGCGAGTTGCTTAACGTTTTGTAGAACGGCTGCCTTGCGGACCTCGTCGCGTACGACGTTGCGGTCCTGCTTGATCCGGGCGGCGGCGTCCATGCAGGCGAAGCGCTGGGCCATCAGGGCGATGATGTCCGCGTCGATGCGGTCCACCTGCTCGCGGACATCGGTCATGGTTTCCATGGGCGGCAAGGGCGTGATTTCGGTCATGCCAGCGCATTAATCGCGGTGGCGGGGAGAGTCGAGACTTGTTGGCCATTGACGGGCGATTTTCGCGGGCCAAGACGGTTGACAATGGCCGCTTTGCTCGCCATAGGCGCGCTCTTGCAATTGGCCCCGCACCCCGGTGAAGCGGAGGCCGCATCAGAACGAGTGTTTTGATGGTGCGCTCCGGGAAGACTAGAAAACAGCAAATGAGGAGTCATTCACATGACCAAACGTACCAGTTCCAAGTATAAGCTCGATCGCCGCATGGGCGAGAATATCTGGGGTCGTCCCAAGTCGCCCGTAAATCGCCGCGACTATGGCCCGGGCCAGCACGGCCAGCGCCGCAAGGGTAAATTGTCCGACTTCGGCATCCAGCTGCGCGCCAAGCAGAAGCTCAAGGGCTATTATGGCGACGTGACCGAAAAGCAGTTCCGCCGCGCCTACAAGGAAGCCGCCGCGATGAAGGGCGATACCAGCCAGAACCTGATCGGCCTGCTCGAGCAACGCCTCG
>CAXIBD010000148.1:0-4358 GCA_964022135.1 uncultured Sphingomonadales bacterium | reverse complement strand
CAACGGCATCCCCCAATATACCATCCGCCAGCGGCTCAGCCTGCGCACCAATGACATCGACAAGGCCCAGGCCGCAGTGGCCCGGCAGTTCGATCTGGTCCGCCGCGGCGTTGTCCTCGAGGACGGTTCGGGCATGAGCTACACCTTCACCAAGCTCGACGAGATCAAGCCGGAAATGGTCGCCGAAGCGACCAAGGATGCCCGCAAGTCCGCCGAACAATTTGCCGAGGACAGCGGCACCGACGTCGGCGGCATCAAGTCCGCCACCCAGGGCTATTTCAGTATCGACAGCCGCGACGGCGATGCCGGCGGCTATGGCGTGACCGACACGCCCTATAAAAAGGTACGCGTGGTGACGACGGTCAACTTTTACTTGGATTGAGCCGGGTAGAGATAGCGGGTCGCTAGCCAGGCAGTGGCCCGCTGATTCTACTCTTCGACGCTGGTCATCAGCTGCGCCAGATAGCGCATGGCGGCCTTGGCGGATGCGCTTTCGGGGCCAAATTTGACCGCCTGTTCCCAGTTGCTCTTGGCATTCACCACGTCACCGGCCTCGTAGGCGATATTTCCGGCTTCCAGTGCGACCGCCGGATCGGTTCCCGCCAGTTTGGCGGCTTCCGCGATATCCGACTTGGCCCGCACGAGATCGCCCGTCCGCCGCGCCAAGGTAGCCGACAGCAGCCAGCCGAGCGGGTCCTCTGGAACAAGATCATGAACGATCGCAAATTCCTTCTTCGCCTGGTCATATTGTTCCAGCGCCACGAAGACGCGGGCCATATCCAGATGCACTTCACCCTTGAGCAGATCATCCAGCGTATTGGGCGCCAGCGCGGACTGAAAATATTTCAGGGCCGAATCATGATCGCCGTCCGCAAGCGCCGCATTGCCCGCTTGCGACCAGAAAATCGCAGCGCGCTCGTCACCGGCGGCTTCCGCGCCTTCGGCGGACTGGGCAAATTCCGGTATAGCCTTGCTCCAGTTCTGCAGTTCCGCATAGGCAAAGCCGAGGCAATTGCGGGCGAGATAGGTCCCGCCTTCGATCTGCCACTTGTTCGCCGCCAGCAGGCCTTTGCCCGGATCCTCTGCGGCCTCGTCGATGCACTGGTTGAACCGGATGTCCAGCGGACTGGCCACCTTCGGCGCCGGCGGCTCGGCTGGCGCTTCCGGCTTGGCCTCCGAGGGACGAAGCACGGGATCGATCGGCGACCCGAACGGTGTGGCCGATTGCATCAATATGGGCAGGAGCAGCGACGAAATCATGGAGGGAATATCCGTTCAAGATTTGGGCAAATGAAGCCGGGGTTCAGCCGAGCCGCGCGACCACGTCGATCAGCAAGGCAATATCCCGATCCCGCGACAGGCGGTGATCGCCGTCTTTTACCAGATGGACCTGCACATCATCTGAACGGATCCTCTTGGCCGTCTCGAGGCTATATTCCCATGGTACATCGGCATCTTTCTGCCCGTGCAGCAGGCGTACCGCGCCGTCAAAGGCGATTTCCTTGTGCAGCAGCCGGCTGGCTTCACCGGACTGCCAGAAAATCTGCGTGGTGACATAGGGATCGTCCGAATAGGGGCTCTTCTCCTCCAGCTTGCCGTCGCGCAGGATGGTCATTTTCTGCTCCTGGGTGAAACCCCAGTCGGTGAAGTCGGGCGCGGCGGCGATGCCGACCAGATTCTTTACCCGCATCGGTCGCGACAAGGCGACCAGCAGCATCAGCCAGCCGCCCATCGACGATCCGACCAGGGTGATCGAACCCGAAGTCAGCTTGTCGATCAGCAACATCACGTCCTCGCGCCAGCCGGTCAGGCTCTGGTCCTCGAATGCACCGCCGCTGGCTCCGCATCCGGCATAGTCGAAGCGCAGGATCGCCCGCCCCTGCTCCTTCGCCCAGGCGTCAAGCGCCAGCGCCTTGCTGCCCTCCATGTCCGACATATAGCCGGGCAGAAAGACCAGCGTCGTCCCCTTCACGCCCGGCCTGGCAGGCGTGTAGCAATAGGCCAGCGAAGCGCCGCCGGGCCGGTCGAGATAAAGAATGTCGTCTTCCATTTAGCTGTCCGTCTGCCTGTCCCCGCGAAGGCGGGGATCCCTATCCTGCCCTATAGCCAAAAAAACACTGGTGAGAAGGTGTAGCGGCCGGCGATCGTAGACAAAGGATGTTTGCTGGTGCGGGCAGACTAGGTCACCGCAAAATAGACTATGCCCAGACACAGAAACGCAATGATCAGCATGCCCATATTGGAAAGCAAGGGCTGCTTTGGCGGTGGGAGCAGAGTCGAAAGTTCGGGGGGAATGTCGCCCTTGAACCCCAGCTTCCACTTCGGCCGGTCCTTGATACCATCCTCCAGTCCGAAGACATGCGACTGGCCTTCCCTCCCGCGGTACACCAGGTCTCCGAAAAAATAGGCATCGCTCCGCCATTGCTGTTCATAGAGCAAAAAGGTCTTGCCAATCACTTCGATCCGCACCGGCCGTTTCAGGGCACTTTTGCCGTCGAGAAGCCACGCGCTTGCATGTTCAGCCATGGGCAGAGCCTAAATCAACTTGGACCGGAACGCATCAAATTTTTTTGCGCCTTTTCAATCGCTCAGGAAAATCTGTTCGATGGTCATGTCGAACAGCCGCGCGATTTTGAAGGCCAGCGGCAGGGACGGATCATATTTCCCGGTTTCGATCGCATTCACGCTCTGCCGGGAAACCCTGAGCCGCTCGGCCAGGTCCGCCTGTGACCAGTCGCGCTCGGCGCGCAGCACCTTCAGCCGGTTTTTCATGCGTTGAGCCCACGCCAGCGGTAAAAGAAATAGCCGAGACTCCAGCCGCCGATCATCACCGCGATCAGATCGTCGCCAGTGATCGGAGGCAATATGTCGGAACCGATTTCCCACAGCATATGGACAAATAACGACGTGATGATGCCGATGATCGCCCCGTTGGCAACCATCTGGAACATATAGTCATCCAGATGTTTCCGATCGAGCCTTGCCCCCAGGGTCGCCAGCGCAGACAGCACTATCATGGCGCCAATCAACAGGGCCAGCTTGGGGAAAAGGGGCGGCGGTACAAACTGGCTGGCCTCTGCCTGGAGGCCACCAAGCCAGAGCATGGCAATGCTGGCGGCCAACAGAGCCCCGAAGAGCCAGTCCGGCTTGAGCCAGCGGGACAGGCGCTGCCGGATGCTCTTGCCCGATTGCCTTTCAACCATGTTCACATGGCCCCCAGAAACAGGATGGCGAGCGCCGCCCACATGGCGATCGTTTCATGGGGCGTCATTGCCCGGCCCGAACAGCGTTTCAATTTCATCGTCTTTCTCCATCAAGCTACATGGACATTATGTCATGCTTCCTTGACTTATTTCCCCGATTCGACGCTCGATGTCAAGGGTCCATTACATAAAGTCGCTATCACTTTCCTCGCGACTAGCGGACTCCGTCTGATTTGGTTGACTTGAAACCCCAAAAGACTAAGTCAAATCCGACCCGATGATAGCCAGCCTGCACGCTTCCTTGGCCCGAACTTTGACAAACTTTGAGATGACCTGAGCCCATGACCGAGATGATCAAGATCACCCTTCCCGACGGCAGCATACGCGAAGTGGCATCCGGCACCACTCCGGCGCAGATTGCGGCGGATATCGGTCCAGGCCTTGCGAAAGCGGCTCTGGCTGCGAAAATCGGCGGCGAGCTGCGCGATATCATGCGCCCGCTGGAACAGGACACAGACCTCGCTCTGGTCACGTCGCGCGACGAGGAAGATGCGCTCGAGCTGGCCCGCCACGACTATGCCCATATCCTGGCAGAAGCGGTGCAGAATCTGTTCCCCGGCACGCAGATCACCTTCGGCCCCTCGACCGACGACGGCTTTTATTATGACTTCGCCCCCGCCGGGGACCCGTTCACCGACGAGGACCTGCCGGCCATCGAGGAGGAGATGAAGCGGATCATCGCCGCCGACAAGCCGCTGCGCCGGGAAGTCTGGGAGCGCGACGACCTGATCGCCCGCTGGCAGAAGGACGGCGAGACGTTCAAGGCCGAATGGGCCGCCGAACTGCCCGAGGGCGACGAGATCACGGTCTACTGGTCGGGCGACGACTGGATGGACATGTGTCGCGGGCCGCATCTGGCCTCGACCGGCAAACTCGATCCGCAGGCATTCAAGCTGATGCGCGTGTCGGGTGCCTATTGGCGCGGCGACCAGCGCAACCCGCAATTGTCGCGGATCTACGGCACCGGCTGGCTCAACAAGAAGCAGCTCAAGGCGCAGCTGATGCGGCTGGAAGAAGCGGCCAAGCGCGATCACCGCAAGCTCGGCCAGGAAATGGACCTGTTCCACTTCCAGCACGAGGCGCAGGGCTCCTGCT
>CAXIBD010000147.1:0-4482 GCA_964022135.1 uncultured Sphingomonadales bacterium | reverse complement strand
CTGATTGGCGCGGATGAACGCACCGGTGAAATATTGGGGCAGTTTTTTTCAGAAGGCATGCCCGAAGGCGCGTGCTTGCAGATATTACATTTTGCCAGCCCGCGTATTGGCCGGGTAGTCGCCCCATGGTTTGCCAAACGCTATGCGCAGGGCGGCGTATATGAGGCAATGGCGCGCCATAGATCAAAACGGCTTTATGATCTGGTCTGGGAAAGCGGATCTGCCCATGCGCCGTTTCATGCCCGCTGCCATAATTTGGTTATCTCGCTGGGCGTTCCAGACACCGCAAACATTGATGACAATGAACTTGCGCAGTGCCGCGACGGGCTTGTCGGCGTACTGACGTCTCTTGGCATTGATGCGGGTGAAATGGAACCGCAGGAACTCATCGCGCTCGTTGATGACCTGACTTCCCCCACCACAGCGCCGCAAGAAGACCGAACCGTTTACAATCCGCTCGATGATATTGCCAGCCAAGCCATCCGCCGGGATATTGAGCTCGAAGTTGAAGATGACCGGATGATCCTGCGCACCGAAAGGTTCCGGGAAATTGGCCGAAGCGCTGATGGCACGCCGGAAATTGGCGCAATCTATCCCGATGCCTTTGACATCCGGCATTTTGGCGTCAGGCAAATGCCTGAACGATGGGCGCCTTGGGAATGCGCGCGGCTCATCGGCGACATGTTCACCGACAAATTGCGCTTCCCCTGCCCGGCTGCGACCATGCTTTGTCTGGTCTACCCCGACCGCGAGGGTGCCTCGGCAAAAGCCGGTTTCAAATTCATGCGCACAACCAGCCTCAGCCAATCCAAGAGCGCGCGGTTTCTGCCCAAGCTCGCCCAGCAATCGTCCGAATGGAGCCATGTCCAGGCAGAATTGCAGGCTGGCAAACGCCTCGTGCAACTGTTTTATGGCGTCACCAGCTATTCGCCGCTTGGCCTTGGCGATGCTCATGAACGCTCGATCAAAGCGATCTATAAGGCCGCTGGTTGGGATTTGGCCGACGAGCGCTTTCTCCAGCTCCAAGGTCTGATCGCCGCCATGCCCATGACACTGGCCGATGGTCTTGCCCATGATCTTAAACGTCTAAAGCGGCTTAAAACCATGCTTTCGACTAGCGCGGCTCATATTGCCCCGTTGCAGGGCGAATTTCTGGGCGGGCCGCTCCCGCATCTGCTGCTGGTCGGTAGGCGCGGGCAGCCATTCTACTGGTCGCCGTTCGAGAATGACGCGGGCAATCATAATGTGGCGATCTGCGGCAAATCCGGTTCGGGTAAATCGGTGCTGCTTCAGGAAATGTGCGCAAGCCTGCGCGGCGCCGGCGCAAAAGTTGTTGTTATCGATGACGGGCGCTCGTTTGAACATTCGGTTAAATTGCAGGGCGGGCGATTTGTAGAATTTACCCTCAAATCCGGTTTCTCGCTCAATCCCTTCTCGATGATTGATGATGTGCGCGCTGCCGAAGACGATGATTATAAACTCGACTGCATCGCAATGATCAAAGCGATTGTCGGTCAAATGGCGCGGCACAGCGACCGGCTTACCGATACCGAACGCGGTCTGATCGATCAGGCGGTTACAACAGTTTGGGAAGCGCTTGGCAGCGGCGGCACGATCAATGACGTGGCAGCAGCATTCGCGGGCATTTCCAATCCTGTCGCCGATGATCTGGGCGTTGCCATCGGACCCTATATGAGCGGGGGTAGCTATGGCGGCTTTTTTGAAGGTCAGGCCAGTATCGCGCTCGATGATGATTTTACCGTATTTGAGATGTCTGATCTAGCAACGCGCGAGGAGCTGAGATCGGTCATTCTGTGCGCTATCATGTTCATGACCAGCCAGGCGATGACCCAGAGCCCGCGCAGCACCAAGAAATTACTTCTCATCGATGAAGCCTGGTCGCTCCTCAAAGGCGGCTCGATGGGAGAGTTTGTTGAAACCTATGCGCGTACTGCGCGCAAATATGGCGGCGCGCTGGCTACCGCCACGCAGTCACTCAATGATTATTATAAATCGGACGGCGCAACCGCAGCGCTCGAAAATAGCGACTGGATGCTGGTGCTCCAGCAAAAGCCGGAAACCATTGCTGATTTCCGCAAGAACGACCGCCTCGACATGGATGATCGCACTGAAACGCTGATCCGCAGTTTGAAACGTTCGGGCGAGGAATATAGCGAGGTCTTTATCAAAGGCCCGGAAACGCAAGCGATCGGCAGGCTAGTTCTTGATCCTTATTCCGCCTGTATCTATTCTTCTTCGCCCGATGTTTATGCTGCGATCGAAGCTGAGCAGGAAGCGGGTGCTTCTCTGGCACAGGCGATTGCCCGCGTGTCCGGTGTTGGCGCCGACAATCGGAAGGGCAAACACAATGCCTGACAAAACCGATACGCTGTTTGATTCTTATCTTTTCCTTGGGACAAGCAAGGACTTGCGCTGCAAAGGTTCGCCGTTTCCGGTGCGACAGTGTTTTCAAACCTCTTGCTACATTATGCTGGAAGCATCGCTATTCGCAATAAGCTCGGTCCTGATGGCCCTCGGCCTGCCGCTGTGCTTTTTCCTGCTGCTATCCGGTTGGGATTTGCTCGGGCTGTTCGCGCATCTGGACAATTTGAGCAGCCGCTACCTCGAAGCGGACGGGGTGCGCAGATTGGCGTTTTCCAGCGATCTTAAAATCATGTTCTTTGGGTCTACTGCTCTGATCGCGGCGCTTCGGATACCGAGATTCATTGCCCGGATTACCGATGATTTTCCCGAAGGGAGGGAGGGATGACCAAATCAGCACTATTAGAGCATCTACCAAGCGGGCGATCCGTTATCATGGTCCTACTGGTAACGGCTTTGGTTTTGTGGATCATCTGGGTCAGCTTGCGTCTGACCCAGCCCAATGGACAACAAATTGTTCAGGTCCATATGTCCGAGATCATGCGCGATTTCGTTGACGCAGAAGCAAAGGGTGATGCTGATCCCGAAGTCACCCGGCAAGAAATTGCCCGGTATCTCCAAGCAACCGAAGCGGCGGTGGATGATTTGGGCCGTAGTGGACATGTGATTTTGGTTGCTGAAGCCGTGCTTTCAAAAAATACGCCGGATGCCACGCTGCAGCTCAAAACCAAAATTGCCCAAAAACTGGAAAGCGCTAGCGAGGAAAAGCCGCAATGAACGTGCTCAAATCCCGTCTCAAACGCCCGCTTGTTCTGGCCTTGCTGGTAGCGATCCCGCTTCTCTATGCGCCGATTGCCAAATTCAGCGACAACCATGCGCTCTTGATCAATGCCAGTCCCAGCCTGCCCAACTGGGCATTTTGGCTGAACAAGAATTTTATACCTTCCCGCGGTACCTTGATATTTTTCGAGCCGCCACGCTCGAAATTGCTCATCAACCATTTCGGCGAGAAACCGCAGATTTTTGGCAAACGAATACTGGGCATGCCCGGCGATCAGGTTCGCCATGACGGCAAAAAAGTCCTCATCAACAATACGTTTGTGGCGCGAACAAAACCCAAAACCCGCAAAGGGGCCGCGCTAACCAAAGGCCCTGAAGGGATAATTCCGAACGGCTGCTATTATGTCGGGACGACCCATAAACATGGCTTTGATAGCCGCTATGGCGAGATCGGGTTCATTTGCGCGCCCCGGATTATTGGTACCGGGAGGGCAATATTGTGAACAGACTATCTTTGCCTTTTCTCATTGCAGCCTTGCTGTCGTCATCAGCTTTGGCGCGCGACTATGGCCAACAGGGTACACATTTCCCGATTATCGAGTTGGACCTGCTTAAGCAAATTCAGTCGCGCCTTCAGGCCATGGACAAGAATGGCGACATTGACGGGCTCAACCAGAAACTCAAATCCCGCACCATCGCGAGGGTGAACAGGCCCAAGCCTGTCGCAGGATTGGTGAGGGCGACAAAAGCCACCACGCAGATGTTCGATCCGACGATCACTTTGCAGGCCGATATATTTGATCATGATGGGCGCAGGATCTGGGCCAAAGGAACCAGGGTCAATCCTCTCGATACCGTTCCATTGCGCGCGGCGTTGGTTTTTTTAGACGGCGATGATCCGGCCCAGCTCGAATGGGCGTTTGCGCAAAAACCAAAGACAACAAAACTCATTCTGACAAACGGCGCGCCGCTAAAACTTATGAAAGCGCGCCAAAGACGTTTCTATTTTGATCAGGGCGGCAAGCTGACCGCGCATTTCGATATTAAAGCACTGCCGGCGATGGTCGATCAACAGGGCCGGATGCTGCGGATCCGCGAATTTACGCTGTCCGAAAAGCGGAGGCCAACCCAATGATAAAGGGCTTTTCAAAACTGTTCGGAACAAAATCCGCTTTGCTATTATGTCTGCTGGCAGTCAGCCTGCTCGCCTCAGCCCCGGCGCGCGCTGATGCCGGCCCTGGCCGCTGCACCGGTAAATTTGTCAATCCGATCACCGATATCTGCTGGTTGTGTCTTTTTCCGCTGTCCATTGGGGGCCTG
>CAXIBD010000146.1:0-4490 GCA_964022135.1 uncultured Sphingomonadales bacterium | reverse complement strand
TCGCATGGCGCAGCTTGGCGATGAACTCGGTGACCTTGAAGCCGGGCAGCTGGCCGCCCTCGCCGGGCTTGGCGCCCTGCGCGACCTTGATCTCGATCTCCTCGCAGGCGCCGAGATATTCCGAGGTCACGCCGAAGCGGCCGGAGGCGACCTGCTTGATCGGGCTCGAGGCATTGTCGCCATTTTCGAACGGGGTGTAGCGGCGCTTTTCCTCGCCGCCCTCGCCGGAGACGGATTTCGCGCCGATCCGGTTCATCGCGATCGCCAGCGTCTCGTGCGCTTCGGGGCTGAGCGCGCCGAGGCTCATGCCCGGCGTGTTGAACCGCTTGCGCACCTCGGTGATCGCCTCGACCTCGTCGATCGGCACCGGCACCGGCGCATAGTTGAATTCCATCAGGTCGCGCAGATAGATCGGATCCAGCTCGCGCACGCCCTGCGAGAATTGCAGATAGGAGGAATAGCTGTCATGCGCGACTGCGGTCTGCAGCAGGTGCATCAGATGGGCGCTATAGGCATGGGCCTCGCCGCCGTCGCGCTGCTTGTAGAAGCCGCCGACCGGCAGGCGGACGATCGCCGGTTCAAAGGCCGCCGCATGCTTTTCCTGGGCGTTGATGAACAGGGAGGCATAGCCTTCGCCGGAAATCTTGGTCGGCATGCCGGGAAACAGGTCGTTGCACAAGGCGCGCGACAGGCCGACCGCCTCGAAATTATAGCCGCCGCGATAGCTGGAGATGACCGCGATGCCCATTTTCGACATGATCTTGAGCAGGCCGTCGTCGACCGCCTTCTTGTGCCGTTCGAGGCAGTCTTCCAGCGAGAGATCGTCAAACAGGCAGCGCGCATGGCGGTCGGCGATCGCCGCTTCCGTCATATAGGCGTTGACCGTCGTCGCTCCGACGCCGATCAGGACCGCATAGCAATGGGTATCGAGACATTCCGCCGCGCGGACGTTGATCGAGGCATAGGAGCGCAGGCCCTTGCGGACCAGATGCGTGTGCACCGCCGCGGTCGCGATCACCATCGAGATCGCCATCCGGTCCTCGTCGATATCCTCGTCGGTCAGGAAAATCTCGGTCTTGCCGGCGCGCACCGCCTGCTCCGCCTCGCCGCGGATCCGGGCCAGCGCGTCGCGCAGCTCGATGGCGCCGCCGCTGGTGCTCATGGTGCAGTCGATTTCGGCCACCGCGTCGCCGAAGCCGAGCTTCAGCCGCTCCCACAGGGCGCAGCTGAGCACCGGGCTTTCGAGCACCATGACATCCTCGTTCTGGCTGTCCTGTTCGAGAATATTGGCCAGATTGGAAAAGCGGGTGCGCAGGCTCATCACATGGCGTTCGCGCAGGCTGTCGATCGGCGGGTTGGTGACCTGGGAGAAATTCTGGCGGAAGAAATGGCTGACCTGGCGCGGCTTGACGCTGATCACCGCCAGCGGCGTGTCGTCGCCCATCGAGCCGACCGCTTCCTTGGCATCCTCGACCATCGGCGCGAGGATCATTTCCATATCCTCCAGCGTATGGCCGGCGGCGGTCTGTCGGCGGATCAGCTCCTCGCGGGAAAAGCCCATGCCGACGGTTTCCGGCGCCGGCGGCAGGTCATCGACGGTCAGGAAGCCCTTGACCAGATCGGCATAAGGCTCCTCGGAGGCGATCCGGTCCTTGAGCTCGCGGTCCTTGAACAGCTGGCCGGCATCGAGGTCGACCGCGATCATCTGGCCGGGGCCGAGGCGGCCCTTCTCGACGATCTGGCTTTCCGGCACCACGACCAGCCCGGCTTCGGAGCCGATGATCAGCAGATTGTCCGCGGTGACCGAATAGCGCAGCGGGCGCAGCGCATTGCGGTCGACGCCGGCGACCGCCCAGTGGCCATCGGTCATCGCCAGCGCCGCCGGGCCGTCCCAGGGCTCCATGACGCTCGCCATATATTCGTACATCGCCTGGTGGGCGGGATCGATATCGGGATTGTTCTGCCAGGCCTCGGGGACCAGCATGATCTTCGCGGTCGGCGCGTCGCGGCCGGAGCGGCAGATGGTCTCGAACACCGCGTCCAGCGCCGCCGTGTCGGAGGAGCCCGCCGGGATCACCGGCTTGATATCCTCGCTATGGTCGCCGAAGGCGAGGCTCGCCATCTTGATCTCGTGGCTCTTCATCCAGTTCTTGTTGCCGCGGATGGTGTTGATCTCGCCATTATGGGCGAGGCACCGGAACGGCTGCGCCAGCCACCATTGCGGAAAGGTGTTGGTCGAATAGCGCTGGTGGAAGATCGCCACCCGGCTCTCGAACCGGTCATCGAGCAGGTCGGGATAGAAGACCGACAGGGATTCGGCGAGGAACAGGCCCTTGTAGATGATCGAGCGGCAGGACAGGCTGCAGATGTAGAAATCCTGGATTTGCGCCGCGATCACCTTCTTCTCGATCCGGCGGCGGATCAGATAGAGATTCTTCTCGAATTCGCGCGCGTCCTGCTTGTCCGGCATGGGGCCGGCGATCATGATCTGCTCGATCTCGGGCCGGGTGTTCTGCGCCTTCTGCCCGATCACCGAAACGTCCACCGGCACCTGCCGCCAGCCGTAGATGGTATAGCCGGACTCGATGATCTCCGCCTCGACGATCGTGCGGCAGGTTTCCTGGGCATTGAGATCGGTGCGCGGCAGAAAGATCATGCCGACGGCGAGCCGGTTCGGGCGCACCTTGTGGCCGCTGTCGGCAATCGCGTCATCGAAGAAGCGCTCGGGCAGGTCGACGTGCAGGCCGGCACCGTCACCGGTCTTGCCATCGGCATCGACCGCGCCACGGTGCCAGACCGCCTTCAGCGCGTCGATGGCGGAGGATACGACCCGGCGAGACGCCTTGCCGTCGGTTGCGGCGACCAGGCCGACCCCGCAGGCATCGCCTTCGAATTCGGGCCGGTACATGCCTTCGCGGGCAAGGCGTTCATGTTCGGGGGTGGGGAAATGGTGGGTCATGCTGCTACCCTTTCGGCCAGCTTCTTCTCTTTCAGGAAGCGGTGCATATGTTCGGTGACATCGCGACCGTCGCGAATCCCCCAGACGACCAGGCTGGCGCCGCGGACAATGTCGCCGGCGGCGAAAACGCCGTCAAGATTGGTCATCATCGACTTGTGATCGACGCGCAGGGTGCCCCATCGGGTGACCGCGAGATCCGGGCAGCCGAACAGGCCGGGCAGGTCCTCGGCATCAAAGCCGAGCGCCTTGATCACCAGATCGGCGGTGACGGTAAAGTCGCTGTCCGGTTCCGCTTCCGGCGACCGGCGACCGCTGGCATCGGGAGCGCCCAGCCGCATGCGGGTCGCCCTAACCGCTGTCGCATGGTCGGTGCCCTCGACCGCCTTGGGCGCGGACAGCCAGACGAATTCGACGCCTTCTTCCTCGGCGTTGCGGACTTCATTCTGCGAGCCGGGCATATTGGCGCGGTCGCGGCGATAGAGGCATTTGACCGATTTCGCGCCCTGCCGGATCGAGGTGCGGACGCAGTCCATCGCGGTGTCGCCGCCGCCGATCACCACGACATTCTTGCCCTTGGCGTTGAACCGGCCATTGTCGAAATCGGGCACATGATCGCCAAAGCTCTTGCGGTTGGAGGCGATCAGGAAGTCGAGCGCTTCCTCGACCCCCGGCGCGCCGACACCCGGCATCTGGATCGCGCGCGCCTGGTAGACTCCGGTCGCGATCAGCAGTGCGTCATGCCGGTCGCGCAATTGCTCGAGCGTCGCGTCCTTGCCGACTTCAAAACTCTCGTGGAACTGGATGCCGCCATCCTTCAGCCGCTGGACCCGGCGCATGATCACATGCTTTTCCAGCTTGAAGCCCGGGATACCGTAGGTCAGCAAACCGCCGGCGCGGTCGTGCCGGTCATAGACATGCACCTCGTAACCCGCGACCCGCAGATATTCCGCCGCAGTCAGCCCGGCCGGGCCGGCGCCGATGATGCCGACCGACTGGCCCTGCGGCCGCCCCGGCTGCAGCGGTTCGACCCAGCCTTCTTCCCAGGCGGTGTCGGTGATATATTTCTCGACCGCGCCGATCGTGACCGCACCATGGCCGGAAAATTCGATCACGCAATTGCCCTCGCACAGACGATCCTGCGGGCATATGCGACCGCAGATTTCCGGCATGGTCGAGGTCAGGTTGGACATTTCATAGGCTTCGCGCAGCCGGCCCTCGGCGGTCAGGCGGAGCCAGTCGGGAATATGATTGTGCAGCGGGCAGTGGACCGAACAATATGGCACGCCGCATTGCGAGCAGCGGGCGGCCTGTTCGGCTGCCTTGTCGGGGGCATAGCGATCGGCAATCTCGCGAAAATCCTCGGCGCGGAGGCCGGGCTCGCGCTTCTCGGGATAGGCCTGGCCATCCTCGACAAATTTCAGCATTTCCAGTTTCTGCGGGCTTTTTGCCATGCGAGACGCTCGTTTCCGGTTGTTTTTATTAGGGTCACAGGCCCGTTTGCGCGGACCACAAGAGTGAAATAACCCAGAAA
>CAXIBD010000145.1:0-4597 GCA_964022135.1 uncultured Sphingomonadales bacterium | reverse complement strand
AGATAATCGGCATGACGCACGGACGGGACAATGCCCAGCGCTGCACACAAGAAGGCCGAAGCCAGTTCAGCGCACAGTTCCTCCCGGGCATAGGCGGCGCTTCCGTATCGGCCCGACTGGTCGCGGCCCAGCCGCGAGCCATGTCCGGTCCAGTGGCCAAGTTCGTGCAGGGCAGTACGATAATAATCGATCTGCGCAGGGAAGGCCGGTTGCGGCGGAACCTGCACATGGTCATCCGAGGGCGAATAATAAGCGCGCGCGCCGCCTGTTCTGAAATCAGCGCCCGTCGCGCTGATCAGCGCCTCGGCGGCGTCATGCAGTTCGCGTTCCGGTAGCGGTGTCAGGTCGGCGGACAGGCGCTGCGGCAGCCCGTCGCATTGCGCTCTATTGAACACCGTGAAGCGTTTGAGGAACGGAATTGAGCGCTTCTCGCCAGCTCCCTCGGCGTCTTTTCCCTGCTCATGCCCACTCTCGGGCGTGAAGCGGTCGGCATAGAAAATCGTCTGGCCGCGTTCGCCCTTGCGGACGCACCCGCCGGCTGCAAGCGCCTGCTTGAAGGTCAGCCAGTCCTGCGATGCGAAACCGCCATCTATGACCGCTTCCCACAATATAAGCACATTGATGCCCGAATAAGCCCGCCCCGAAATCGCATTGCGGGGAAGTCCCGGCAAGGCTGCTGCCGAACTCCATGGCTGTGCCCAAGGGTAAATGCCCGCTTCCAGTTGCGAGATGATCCTGGCGGTCACCTCTTCATAAAGCGAAACGCGAGGGCCATCGCCGCGGACGGCGCGAAGCGCCGCCTTTCTGCTCTTGCCGCGTCCCGTCCGTTTCCGATTACCAACTGCCATCACCGCCTCCTCGATCCCAAAATCCGCCGCAACCGGCCCCGGAGAGGCGGGGTGGGCGGCAAGCAGCGACCAGAGAGGGGCGGACTGCTTCGGGCACACCCGAAGGGCTGCAACGAAGAGAAAGACCCCGTCAGGGGTTGTGTCCCGGGGCAGTGCGACCCTAGGCGGGAGCGCCGCTCACCCCGTCTCTCCGGAGCCGGTACAAAAACGCCGGCGCACAGGCGCCGTCCATAAACCCCGCCACATGCCTCAATGAGTCCGAGCGACCAGCGAGTTGACCAAATCTCTGAAAGGAGGCAGAAATCGCTGACCTGCTCGTGCAGGCGAAAAAGCGGGGTCTGTCGTCTTTGGACGCCTGCACTTATTCCCGTCTCTGCCGGTTCAGTGCGTGCGCGGGGCCTTTCTCGTCAAACGCCGCGCCCGAAGGAGCGCGCTGCCGGCGCGCGGGATAGCGTGCGTCATCAAGACCCGCTTACTATTGGGGCGTTGCGGGGAGCATCCCCGCTCGAAGGGGTAGCCGGAGACAGCGCAGTGGCTCCGGCTCAGGGGAAGGCTTTCCCCTCAATCATTGTTGGTTTTGGTAAGAAACGGTATGCGATAGTGTAAACCGGCTCAGCATGGAGATAAGCCCGCCGCTGAACCACCCGGGGATTGCCGGAGGGTCCAACTCTCGAGTGAAGGAGATATTATGAGCAAGACCACAAACATATTAGGTGTCTCTATTTTATGGTTCGCGTCATTCTGAAGATAGGATTGATTCCGGATACAATATTCTCTGCACGCGAGACCACAGGATCCAGCAGGTCCGGATGGGGAGTAATCCAAAACTTTCCCGCCAGTACCTGATTGAACACAAACTTTGCCATTTCCTTTGGGCTCCATGCCGTTCTCGTTAAGGGCAATTTGCATTTTGCCTAGATACTTGTCGGCTTCATCTGATCGATCCAGACGGTCGGAAATGGGAAGCTGGTTGGTGCGTGACGCAGTCTGTCGCGAACCGGTCTCGCCACTCCGTTCCCTGCATAACAGGGAACCTACAGTGAAAATCTGCAAAACTGGCGCTTCCGAGGCAGATTCGAGCTTTCCAAACCGCAGCTTTTTGCGGGCTTCGGATCAATTTTCCTGTACCATGATTATTCTTATGGCCATGCTCCTTATCCGCGGTATATGATTTGGCAGTCAGATTTAAGGAAGTCGGCCAAAGCGCTATGCGGTCACCACCACAGATAAACAGCCGGGGGCAATATCGTTGCATTCAAGTGGATCTACAAAACGCGCCTTCGCCTGCCATCTAACCGACCGGCGGGTTCAAGCGATTTAGCGCACCTATGATTTCACAATGCTCGGCAGAACCTCCCGAGCATGAGGTTGCAAACGACTTAAGAGCATCGCGTAGCGATGTCAGTTGAACTATTTGGGTATCAATCTTTTCCAAATGCTCTTGCGCAATTTTTGCGGCCGCTTCGCAGTCTTGTTTTGGGCTGTCTGATATTTCCAGAAGTGATCGTATTTCATCAATGGAAAATCCAAAGCCGCGACTGTGACGGACGAATGACAATCTCCGAACATCGCTTTCTGCATATGTCCGCCTACCCGATGCCGTCCGAGCGGGTTCGGGTAATAATCCTATATCTTCGTAATAACGCACTGTGTTTACCTTGGTGCCAGTTTTTCGCGCCAGATCACCGATCATCATATTGACCAAATCATTTTCCTTGTGCAGCCTATTTGCGATTAATGCTTGCTTCTACAGTAACTGGAGGTTGTAAGGCAAGCTCATGAGTATGGAAGAAACAGACGCATGTGGCTGCACAGGTGATCCAATAAGAGCACAGGATGACCCGGCATATCGGCGGGCATTGTGGATTGTCATTATCCTCAATATCGGCTTCGGCCTGTTCGAGATTGTCGGTGGGTTTATGGCTGACAGCCAGGCACTGAAGGCCGATGCCCTTGATTTCCTGGGCGATGGGTCGATTACCCTTGTTGGACTGTTTGCACTCGGCTGGACCGCGGTCATAAGGTCACGTGTGGCACTGATTCAAGGAATTTTCCTTGCGCTTTTGGGTATTGGGGTCATCGGTTTTGCCATCTTGCGGGCGATTGATCCGGGGTTCCCAGAGGCCGGAATTATGGGAGCCTTGGGGTTTTTGGCGCTTGGCATAAATGTGGTGTCAGCCTTTGTTCTTTCGCGCTTTCGCGAGGGCGATGCAAATGTCCAGGCAGTCTGGCTTTTCAGCCGAAATGATGCGATTGCAAATGTCGCCGTAATCTGTGCAGCAGTTCTTGTGGCGTGGACCGGGAAATCCTGGCCTGATATTGCAGTGGCCGGGGTCATCGCTTTGATTTTCATCCATTCCGCTTACCAGATTTTGCAAAATGCGTTAATCGAACTTCAAGAACATAAAGCGTCAGCGGACAATCCGGCGTGATACATCTCTTCAATCTTCGTATCGCTTCATTGTCCTTGCTGTTTCTATTTGCTGCCTGCCTGCCAGCCTCTGCCCAAGCCAATGCGGGAGATGTCCAAACCATCTGGCGCCTGCTGGACTATATCGCCGTTGATTATCCCGGCGCGGTAGAAGATGGAAAGGTGATTAGCGAGGCGGAATATGCCGAGATGATCGAGTTCTCAGGATCAGCTGCCAAGCGTATCGCGGAGTTACCAGCGGCAAGCGACCATGCTGCGTTAATCGCAAAAGCCAATGACCTGAAAATCGCCATTGCCGACCGGGCACCAGCGAGCAAGGTTGCGCAAGAAGCGCGCTTTCTGGCGAGCAATTTGTTGCGTGCCTATCCCGTTCCGCTGGCACCTCACAACGCCCCTGACTTGCAGAACGGTGCACGATTATACGTCCAAAACTGCGCGAGCTGTCATGGACTGTCGGGCAACGGGCAAGGACCTGATGCGCAGGGCCTCGATCCGGCACCAATTGATTTCACGGATGCAGAACGCGCGCGCCAGCGCAGTCTGTTTGGTTTGTATCAGGTGATCGGACAGGGCCTTGATGGAACTGCGATGCCAAGCTTTTCCGATCTGCCCGCGCAGGACCGTTGGGACCTTGCGGCATATGCTGGCAGCTTTGCGTTTGGGGATATCGCGCGAGGAGAAAGGCTCTGGGAAAGCGATGCCTCCATTCGAGCGCAATTCCCCGATCTGACGGCATGGTCGAGCATGACGCCCGTTGCGCTTGCGAGCAAGACTGGGGCTAACAAGGCCGATGCTGTTTTCGCGTTCCTGCGCAGCCACCCCGAGGTGATCGGAAAAGCAGCTGGTGGATCGCTTGACCTTGCTCGCACAAAATTGGACGAAAGCCTTGCCGCGTACCGCGCCGGTCAGAAAAGTGCGGCTAAGGATTTGGCACTTTCTGCCTATCTGGATGGTTTCGAGCCGTTTGAGACCTTACTCGGCACCCGCGATCCAGATTTGCTGGGCAGTATAGAGCGATCAATGGCCCGGCTTCGCAATGCGATCGATAAAAACCGGCCAGTGTCCGACGTCGAAAGTCAGATCAACGCTCTCAAAGTGCAGTTTACACAAGCGGAGGCTATCCTTGTCCCTGACAATGCAAGCGGAGCATCGGCTTTTGTCGGGGCATTCACCATATTGTTGCGTGAGGGACTGGAAGCGATCCTTATCATAGTCGCCCTGATAGCATTTCTTCGCAAGGCCGAACGTCCGGAAGTCATGTCCTATGTTCATGGTGGTTGGGTCACGGCCCTCATTGCTGGCGGGGTGACCTGGTTTG
>CAXIBD010000144.1:0-4658 GCA_964022135.1 uncultured Sphingomonadales bacterium | reverse complement strand
AGCTGAAAATGGCGGCCGAAACCGTGCGGGAAAAACTGTCCCGTGTGATCGATTCTCTGGCTGGATCCTAGCAGCGCCTGGCGATTGTCGGGGACTGGCAGCCGGGTCCTCACCGAAGGCCCGTCTTGGCCGAAGGCCGGCGGCCAGCGGAATTGGCGATCCCTATTTGCGGTGACGATCCATGCGGAATTCTGTCAACTGCCCCCCAGGGCCAGCCAGAGCGCGACACGGGCACGATCGCGGCGGCCGATGGCCGCGTTCACATTGCTGTTCACCGCGTTCAGCTGGCGCTGGGCATTCAATACCGTCCGGAAATCATCGAGGCCGCGTTCATATCGTATCCCGGCGAGATGGACCGCATCTTTTTCCAGCGCCTGCTGGCGCTGCAGCGCGGCGACTTCTGCCTCGGTTGCAGCCACCTGACCATAAGCGGCCTCCGCGTCGCCCAGTGCGGTGAACACCGTCCCCCGATAATCGGCAAAGGCCTCCTTTGCGCGCGCCTTGCTGGCGTCTATTTCGGCTCCGATCCGGCCAAAGTCCAGCAGCGGTCCGGCGATCCCGGCACCCACCGAACCGACCAGAGTGTCGGCGCTGAACAGGTCGCCGAGCGCGAAGGCGAGCAGCCCGAGCGTGCCCGACAGGGTCAGCCTGGGAAAACGGCGGGCGGCGGCAGCGGCGGTATCGGCGTCGGCGGCAGCGAGCCGGGCTTCGGCCGCGGCCACATCGGGCCGGGCGCGCAGCATTTCGGCGGGCGTGCTTGCCGGACTTCCGGTTTTGTCAGGGGTTGGCGCTGCCTGGTCCAGGGCTGCCATCACCTCTCCTGCGGGGTGCCCGGTCAGGGTGACGAGGGCGCCGATGATCCGGGCCCGTTCTGCCGCCAGCGGCGCCAGCTGCGCCCTCGCCTGGGCCAGCAGGGTTTCGGCCTGGACTGCATCAAAGCCCGGTGCCACCCCTGCCCGGGCGCGCGAGCCGGTCAGCCGGGACAGGTTCTGCGCGGCGGTGACGTCATTCTGCAGGGTCGCGAACTGGGCGTTCACGGTACGCCAGTCGATCACCTGTCCGGCAATCGCCGACACCAGGCCCTGGCGCACCGCAGCGGCATCGGCGGTCGCGGCGTCGATGCGAACCTGCGCGGCGCGTTCGCTGGCGCGCAGCTGTCCGAAAATGTCGAGGTCCCAGCTGGCCGCGATATTGGCACCAAAGCTGGTGCGATAGCGGTCGATGCTGATCCCCGGCGGCAGCGTGCCGCCAAAGCTGTCGGGATTCTGCCGGGATTCGGTGACGCTTGCATCCACGCCGACATTGGGAAGCCGGTTGGCACCGGCCAGCCGGGCCTGGGCGCGCGCCTGGTCGATCCGGCTGAGCGCCGCCGCCAGCGTCGGCGCGCGATCCTCGGCCATTTGGCGCAAGCTCAGAAATGCGCCGTCATTCGCCGGGAGCAGAATGTCAAGCGTGGCTCGATCCTGCGCGACGACATCCGGTGCCAGGGCAAAATTTTCCGGCACCGTTACCGACGCGGGATCAACCCCCGCACCACTGGCCATGCCGCCCGTGGATGCGCAGCCCGCCAGAGTCAGCGGACCAAAGGCCAGCAGCAGCATTTTCGCTGTCCGGGTCATTTTGCCGCGCCCGCGTTCGTGGTGGTCTTGTCCCCGTTTTTGGCGCGAACAAAGGCGTCCACCTGCTGTCCGACGAAGAAATCACTCCCCTCCGGCAATTGATAGATCAGCTGCAGCACCCGCACATCCACCCGTTCGCTGGCCGCATTGGTCAGCGAAATCTTCGGCGTCACCAGCGGCTCGGCCCGGACGAAGGTCGCTTTCGCCCGGACATCGGTATTGCCGCGCGGGCTGACGATCGCTTCGCTGCCAATCCTGACCCGGCTGATTTCATTCTCGTCGATATCGATGCGGACATGTTTGGGTCGGGTGTTGCCGATTTCCATATAGGGCATGCTGTTGCCGCCGCCCTGCGGCCCGCCGTTGCTGATATATTCGCCGGCGCGGATGTTGACGCTCAATATTTCGGCCGCGATCGGCGCCCGCACCAGCAGGCGGCCGAGATCCGTCTGCGCGCTGTCCCGCATCGCCCGAGCGCTGCGGATCTCCGCCTGCGCCTGCGCAATCTGCGAGCGCGCGGCCTGGACCGCGCCCTGCCGGTCAATCAGCTCGGCGCGGGAAATGGCGCGCTCGTCGTCGATATTGCGAAACAGGGCCAGTTGCTGCTCGGCGGTCGCCAGCGTCGTGCGGGCAGCGGCGCGGGCGCTCTCGGCGCGGGCGATGGCGGCATTGGCTTCATTGATTTGCGACCGGATCGCACGATCATCGACCGCAAAGAGCGGCGCACCCTGCTCCACCTGCTCGCCCGGCGTGACATAGACCCTGGTGACCAGGCCCGCGAGGCTGGTGCCGATATCGATGACTTCGCTGGACGGTTCGACCACCCCGGATCCGGCGACGGTGGGCGCGCTGCCGAAGGCGGCGGTGGCACGCGGCGGGGTGACGTCCGCGCCGTCCTGCGTGCGGTCCGGTTGTCCGGTAGCGACCAATATGACCGCGATGATGATCGCGACCACTGCCAGAACCGGCAATATCGTGCGCGCGAAGCTGAGGCGGCGCAGCCGGGTTATCAAAGTCTCAGAAGCCATTTTCATTCTCCGCCCGGATCAATGGTCCGGCATATCCTTGCCATCATGGGTAATCCGGCCGTCTTCCATCACCAGAATCCGGTCGGCCAGATCAAAAACGCGATTGTCGTGGGTGACGATGATGACGGCCCGGTCCTCGGCCAGGGCCACCTCGCGCAACAGGTCCATCACGCGGCGACCCGACCTGGCGTCGAGCGCAGCGGTGGGTTCATCGCACACGACGAGCCTCGGTTCGTGCACCAGCGCGCGGGCAATGGCGACGCGCTGCTGCTGCCCGCCCGACAGCTGCTTCGGCAATTTTTTCGCCTGGTCGGCGATATTCAGCTTTTCCAGCATGGCATAGCCGCGCTCCACCGCCGGACCGCGTTTCATGCCGGCGGCGACCAGCGGAACGGCGGCATTTTCTTCCGCGGTCAGGGTCGGGATCAGATTATATTGCTGGAAAATGAAGCCGATCGTATCGAGCCGGAAGCGGACCAGATCATCGTCCGAAAGACCATAAATATCCTCGCCAAAGACGGTGACCTTGCCTTCGGTGGGATAGAGGATTCCCGCGATGATCGAGATCATCGTCGTTTTTCCGCTGCCCGATTCCCCGACCAGAAAGGTGAGCTCGCCGGAGCGGATATCGACATCGATGCCGTGCAGCACCCGGTTCGTCTGGCTACCGGCACCGAACTCCTTGACGATCTGCTTGATCTGGATGGCCGAGGGCGTGCCGTTCATCGGAACACCTCCGCCGGTTCCATTTTCAGCACGCTGCGCAGGGCCAGCCATCCGGTGATCAATATCATGACCAGCACCACGGCGGCGGTGGCCAGCGGGATCTGCCAGGGCATGTAGAAGCCCTTGAAATCGGGAAGGCTAGAATTGGCATAGATGAAGACGGCCGCGCCCAATATGCCGAAACCATAGCCGATCAGCCCGACCAGCAGCGCCTGCGATGCGACCATCAGGCGGATCTTGTGGTTGGTGACGCCGATCGCTTTCAGGGCGCCGAACTGCTTGATATTGTCGCGGATGAACAGGCTGAAGGTCAGCCCGACAATCGCGATGCCGACGATCACGCCGAGCGCCACAGTGATCCCGAAGTTGATCGGGATGCCGGTATTCTCGATGATGAAATCAACCCCGTCGCGGGCGAATTCGTCGCGGGTGCGGGCGCGCAGGCCGGTGGCCTCGGTTATTTTTGCCGTCAGTTGTTCCGGCGTGGTGCCGGTGGCGGTCTGGGCGAGTACAAAGGTCAGCCGGTTGCGGGTGCCGGGAACGAAGGACAAGGCATTGCTGTAGCGGGTGTAGAGAGTGACCTGGCTGGTGAAGCTGGGATCGATGTCGACAATACCACGAATGATCGCCCGGCGGTCATTGAGTTCCAGCCGCAGGCCGATGGGATCGACCCCCTCGCCGAACAGCTTTACCGCCCCGACGGCGTCGATGAATACCGAATCCGGCTCGTACAGCGCCTGCCGCTGACCTTCGACAATCTTGCGCGGAAGACCGATCAGGGTCGCGTCGTCGACTCCGACCACCGCCACCCCTTCCAGATCGCCCTCGGGCGTCCGCACATTGGCGATCGAGCGCAGCATCGGCACCGCCCAGTCGACGCCTTCGACCGAACGAACCCGGTCGAGCGCCGTGGATGGCATGGCATAGGTCACGTCGACGGTGCGGGTGACAGGGTCCATCACCCAGACATTGCCGGTCGGCACATTATAGACCGCAGTCGCGCCGCGTTCGATGAGATTGATGAAAATGGTGAGCTGCTGGGAAATCAGCAGTGCAGAAAAGGCGACCCCGAACAGCAGGCCGAAAAATTTCTGCCGGTCCCCGGTGAGCATGCGGATAGCGATCCAGGTCATCTTGTCCGCTGCCTTGTCACCGCCATCACCCTTCTGGATTGATCTTGCGATTCCAATATAAACGTATATATTGAACGTCAACGTTTAATTATACGATCCGGTTCATTAGTATCTATGTCACAGAAAATATGCAAAAAAAAATCTGCAGGTCG
>CAXIBD010000143.1:0-4704 GCA_964022135.1 uncultured Sphingomonadales bacterium | reverse complement strand
CGGTCACGATCTTTTTGCTGATGCCGACAGTTTGGCCTCCAACTGCAATGTCTATTGCCTGCACGGAAGCACAGACACAACCGCTCCATTATCCGGTGTCCAGAAGCTACTAACCAATCGTCCGCAGTGGAATATACAAATTTTGCCAGATGGTGATCATCATCCTCTTTTGCGAAATCCCCAATGGTGCCTCGAACAGATTACGCTGGCGATGAAAAATTAGTCAAGGCACACGCTATTTGAAGTTTACCTGGCATTCAGCGATATCACCGAGATATGCGCGCCAAAAATTCGGGAATTTCACAGTCTGCAGAGGATAAGGCAGCAATTATACTCAGGCAGATGCGGGATAGGTTGGTATAAATAGCATGCCTTATTTGAACCAGAATATCATTGATATTTTTTCCATCGGATACGTAATAGCCGAGTGGGCGATCCGAATAGTGATGCTCATAGTCGTTCCCTTACGAAGACCGCCCGGAGCCGCACGCGGTTGGTTGGTGGCAGTTTTTTTTATTCCCATTCCAGCGCTTGTTTTCTATTTGTTGATTGGTCGGCCGACCTACCCGCGGTGGCGGCGAAAGCGTTTTAAAAAAGCCCGGCAAATGCTGGCGATCGCTACTAACGAAATCAACCATTCCGAGTTTTGCTCCCGGCCTGCCTTACCAGAGACATATGCACCGGCTGCAAAACTGGTCGAGAACCTCGGCCAGTTCCCCATATTGGGGGGCAACAAAATCAAACTTCTCGCGGATTATGACGGAGTGATTGACAAACTTGTTACCGACATAAATCGAGCCGATCATCACGTTCATATTCTGACGTATATATTCGCCAATGATCGCACAGGATCCAAGGTAATCGACGCCCTGAAAGATGCAGCCAAACGGGGTGTGGAATGCAGAGTCCTAATCGATGCACTAGGTTCGCGCCGCTGGTCACGGGATATTATTGATCAATTGACAAGTGGCGGTGTTCACGTAGCACGAGCGCTGCCGGTGACGTTTTTGCGTCGGCGCTCGGCGCGCGCAGACCTGCGCAATCACCGAAAAATCGCGATTATTGATGGAACTATCGGTTATATAGGTTCACAAAACATCATCGACGCAGAATTTGCCGCCGGTTTGTCCAACCGGGAGTTGGTCGTTCAGGTTGGCGGACCAGTGGTACTTGAAATGCAGGCTGTGTTTGCCGTTGACTGGTTTCTTGAAACCGGTCAGGTTTTGGACGAAGCCGCATTTTTTCGACATCGCCACGGTGAGGGATCCACAATAGCGCAGCTTCTGCCCAGCGGACCCGACTATCCTGTTGCGGGTGCAGGACGGCTTGTGGTGGCGCTTATACACAGCGCGCGGCGGCGCATCGTTATCACCACCCCCTATTTCATACCAGACATTGCCTTGGTGCAGGCTCTTGAAACCGCAGTGATGCGGGGGGTTGAGGTAAATCTTGTACTTTCAAAGGCTACCGACAGCATATTGGTCGGCCTTGCTCAACGCTCCTATTATGAGCAGATGCTGCGCGCTGGCATAACCATCTATCTCTACGGCGACGGGCTACTTCACGCTAAACACATTATGATCGACGAACTTGTTTCTGTTATCGGGTCCACAAATATAGACATCCGGTCATTTCAATTAAACGCTGAAGCAAGTCTCATCCTCTATGATGAGAAAGTGGCGAACATGCTGGATGAAGAACAATATAAAAACATTGCTGCAAGCGACCGGTTAACCCCAGAGAGCTGGAATCAGCGTCCGCGGCCAGTCAAGCTAGTGGAAAATATTGTGCGGCTTGTCAGTCCCTTGCTTTAGACGCTTGAGCGGACTTGAATTCCGCCAGCTTTCTGGCCATTCGCACTTCTATGCTGCCGCCCCAATTGGCTTCGAGTTTGAGCAATGCGTCGATTGCAATGTCCGGGTCGTACAGGAATGTCATGACATCGCGCGCGATCGGATAGGCTGAACCTGAGCCA
This sequence comes from uncultured Sphingomonadales bacterium, assembly GCA_964022135.1. Lineage (GTDB taxonomy): Bacteria > Pseudomonadota > Alphaproteobacteria > Sphingomonadales > Sphingomonadaceae > Parasphingorhabdus. Next base: position 2,729 of record CAXIBD010000143.1, on the reverse strand, counting down.
CCGCCATGCTCAACCACAACAGAAATCGCATATCTCGGAATATCGACAGGCGCAAAAGCGATAAAAAGTCCATGGTCGCGGAAACGCCATGGCAAGCTTGCATTGGACCGGGCACCCCCTGCCCGTTGTGCCATTGTGATCCGCCTCACTTGCACGGTTCCCGTTTTGCCTCCCATTTTTATATTGGGAAGTGGCAATGTTGCGCGTCTGGAGAAGGCAAGAGACTGAATGCTGCCCGTTATCGCTTTGGTTTTCTTCATCGCGATAATTTCAAAATTTCTCGACACCCAACGGCGTAGCGGCGTGTAAATTCGTGCTCCCAGATCAAGACCATGTTCCTTGCCAAACGAACCACCGGACAACACTCTCGAACAGACTTCTGTATATAGGACGCCGTGATAGCTAGAATTTTCATGTAACCGGGTGTTTCTGGTCTGATCCAAGCAAAAAGGTCAGTGACACCCCGGAAATGGTCAGAACAATACCAAGCCATTGGAACGCGGAGATGTATTCGCCAAATAAAACTGCCCCCATTGCCAACCCAAAAACTGGAATGAAGAAGCTGAAACTATTCGCCCTGTTCAACGATGTTTTTTCGAGAATGCAAAACCACATCCAGTAGACCAATGAAGTTCCAAAAATACTCAGAACTCCGAGTATCAATATGAACTGAACGGACCAATCTACAGTTGTTGGCTCTTCCAATACGGAGGCTGCTATAGCAAGCGGGATGCTACCAATTAGGAGCTGAAGACCCATTGCCATCAATGCATCGACGGATCCGGCAATTTTCTTAATCCAGACATTGCTAAAGGTTATGCCCAAAGCCGCGAGGATGATATAGGCCACGCCAATCCCATAGCTTGCATTTCCGCCCGAAAGATATCCAGGTAACGCTATGAAGATGATCCCGCCGAAGCCGAGCACCATCCCGAGCAGACCCAACCGAGACAGCCTTTCCCTCAAGACAAAGGCTGCGAGAATTGCGGCCAGCAAAGGCTGTGCATTTGAAATTACGGTAGCGATACCTGGCGACACGAACTCAGCCGCGTGAAACATTCCAAAAAAACCAAGGCTGGTTGCCCCTATACCAACCACGGCAATGCTTTTCCAATCAGGCCACTTTGTAGGGAATGGCTGGCGTAGCACTAACGCAATCACAATCAATACGAGGCCTGACAGGACTGCGCGAAGCGTAGCAAATGTCAGATGGGGCGCCGACTCTATGCCCCAGGTGATGAATGGAAAGCAAATAGCCCACAGAAACATCACAGTGATGACTTGCAAAATAATGGATATGTTCATTCTGAAGTTCGCAACTTATACAATGTCTGAGGCGCTTTTTTTGCGGAGTCTCAAGTCGCCTCGACCTTTATCCGCTATCACGGCGCTATCAGTTTATTTTTCAGATGTTTCTCTTCAAACGAGAAGACTATATTGGTGTCAGGTTGCTCAGCATGTTTGTCCTTATCCGGACAATCAACGAGTGACATCAGGTGACCGATAATGTTCAATCGTGCCGTTTTTTTGTCGTCCGCTTTTACCACATACCATGGTGATATGTCACTATGGGTGCGGCGGAACATCGCATTGCGCGCCGCGCTATAATCGTCCCAATGTTCAATGGCGACTTCATCTATCGGGCTAATCTTCCATTGTTTTAGAGGGTCTACCCGGCGGTCTAGCAAGCGCCTCTCTTGTTCGTCCTTTGAGATATCAAGATAATATTTGTAGACTTGCATTCCCGAACCGATCAGTAACTGCTCGAAAGGTACTACGGACGTCATAAAGTTTTGATATTCACTTTCGGTGCAATAACCCATAACACGCTCGACACCGGCGCGGTTGTACCAGCTTCGATTCATCAAAACCATTTCCTGACTGGTTGGAAGATGGGCGACATATCTTTCGAAATACCAGGAGCGGAGTTCTCTGTCCGAAGGCTTCCCCAAGGCCACGACGCGCGTTTCCCGCGGACTCAAGTGCTCGGTTATCCGCTTGATAACGCCGTCCTTGCCAGCGGCATCCCGTCCTTCAAAAATAATAAGGATCTGCAAATCATTCTTTATCAGGTGTCGTTGCAATTTCACCAGTTCCAACTGCAGGCGTTGCAAAGAGGCCTTGTAGTTCTCTTTGCCGATCCCTTTGGTCTTTTTCTTCTTTCCACTCATCCTGTCACCTTTCCAAAAATCATCTCAATTTGCGTAGAAATGGTCACGCTGTTTTTACAATTATATTGTGCAGAATATCGCCGGCATGAGCAAAATGATCGGATGCGTTTGACAAATGGCGATAGATTTCCCGCCGCTTCAAAACTTCCATCACATAGGCCAATCCCCGAGCCGCTGCTCTGCAATCGGTATCTTTTAAAGGATCCAACAGATGCAGAAAATCATCTTGATTATTGGATAGCTCTGCCGGTGGGTTAGCCGCATAATATTTGGCATCGAACAGCTGAGAAATCGCTTTGCGATATAGTTTTTCAACCTGCCGCTCGGCTTTTTGGACAGCTGCAGCACCTTGTTCGGCTTTTGCAGGATGCTTTTTCAATGCAGCAAATCCTCCCTGAAGCTCCCGCGCACTCGTTTGAAGGAGTTTGGCCATTTCGAGCATTTGGTTATCGGGTTCTATCCCGAGAATTTCCATTTCCCGCACGGTTGTCTTGGCATAATTCAGACCCTCATCGATCGAGGTGATGGCGCGATAGATATCCTCACGGTCGAACGGGG
>CAXIBD010000142.1:0-4826 GCA_964022135.1 uncultured Sphingomonadales bacterium | reverse complement strand
CCAACGGAAGTTCAACACTTGCAAGGAACTCTGATCTGTCCGTGAGGGCCATGAAGGTGGCGGGCACCATTGCTGCGAAAAGACCGCCGATTAAAAGACTTATGATGGCTCCCAAAAAAACGAGATATCGTCTTCTGATCGACCAACCTACAAGCCGTTCGTATCGCTTTCGCATGATCTGGTGGAAGATTTCAATTTTTCCCAGCCAGCCTGTTTTCTCTTTTTCCGATTTCAGGAATCGAGACGCAAGCATGGGCGACAGGGTAAGCGCCACCAGCAATGAGACGCTAACCGAAAATACTATCGCCAAGCCATATTGAAAAAAGAAACGTCCGACTATCCCTTCCATAAAGGCAATAGGCACAAACACTGCCAACGTGGCAAATGTCCCGGCAAGCACCGCCAATGCGACCCGCTTGGTTGCTTTTGGTGCGGCCTCCATTGGATCAGCGCCTTCATCGACATCGCTTTGCACGGCTTCAACAACGACGATAGCGTCATCAACAAGCAATCCAATCGCGACCGTCAAGGCCAATAATGTCATGAAATTAAGCGTAAAATCGAAGGCGGCAAAGGCAGCGAACGTGGCAATAACGGAAGTCGGGATGGCCAGCATAACGATAAAAGTTGCCCGCCAGCTGAGCAGAAAAAAGAATGTGACAAAAACAACCAATACCACCGCGATCATCAGATCAAACAGAACATCACCAATGGCCGATTCGATGAATCTCGCTGTTTCTCTCGTGACAACAATTTCAACCCCGCTCGGCAGCTGGTCCTTGATCTGCTCGATTTCCGCTTTGATTGCTCTGGTCATTGCAACGGTATTGCTTCCAGATTGCTTGCGAACCTCAAGCACAACCCCGGGGCGACCATTTAATTGGGCATAGCTGGTTTCATCCTCGACCGAGTCTTCCACGCGACCGATATCGCGGACCCGTGTGACCTGTCCGTTGGGCCGATATGCTACCGCGAGATTGCCAAATTCCGAGGCTGTATTGGCTTCCGCCAATGTTCTGGTCCCATATTGCTTGCTGCGACCATCAATCTCAAGGCGGCCGCCCGGCAACTCGGCATTTTCGTTTCTCAAGGCGGCTACGACATTATCCGTGCTAATAGCGCTTGCCCGCATTTTTGCCGGATCAAGCCAGACCCGCATTTCTCTCTCGCGCCCACCTACAATGGAGATAGAACCTACGCCGCGAATACGCTGAAGCCTCTCTTTAACGACCTCATCGGCAAAGACCGTGAGTTCTCGGACCGGCGCATCTCCTGCGATAAGCAGCGACAGTATCGGCGCTGCGTCCGGATCAAGCTTTTCGACAATAGGCGCGTCCGATTCTTCCGGCAAATTGCTTAATATGCTGGCCACCCGGTCCCTGACATCCTGGGCCTTCACGTCGGCATCTTCCGACAACTCAAACTCCAACACGACCTGACTGACGCCTTCGGCGCTGACTGAACGCATTTGCCGAATGCCAGAAACGCTGTTGACCTCTTCCTCGATAACGTCGGTGATTTCAGTCTCGATCGTATCTGGAGACGCGCCGGGCAAAGTCGTTGTTACCGAAACGTAAGGGAATTCGATTTTGGGGAACAGATCAACACCCAGTCTCCCGAAACTCAACAGACCCAGAACGACTAGCGAAGCAATCACCATTGTCGCAAAAACGGGACGCCGGATCGAGACATCAGAAATCCACATCAGCTTACCGTGCAGGCTTTCTTTGCTTACGCTCTACTTTTTGCCCATCGCGCAAAGTGGATGGTGGGTTTTGGATGATTTTTTCGCCGGTCCGGACGCCCTGGGTGACCTTGACCCGTTCGAAATCTATGCTTTCGACCTTTACATCCCTTCGGCGTGCGATGCCTTTCTCAAACAGGAATATATATGCGGCTGCGCTATCACCTTTCACGGCTGATCTAGGAAGAATAATTGCGGATTCCGGCGGCGTCTCGATAAGCGCGCGCACGCCAAGTCCGCTACTGATTCGATAATTGGGGTTTCTTATCGGCAATCGCAATTCGACCGTCCGGGATTCCGGGTCAACCCGGTCATTGATGATGAACACAAAGCTGTCGAAAGGCTCATCAAAGCCATCAATATAAACTTTTGCCTTCTGGTTGAGCTTGAAATCATCAACCCGGGCCTGCGGAGCACTGACGATTGCTGCCACTATTTCTAATTCCTGTAGTTGCAAGGCTGCAGATTGTTCACCCATCGAAAAGCGATTGTTGAGATAGGACCCCTCATCGACCAATCTGGCTGTAACGACGCCGTTATATGGAGCGCGGGCAACAGTATCGCGCAGCGCCTGTTTGGCCGTGGCCAGTAGCGATTGCGATTGAGATACCTGCGCTTTCGCGACGACCAGGTCTGTTTCAACCCTTTCGACCTGTGCTTTCGATACAAAGCCTCGCGGGGAAAGCGCAATTACGCGGTCATGTTGGCGCTGGGCCTGTGTCGCCTGCGCTTCCGTCAGGCGTAGCGCTGCGGATGCTTCCGCAACCCGTCTTTTATAATCTGCTTGCCTGATCTGGAAAAGCGCTTGGCCCTTTTTGACCCTATCGCCGACGGTCACAAACATAGTTTCAAGCGGTCCTTCCACGAGAGCGCCGATTGCGCTGCTCTGCTTGGCCGCAATCGTTCCAAAAACCTCGACAGGATCGGCCAAAGGTTCGGACTTCGCTATCAGAAAGTCTACTTCGAATGCGGCGCTTGTTTGAATGTCATCATCATTGGCATTCGCAGTATCGTCGTTCGCACAGCCCGAAACCAAGCCCAGCATGGCTACAGACAAGAGAAATATGATATTTTTGACACCCATTTACGTGCTCAAATATGTCCCGCGCCCGCTGGCTACCAAGCGATCATCATCATCTAAAATGCGGGTGTCTGCGGTGCTTATGGTTTTTCCTAGCTTCACGACCTGCCCAATTGCACGAAGCGGGCCGTTGGTGGCTGCCCGATGATAATCTACCCTCAGATCCACGGTCGCCCTGGCAACGCCCCCTGCAGCAATAATCGCATAAAGCCCGGTTAAATCGATCAGAGATGCCAATATGCCGCCGTGCACGGCTCCAATCACGGGATTAGATACGAGTTCGTCCCGCCACGGCATTTCCAGTTCCAGTTGATCGTTGTTTTGCTGAACAATTTTCAGACCCAACCAGCGATGGAAAGGCGCAATCTGCATTACGTCAGCAAGATTTTCCGTATCATATTTCATGCTGCGGCACCGCGATTGTGGGTCGCATTCAAAAAGGAGATTATCGCCGAACAAAACGCATCATTGCGGTCACCGACGACCATATGGCTAGCATCCGCAATGTCGGTTAAAAGCGCGCTAGGAACCAGCGTTTGGAAATGGGCCACAGCTTCTTCAGAGACCATGTCGCTGGAACCTCCGCGTATGAGATGAACCGGCAGTGTCAACCTGGCAGCCGCAGCGCTTAACCTGTCGAAACCATTCTCTTTTGCTTCGGCAGCGTTGTCCCGAGCGTGCGTCACATGGTGAATAAAATTGGGGTCCCAATGCCAATAATATCGCCCGTTTTCCCGTTTGCGTAAATATCGATCAAGCTTGCCTGTGCCGGTGCGTTTCTCTCGCTGTGGCATATACTCGGCGATAATTTTGGCAGCTTCTTCTGGGGAGGAAAATCCATCTGTCATGTGGGCCTGCATGAACCCGACCACTCTTGATACCCCGACGGCTTCCATCTTCGGCGCGATATCAACCAAGGTGAGCGACCTAAAACCTGCAGGAGCCAGTTCACCGGCCGCAATCATACCCGCGATTCCGCCCAGTGACGCTCCCACTAACGCTGGAGGATTACTAAGCTGCTTGGAAATAGCGATTAGATCACGCGCAAAATCGCGCATATCATAAGCGCCATCTGATGCCCATTCACTGTCCCCATGGCCACGCATATCGATGGCCGTCGCGCGGTAGCCAGCGTTGGCGAGTTCATCCAGTACCTTCGCCCAGGCATGACGGGTTTGCCCTCCACCATGCGCAAGCATTACCGGAAAGCCGGTTTTTGGCCCAGTCGTGCTTGCCGTGATCTGCAAGCCGTTGTGACCGGCCAAGATACTCTCTTCATGGTCCATACTGATTTTATAGGCTGTATAGTGATAGACAGTAAAGGGCTTTATATTATATTAAATTTACGATATGGTCACTATCATGACAACCAAAACAGCTACAATGAGTGCCAACGCGCAAGACGGGTTCCTTAATGAGACCGATGAGTTTGCGTTTTTGCTGGAGGAAGTACCCCGAGTTCTGCGCAAGGCATTTGATGAATCGATTGCCCAGTTCGGCTTGTCCCGCACACAGTGGAGAACATTGGCCTATCTGATCAAGACCGAGGGAATGACGCAAACCGAGTTGGCAAATTGCCTTGAGCTGGAACGCGCTACGATCGGATTAACGATTGATCATCTTGAAAAACTGAGATTTGTCGAACGCCGGTCCGCAGAAGGCGACCGGCGCGTCTGGCGGATATTCCTGCGTCCAAAGGTAATCGATATCATTCCACAACTTCGGAAAGAGGCTAACGCCGTTTATAAAAAGATGTTCAAAGGCGTTTCCAACGCAGACGTGGCCATCATCCGAACCGCGATGGAAAAAATGGTTGGGAATCTAAGGGAATGTTGAGTGTTTAATCTCCCAAAATTTTAGCGAGTTCTGATCCTTCTCTCCCGTTGGATCAGCTGGAGCGAGTGGCTGGGGCCACTCGCTCCCTTTTTTTTGCAGTCCAGGCCAATTAATTTAATAATTATCGGACGGTGAATTATACCGTTGATACCTGCCGGGACACCA
>CAXIBD010000141.1:0-4830 GCA_964022135.1 uncultured Sphingomonadales bacterium | reverse complement strand
GCGACCCGCAAAGTCTCCCACGGCCCGTTGATCGCATAGGTATAGCCGGGCTCCTGAACATTGACGAACAGCGTGGTGCCGTCGGGCGAGAAGCAGGCGCCGCAGAATTCGCTCCTGTCCTTGTGGGCGTTGCGGGCGATGTCGTAGATCGCGCCGTCGGGCGTCAGGCCGCGCAGATACTGGTCGCCGCGGCCGTCCTCGCAGAGGATGATGTCATTCCACGGCGCGACCACGAGATTGTCGCACATGTCGAGGGAATCGGCGCTGTTCGATTCATAGAATAGCTGCAGCGTGCCGCCCGCTTCCGCGCTTTCGCCGGGCGTATAGCGCCAGATCTGGCCGACGCGCTGGGAGCCGCCCTCGGTGCAGGTGAAGTAGAAATCGCCGGTCTTGCCGTCGGCGCGCAGGGCAAAGTCCAGCCCTTCGCCGCGCATGAATTGCGCCGCACCCGTAGCATGGCCGCGCGCCGCCAGGTCGCCGTCGGGCGCCTCGACATCGTCGAGATTGATCCATTGGGCGACATGATCCTCGCCGACCTTGAACCGGTCTGCTCCGTTGCCGTTCCAGTCGGCCGGCCAGTTGGAGGTGATCGCGGATTTTCTGTTGGTGAGGGCGAGCGCCTGCAGGCGACCGCCTTGCTGCAACTGGCCGGGCACGGTCGGGATGAAGCGGTAGAACAGGCCGGTGCGGGAATCCTCGGTCATATAGACGATCCCGGTGGCCGGATCGACCGAGGCGGCCTCGTGGGTGAAGCGGCCCATCGCCTTCAGCGGCACGGCATCGATCAGGCCGTTGGCGCTCGACGGCGTCTCGAACACGAAGCCGTGATATTTGCCGGGCCCTTCTTCGGGCTTGAGCATTTCCTCCTCACAGCTGAGCCAGCTGCCCCAGGGAGTCGGGCCGCCGGCGCAATTGGCGGCGGTGCCGGTCAGCACCAGAAAATCCCGCTCCATCCTCTTGTGCCTGAGATCGTAGACCAGCTTGGTGACCCCGCCGAAAAAGGGCGAGCCATCGGCCTTGCGGTCGTAGAGCTGGCTTTCCGACACCCGGTCGAGCAGTTCGGCGCCCTTGCCGAAGGGGCTGCCGGTCGGGATGTCGAGCCAGTTTTCGTGATTGCGCATGAGGATGCATTTGTCGGCGCTGTCGGGATGCGCGAAACAGGCCATGCCGTCGGGGCGGCCGGGGCGGAAAAAGCCGTCGGACATGGTGCCGCCGGTTTCGCTGATCAATGTATAGGAAAATCCTTCCGGAAGATCGAGCCGCCGGGCGGGATCGGGCAGCAGCGAGACGGCGCGATTGGCGCTGTGCGCCCGCGCGCATCCGGCGAGCGAGACCGACGCATAGAACAGGCCGACGGCCTGGGCGGAGCGGATGAAATCTCTGCGGGACAATGTCATGGTTCAAATTTCCTGTTGTCGGTCTTATGATCCGGTTCGTATGATGCCAGCCCCCAGCGGCGAAAGAAAACAGAAATATGACCTACACCCTGATCACGGCCAACCGCAACTATTCCAGCTGGTCGCTGCGGCCCTGGGTGTTGATGAAGGCGCTGCAAATTCCGTTTGTCGACGATATTGTCTATTTCGAAGAGGAAAATTACCAGCGTTTTCGGGAATTTGCACCCAACGGACAGGTGCCCTGCCTGAAGCATGATCGCGGGAGCGGCAATATCCTGACGGTCTGGGATTCGCTCGGAATCGCGGAATATCTGGCGGAACGGCATCCCGGCTGCTGGCCGGAAGATGGCGAGGCGCGAACCTGGGCGCGCTGCGCCGCGGCGGAGATGCACGGCGGCTTCGGGCCGCTGCGCAATATCTGCCCGATGAATGTCGGGGTGCGGGCGAAGCTGCACAGGATCGAGACGCCGCTGCAGCGCAATATCGACCGGATCGGCGAGCTGTTTGTGCAGGGCCTGAGCGAGTTTGGCGGGCCATGGCTGGCCGGAGACAATTTCACGATCGTCGACGCCTTTTATGCGCCGGTCGCCTATCGCGTGCGCAGCTTCGGTCTGGATATCGGGGACGCCGGGCAGGCGTGGGTGGAGCATATCCTCGCCCATCCGGCGATGCTGGAATGGGAACGGCAGGCGCTGGCCGAGCCGGATCGCGAAGCGAGCCATGAAGCGGAGATTGCGGTGGCGGCGACGGTGACTGCGGATTATCGGTTGGGTTAGTGCTCCGGCGCAGGGATTGATGTGCTCCGGCGCAGGGATTGATGTGCTCCGGCGCAGGCCGGAGTCCAGGCGATCGGGCAGGAACATTCTGGGCCCTGCCCTTCGGCAGGGAACGGGTGCGGAGCACAGTGCGCACTGCCCGCCTAAACTTGACTGGCTCCCGCCCTTGCTGCAAAGCCGCGCCTTTCTGATGTTGCGGCGCAGCATTTCTCAACGGACGGAGGCTGGCCATGGCCATTCACAGCGATTTTCGGCGCGACTGGCTGTCGAATCCCAAGACCGAATTTCTCGCCGGCCTGGTGGTGGCGCTGGCGCTGATTCCGGAAGCGATCGGCTTTTCGATCATCGCCGGGGTCGATCCGCGGGTCGGGCTCTATGCCTGCTTCTCGATCGCCGTGATCATTTCGCTGATCGGCGGACGGCCGGGCATGATCAGCGCGGCCACCGCCGCGGTGGCGGTGCTGGTGGTGCCGCTGGTCCGCGATCATGGCGTCGAATATCTGTTTGCCGCGACGATCCTGATGGGCGTGTTCCAGGGAATCGCGGCGCTGCTGCGGCTCGACCTGCTGATGCGCTTTGTCTCGCGTTCGGTGATTACGGGTTTCGTCAACGCGCTGGCGATCCTGATCTTCATGGCGCAGATTCCGCAGATGACCGGCGCGGCCTTTACCGTGCAGACCTACGTCATGATCGCCGCGGGCCTGGCGATCATTTACGGCCTGCCGCGGATCACCACGCTGGTACCGTCGCCGCTGGCGGCGATCATCGTGCTGGCCGGGATCAGCATGTATTTCCGCGCCGATGTGTTCACGGTCGGCGACATGGGCGAACTGCCGGACAGCCTGCCGTGGCTGCATATCCCGCAGATTCCGATCAGCTGGGAAACGCTGCAGATCATCGCGCCTTATGCGCTGGCGATGGCGGCGGTGGGTCTGCTGGAGTCGCTGCTCACCGCGTCGATCGTCGATGACCTGACCGAGACGCGCAGCGACAAGAAGCGCGAAACCTATGGGCAGGGCATTGCCAATTTCGTCACCGGCTGGATCGGCGGCATGGGCGGCTGCGCGATGATCGGGCAGTCGGTGATCAACATCAAGTCGGGCGGCCGGCGGCGGCTGTCGACCTTTGTCGCCGGCGTGATGCTGCTGGTGCTGATCGTTGGCCTCGGCCAGTGGGTCGCGCAGATCCCGATGCCGGCGCTGGTCGCGGTGATGATCTTCGTCTCGATCTCCACCTTCCGCTGGCAGAGCTTTACCGAGATCACCCATCATCCCTGGCCGTCCAATGTGGTGATGATCGCGACCGTGGTGATGGTGGTGGCGACGCATGACCTGTCGATCGGCGTGCTGACCGGGGTGCTGCTGTCCGGGATATTCTTCGCCTGGAAGGTGCGGCAGCTGGTGCGGATCCAGGATTTTGTCGAGGTTACCACGCACCGATATGTCTTCGCTGGCGAGGTGTTCTTCGGCTCGGTGGACATGCTTTATGAAGCGATCGAGTTCAACGAGGATGGCATCGACAGCGTGATCATCGATGTCCACAGCGCCCATTTCTGGGATATCAGCGCCACCGGCATTTTGGACAAGATTGTCGAGCGGCTGAAGAACGAGGGCAAGACGGTCGAGATCATCGGTCTCAACCAGGCCAGCGCGACGCTGGTCGAGAAATATAGCGAGAATGAGAAGCCGTTCGAGAGCCTGGGGGTTGTGGGGCATTGATGTGCTCCGGCGCAGGCCGGAGTCCAGGCGATCGGGCGGGATCATTCTGGGCCCTGCCCTTCGGCAGGGCACGGGTGCTGTTTGTCTGAGGTTCGTGTTCCGCCCTTGAGGCGGAGCTCTGCCGTCGCAACGCCTCCTTGAGCCTCCAGAGCTCCGCATCGAGTGCGGAGCACATTGTCCTGTTGACGCTGCCGTGCCTTTGCCGCACATTTGCTCCAAAGTTCAAAGGAGACCCCCCATGATCAAGCTGCACCATCTCGACTATTCCCGTTCGTCCCGGATCATCTGGCTGTGCGAGGAGGGCGGGATCGACTATGAAATGGTCACCTATCACCGCGACCCGGTGACCCGGCGGTCGCCGCCGGAGCTGGCCGAGGCGCACCGGCTCGCGAAGGCGCCGACGGTCGAGGTCGACGGCGTGACCATGGTCGAATCCGGCGCGATCATCGAATATCTGATCGAGCGGCACAGCGACGGCGCGCTCGGCGTGGCGCCGGATCATCCGGAGCGGGCCAAATATCTCGAATGGCTGCATTTTGCCGAGGGCACGATGGGGATGAGCTTCATCATCACCGGCATCGCGCCGATGCTGGGTGGGCTGCCCGAGGTGCTGGGCGGTTTCCTGCAGGCCGAGGTCGACAAGCTGCTCGACCATCTCGAGATCGAGCTGGAGGGCAAGGAATTCCTGGTCGCGGACAAGTTTACCGGCGCGGATATCAATCTCCATTATATGCTGGAAGGGCGCGCGGCGCTGGGCCAGCTCGACAGTCGGCCGAATTGCAGCCGCTATTTCGAGGCGCTGGTGGCGCGGCCGGGCTATCACAAGACGGTGGAGATTGGCGGGCCGGTGCTGTTGCCGCGGCCGTCGTGATCAGCCTCAAAAAGGTCTTTGCAGCGTTTGGATTGGGCTTGCTTCTAGCGGGCTGCGCAACCGAGAGC
>CAXIBD010000140.1:0-4861 GCA_964022135.1 uncultured Sphingomonadales bacterium | reverse complement strand
CCAGTCGCGCAGGCTGATCCAGCCCTCGCTGCCAACGATGATATGGTCATGAACGGCCAGTCCCAGTTCTTTCGCGGCTTTCAACAGTCTGGACGTGGCGTCGATATCGCCGTCGCTCGGGCTGGGGTCGCCCGAGGGGTGATTATGCGCCAGGATCAGCGCACTGGCGTCGAGTGCGAGCGCCCGCTTCAGGATTTCGCGCGGATAGATGGGAGCCTCGGAAATCGATCCGCGGCTCACCACTTCGTCGCTGATCAGCCGGTTCTTGCTGTCCAGAAACAATACGCGTACCTCCTCTACCGGCAGGCGCGCCATGGCGACGATCAGATATTCGATCGCGTCCGTGGCTTTCGAAAGGCAGATGCGGTCGAGCATCTTGTCCTTGGACGAGATCAGCATCGCCTCGCGCACCACCGACAGGATGGCCCGGCCGGGATTGCTCTCGGCCGCGCGCGAATCGGAATATAATACCGCCGCGAAGGATCCGTATTCCGCGATCAGCGATTCCGCTATGGCAGAAGCATTGTCTATCTTTGCAAGGCTGAAAAGTCGCTCCAGGATCTGTCGACCCCGTACCGCTGAAGGCGCTGCTGATGGCGATAGGTGCCGATGGTCAGCACGATCAGCATCGGATAGACCCAGAATGCTGCTATCACGTAATAGGCTTGAGGGAGCAGATCGGGGATAAGCATCATCGGGATATGTGAAAGAACCTGAATCACCTGCATTGAGCATATCCATATTGTCCAATATCTTTCTGCGTTTAGGGCAAGCATCACAAAGGCCGATAAAACTGCCAGATCAACAATCATAATACCGACTTCGGGGTGCGTGAATCTTTGTACCGAGGGAGAAGGTGCAACGATTGTGAGTGCGACTCCGACAATGAAGATCACTGCAGCCCGTTTCTCAGGTTGCCCGCCCTTGATGGCCGAATAAAAACAAACGGCCATCAGTAGGGCAAGGAATAAGTCTATACGGGACATTGCATGATCGGACCAAATAACAGAGGTGCGGTCAAGTCCCGCATGCTTGGTTAGGCGCTTTCAACCACCCGAAGCGGAGTCGACACCTGATCTGTGCCGTTGGCCTGCGCAGGGGGGCATTCAAAAACGTCGCCAAGGCTAACCGTACGCAATCCGGCATCTTCGCGATCTTCCGCAAGATGCTGATGCGCGGCCACCACTTCCCGGTAGGAACGGGCGGTCTGGGCAGCGGCATCAATCAGCTTTTCGGAGGCTTCCATGCCTGCGGTCAGGGAAAAGCGTGTGCCAGATGCCAGTCGGGCAGCGGCGATACTGCTCATCAGTTCGCCCATCTGGACCATGGTCAGATTCAGGGACTTCTCGACCTCGTGGATCTTGACGGCAATAGGGCGGGCGGCTTCGATACGTTGGTTCAACATGTTACTCTCCTGACGCCGTAATACTGGGGCGTCGATTGGTGACCAAAATTTCAGGGCTCAACTGGGGCTGATCAACCGGCTCACCACCATGGCGGCAAGACATACAAAGGCGAATGCAAAGGCGAGCTTGACCGTCAGATCGGCGATCGCCCAAATTCGCGCTCCCTTGTCTAGATCGTTGCCCAATTCTCCCTGCTTGCGAAACGGCACCGACAGGAGCGGGTTGGAGAATGTGGCATAAGACTGATATGCCGACTGCACTTCCCTGACCCTGTCGGGTGACGCTGCCTGTTGTCCAGGCAGGGGATAAATTGCGCTGGGTTGGCGCTTTTGGGCAATCCCAATATTCTTGGGCACAAAATTTTTGGGATCATATCCCTCATGCTCTGCCAGCATCCGGGCAGCGGCCTTGCTGCTGGTGACCTGCAGTTTTTGGCGCGCCGATCGCAGCCGCTCATTGATTACATTGGGCGTGACACCGATTTCCTGCGCTGCGGTCTTGGCGTCATGACCCTGCAGGAGCAGGCGCAGCGCCGCTTTCTCATTTTCGTTCAGATTTTCGCAAGAGAGGCTGGTCATTGTTTCACCATATGTCACGGGCAATCGTTTGGCAAAAAGGAATGGCCGGCATAGTGCTAACCGACGGATTCCCTTGCACAAAGAATGTGGTGCAGGATGTGCACCCCAGGGGTTATATCGGATGTAACCGCTACAAAAGGTTAACGGCATTGGTTAATTTATCCCGAATTTTGGCGAATTTTTGCCAGAGTGGGGACCGTATTGTTAACTTTTAACCCCTTTTCGGGCGTTGTTACGGTTTGAAACTCGGGAAAGCCCGCACATTGGTCCATATCCATAGTCGTTCGGCAGGAAGTCGTGGGCGACGGTTTGTTCGGAATGGCGGTTCAGAATTCTGGACCCCGTGATGACAGTCCGCCCGTCCGACCACAAATTGTGATCTGGAGCGAATGGAATATTCTGGTCAGTATTCCCTTGCTGCAATCGGCGTCCGACCCGAACCAAGAGGAGACGATCACAGTATCGCTTCCTTGGGAAATCAAATCCGGGTTGATCCAAATTCTCCCATAAATTGGGTCAACCCGGAGATGATCTCGCCGAATGCGGTGTCCGAAACCAAATCTGTCGGTTCGAGCTGAATTGAGTGATGCACAGTTGCGTAGAGTAAAAATCATGATTGATATGATCGAAGATGAGCACGCCGGCGAACGGGACAGGGAGCTGTTTCTGGGGCATCTCGTGACTTGGGGTTCGCTTGTTGCAGCTCTGGTGTTGGCGATAACCCTGACCCATTTCAACTCTGCGGAGAAGGAAGAAAGTGAGCCGCCGGCGCATGTCGAGGCGGCTTCCTGACAGAATGAACAGTCAACGGTTCTTGCGGGCAGTCTCCGTGTAAGGCTCGCTGGATTCTGCCCGGCGCGGTCAACCGCCCTGCAGTCTGCGCGCTTCCTCTACCAGCATCACCGGAATGCCATTGCGAATCGGATAGGCGAGACCGGCGGCTTCGCTGATCAGTTCCTGCGCCTCTGCATCATGGACCAGCGCCGTCCGCGTCATCGGGCACACCAATATGTTCAGCAGATCGGGGTCGATGTCCTGCCGCTCGCGGTTCACTGCAGGGTGACCCGATCGTCATCCCCATCCTGGCGGCCGAAAAATTGCAGCAGCTGGATGATCAGTTCGGCGCGATTGGCGAGGCCGTCGATTTCCAGCAAGGCCTGCTTCGATGCCGCGTCAAAGGGCGCAATCTGGGCGATGCCGTTGACAAAGGCCATGTCGTCGAGCCGACCGATACTGTCCCAGTCCACCTGATAGCCCTGCAGCTCGGCAAATTTCCGCGACTCGATCTCGAGCGCGGCTCGTTCGGCGCTGGCCAGCACCTCGTCCATTTCCAGGTCGTCCTCGATCTCCGCCCGGACCTGCCGGAACGCGGTAGAGGCGTCGATTTCCTCGACAACACGGAACCGGGCCAGGCCTTCGAGCACGACATTGAAACGGCCGTCATCCAGCGCCTCGATATCGATGATCTTGCCGACGCAACCGACATCGAACAGGGCAGGGCGGTTGCCGCCGCTCTTGGGCTGGATCATGCCGATCTGCCGGTCCCGCGCCATCGCGTCGTTGATCAGCGCGCGGTAGCGGTCCTCGAAGATATGCAGGGGCAGATGCATGCCGGGAAACAGCAGGGCTCCGGACAGCGGGAAGATCGAAAGGCGCTTGGTCTCGCTCATCCGAACAGCACCGCGCTCAGCTTGCGGCGGGTCGCGGCCACCCATTCGTCTTCGAGCCCGACCATTTCGAACAGCGACAGCAATTTCTGCCGGGCCGCGCCGTCGTTCCAGTCCCTGTCGGCGGCGATGATCGTCAGCAGATGCTCTGCCGCCGCCTCATGATCGCCCGTTGCGATCAGCGCGCTGGCCAGATCGTAGCGCGCCTGATGGTCCTTCTCGTCAGCCGCCACAGCGGTCTTGAGCGCTTCAAGGGCGCCTTCATCCGGTCTGTCCTTGGCCAGTTGCAAGGTGGTCTGTGCCCGTTCGATCGCGGGATCGCTGTGCAGCTGTTCCGGCAATCCTGCGAGCGCTGCCTCGGCCTGATCCAGATGATCCGCCGCGACCATCGCCCGGATCAGCCCGCCGATCGCCTCGGCATTGTCGGGCGCCATCTCGGCAATTTGCGCGAATATGCCGGCGGCACGCTCGGCATCACCGCCGGCCAAGGCTTCCTCGCCCATCGCCAGCAGCGGCGCGATATCCTGCTGCGGTTCCGCGCCGCCGCCGACCGGCAATTTCGCGAGCAGCTGATCGAGCGCGCCCGTCAGCTGGCTTTCGGAGCGCGCGCTGGTCAGGTCGGCGACCGGCTTGCCCTGAAACATCGCATAGACGGTCGGGATCGACTGCACCTGGAACTGGGCGGCGATGAATTTATTCTCATCGACATTGATCTTGGCGAGCACCACGCCCTTGTCGGCATATTGGGCGGCGACCTTTTCCAGCAGCGGCGTCAGCGCCTTGCACGGTCCGCACCATTCGGCCCAGAAATCGAGGATGACGAGCTTGTCCATGCTCGGTCCCACAACCTCCCGCTGGAATAGCTCTACCGCTTTCTGTTCTTCGACTGTCAGTCCTGCTGTTGCCACATCATGCTCCTGTTATGGCGCCGGGCCCATGCCCGGACCGACGCCCAAATCATTCATCTAGAGGGCTTTATGTGGGGAGCGGCGCGCCAATGCCAAGCATATTTTTGCTTTTGCGGCCGGACAGAGGTCAAATGGGGCTTGCGGGGTGTGAAAACCCATGCTAACCGCGCGCCTCAATGTGCTGCTGACCAAGTGATTACCCAAGTGTCGCAGCAACGCCGAGCGGGCGTAGCTCAGGGGTAGAGCACAACCTTGCCAAGGTTGGGGTCGAGAGTTCGAATCTCTTCGCCCGCTCCAGTTTT
>CAXIBD010000139.1:0-4961 GCA_964022135.1 uncultured Sphingomonadales bacterium | reverse complement strand
CTGTTCATCGACGAGATCCACCGGCTCAATCCGGTGGTCGAGGAAATCCTCTATCCGGCGATGGAGGACCGCGCACTCGACCTGATCATCGGCGAGGGGCCGTCGGCGCGGAGTGTGCGCATCGACCTGCCGGCCTTCACCCTGATCGGCGCGACCACGAGGCAGGGACTGCTGACCACGCCGCTGCGCGACCGGTTCGGGATTCCGGTGCGGCTCAATTTTTACTCGACCGAGGAGCTGGAAAAGGTGGTGCACCGGGCGGCGCGGCTGCTCGGTCTAGATATCGCGCCCGATGGCGCGACCGAAGTGGCGCGCCGGGCGCGGGGTACGCCGCGCATCGCCGGGCGCCTGCTGCGCCGGGTGCGCGATTTTGCCAATGTCGCGGGGACAACGACCGTCGATCGCAAGGTCGCCGACGATTCGCTGACCCGGCTCGAGGTCGACCATATCGGTCTTGACGCCATGGATCGGCGCTATCTCCATATGATCGCCGATATCTACAAGGGCGGGCCGGTTGGCGTGGAAACGCTGGCCGCGGGTCTCAGCGAACCGCGCGACACGATCGAGGAAGTGATCGAGCCCTATCTGATCCAGCTTGGGCTGATTGCCCGGACGGCGCGGGGGCGGGCGCTGAATGACCGGGGGTGGAAGCATCTGGGGCTGGCGCCGCCGGCCGGGAAGGAAGTGGGCGGGGAATTGTTCGATTGATGCGCTCCGCAATGGATGCAGAGCTGTTGATATCGAGGATATTGCCTGCCGCCAGGGCTCCGCATCGAGTGCGGAGCACGGCTACTCCTTGATTTGTTCTCCTGAGGCCCAGCAGGCATGGGTGCCGCTTGATATCCGGTGCGGCAGGATGATCGTGCAGACCGGGCCGGCTGACAGGTTTTGTGCATCGAGGATGATGCATTCCGAGCGGTCCTGTTTCATATCGGTGATGAAGCTGATCAGATAGCCGTCATCCTCTGACCGGGCATTGGCGCGCGGGATGAAGGGGGCTTCGGAGCCGAAGCGCTGTTCGCCGAACGAGACATGCTCGGCCTCGCCGGTTTCCAGATCATGTTTGGTCAGGCCGTTGAACAGGAACCAGCCCGGCTCGCCGGTCACGCTGTAGACATAGCGATAGGGCAGGCCGGCATAGTGCGGGTTGAACATGCCGAATTCAACGGGATATTCGTCGAACAGGGTCTCTTCTTTTGTCTCGCCGGTGTTCCGGTTGAACCGCCAGCGGTGCAGCTCGGGCCTGAAGCTGTGCAGGTCGAGGCTCGCACCCATGCTTTCATAGCCGGGCGGGAAATCGGTGAGCGGCGGCGGCACCGGGTCGTTCTGGAAATAGCCGTCGAGCACGACTTCGTCACCATCCTCGAAGGCATTGGCCCAGTGCAGCACATAGGTGGGCCTGGCCTCGAACCACTGGATTTCCTCAGGCTGTCCCATCCGCGGCAGGACGCCAAAACGGGTCGGGAGGTCGGCATGGAAGGCCGGAATCCGCAGCTGGCGCTCGAACAGTTCCTCTTTCCAGAACAGCGGGCAGTCGTTGAAGATAGCGAAATTTTCGGTGAAAGCCATGTCGTGCGGCAGGCGCGGGCCGGGCAGGTCGATCGCGACCAGATGTTTCAGCCGGTTGTCGGGGCCGACCACGCCATATTGCAGATGCGGCTTCTCGATCGCATAGTTGAAGAACAATAGTTCGCCGGTCGCCTCGTCGACCTTGCAATGGGCCGAGATGCCGTGCTCCGGCACCCAGTCGGCGGGGCCGAGGGTGGTCAGCGTTTCCGGGTCGAGCCGATAGCCTTCTCCGCACAGGTAGAAAGTCGAGAGGATCGCCCCGGCGTGGACCACGACATCGGTCGAGCTGCTGTCCTTGACGCTGCCATGGGCGGTCATGCCCGGCCGCCGCGCATCATGCGGATTGCCCATCAGGCCAGGCCAGAGCGGCCCGCCTTCCTGCTGCTCCGCCTCGAACCCTTCGGTCCGGACAAAGCGGTTGCGATAGGTCGCCTTGCCGTTCTGCAGGCGAATGGTGTGAATCATGCCGTCGCCGTCAAAGGGATGGTAGCGGCCGAGGCTGCCATGGACTGGATTTTCGGTGTTGCGGACATAGAGCCCGTCGATATCTGCCGGGATCGTGCCGATCACCTCCAGATCGTCGGTGTCGAGTTCCTCGAACACCGGCGTCCAGGCGCCATTGCGATAGGGATGGTCATTGGGCTCCAGCGTCACCTTCACCTGGTTGACCGGGGTAGCCATCAGTCGCGCAGCAATTCGTTGATGCCGGTCTTGGAGCGGGTCTGCGCATCGACCGTCTTGACGATCACGGCGCAATAGAGCGACGGGCCCGGCATGCCATCGACATTGACCTTGGGCGGTAATGTGCCCGGCACGACAACGGAATAAGGCGGCACTTCGCCGATCCAGATCTTGCCGGTGACCCGGTCGACGATCTTGGTCGATGCGCCGAGATAGACGCCCATCGAGAGTACCGCGCCCTCGCCGACGCGCACGCCTTCGGCGACCTCGGCCCGCGCCCCGATAAAGGCGCCGTCCTCGATTATCACCGGACCGGCCTGTAACGGTTCGAGCACGCCGCCGATGCCGGCGCCGCCGGAAATATGGACATTCTTGCCGATCTGCGCGCAGCTGCCGACCGTGGCCCAGCCGTCGATCATCGCGCCATCATCGACATAGGCGCCGATATTGACGAAGCTCGGCATCAGCACGACGCCCTTGCCGATGAACGCACCTTGCCGGACGATCGAGCCGGGGACCGAGCGAAAGCCGGCCTCGCGGAAGCGGTTCTCGCCCCAGCCGGCAAACTTGCTAGGCACCTTGTCCCAGTGATTGGCGCCGCCGGGGCCTTCGATCAGATGATTGTCGTTGAGGCGGAAAGACAGCAGCACGGCCTTCTTGAGCCACTGGTTGACGACCCATGCGCCATCCTTTTTCTCCGCGACGCGCGCGGTGCCGTTGTCGAGCATCGCCAGCGCCTGGTTGACCGCATCACGTTCCGCTCCTTGAGTGGTGACGCTCAGCGATTCACGCTTGTCCCAGGCGATGTCGATGATCTTCTGCAATGCTGCGGTCATATGGCTTGTTCTTCCTTGGCGCTGTGGAGGCCGGTAACCCAGCTTTCCAGATCGGTAATTTCATGGTCAATATAGTCGGGATCATGTTCGCGGCCAGCCCATTCTGCTCCGGTGTTGATCCACACGGTGGTCATGCCCAATGTTTTCGCGGGACGCAAATTGCGCGCCATGTCCTCGACAAAAAGCGCGCGGGTCGGGTCGATGCCGGTCGCGGCAATCATGCTGTGATAGGCGCCATCCTGGGGCTTGGGCACGAGGCCGGTGTCCAATATGTCGTGCATCTGGTGGAACAGGCCGTCGAGACCGCGTTTTTCCAGCACCCGCTCGGCATAGGGCCGGTCGGCGTTGGTGAAGACGAGCTTCTCGCCGGGCAGTGCTTCGATCGCAGCCCGCACGAGCGGCGCGGGTGACAGGCGATCCATGTCGATATCATGGACAAAATCAAGGAAATCGGCGGGATCGGTGCCGTGATGGTGCATCAGGCCGGCCAGCGTGGTGCCATGATCGTGGAAAAAGCCCTTCTGGATTTTCCGCGCTTCCACCAGATCGCAGTCGAGCGCCCTGGCGATATACTCGCCCATCTTGATATCGATCAGCGCGAACAGGTCGCACTCGGCCGGATAGAGTACATTGTCGAGATCGAAGATCCAGTGATCTATATGGGAAAATTCGGGTGCCATAAGGCAATCGCCTAATGACCGTTCCCGGCAATCACAAGCGCAATATGCGTCAGGCCCGTGCGCCCGCATCCTCGACACTGGCGCTGTTGTGGCGCAACGCCTTGAGCACCGTATCCACGATACCGTCCGCATCCAGACCGGCTTCGGCATATTGCAGCTCGGGCTTGTCATGGTCCTGGAAAATATCGGGCAGGCGCATCGTGCGAATCTTCAGCCCCGCGTCGGTCAGGCCGTTGTCGGATGCATAGGTCAGTACATGGGCGCCGAGGCCTCCGACGGCGGCTTCCTCGACCGTTACCGCCACTTCATGGGTGGTCAGCAACTTGCGGATCAGCTCTTGATCAAGCGGTTTGGCGAAGCGCAGGTCGGCGACCGTCGTGCTGAGCCCCTTGGCTTCCAGGCGTTCGGCCGCCTTTTTCGCTTCCTCGAGCCGGGCGCCGAGCGACAGGATCGCGACCTTGGTTCCGTGCTTGATGATCCGGCCCTTGCCGATTTCCAGCTGTTCGAGCTTTTCCGGTATCGGGACTCCGGTGCCGTTGCCGCGCGGGTAGCGAAAGGCGATCGGCCCGCTGTCGTGCAGGGCCGCGGTATAGGTCATGTGCGCCAGTTCCGCCTCGTCCGCGGCAGCCATCACCACCATATTGGGCAGGGTGGCGAGATAGGTGATGTCGAAACTGCCGGCATGGGTGCAGCCATCGGCCCCGACCAATCCGGCGCGGTCAATCGCGAAGCGGACCGGCAGATTCTGGATCGCCACGTCATGCACGACCTGGTCATAGGCGCGTTGCAGGAAGGTCGAGTAGATGGCGCAAAATGGTCGCATGCCCTGGGCCGCGAGTCCGGCGGCAAAGGTGACGCCATGCTGCTCGGCGATGCCGACATCGAAGGCCTTGTCGGGATGGGCCTTGGCAAATTTGTCGACGCCGGTGCCCGAGGGCATGGCGGCCGTAATCGCGCAAATTTTCGGATCGCTATCGGCCAGTTTTGCCAGCGTTTCGCCAAAAACATTCTGATAGGCTGGCGGTCCACCGCCCGGCCCCTTGTCCTGCTTTCCGGAGATGACATCAAATTTGGCCACGCCATGATATTTGTCATCGGCTTCTTCGGCAAATTTATAGCCCTTCCCCTTTTCGGTGACGACATGGATCAGGCATGGGCCTTCCGCTGCATCGCGCACATTTTCCAATATCGGAAT
>CAXIBD010000138.1:0-5008 GCA_964022135.1 uncultured Sphingomonadales bacterium | reverse complement strand
AGGACAAGGCGATCGCCAAGATCGAGGAAGAGGTGCGGGCGCTGCGCCAGACGGTGCGCGAAGCCGGCGGCCTGTTCGTGCTCGGCACCGAGCGGCACGAGAGCCGCCGGATCGACAATCAGCTGCGCGGCCGTTCCGGTCGCCAGGGCGATCCCGGCCTCAGCCGCTTCTACCTCTGCCTCGAGGACGACCTGCTGCGCATCTTCGGCACCGAGACGATGTTCGCCAAGATGATGAACAAGAATCTCGAGGACGGCGAGGCGATCGGCGGCAAATGGCTGTCCAAGGCCATTGAAACCGCCCAGAAAAAGGTCGAGGCGCGCAACTATGAGGCGCGCAAGCAGGTCGTCGAATATGATGACGTGATGAACGACCAGCGCAAGGTGATCTACGAGCAGCGCTCCGAAATCATGGATGCCGACACCGTCGGCGATGTCGTCGAGGACATGCGGCACGAAACCGTCAATGCGATCGTCGCCGATGCCTGCCCGCCGGGCAGCTATCCCGAGCAATGGGATATCGAGGGGCTCCGGACCCGCGTCCGCGACGTGCTCAATCTCGAGCCCGATTTCGACAGCTGGATGCAGGAGGACGCGCTCGAGCCGGAAATCATCGAAACCCGTCTCTCCGACATGGCCGATGCCGATTTCGAAGCCAAGATGGCCGCGGTCGAAGCCCAGAGCCCCGGTGTCTGGGCGCAGATCGAGAAATCGATCCTGCTCGAACTGCTCGACCATCACTGGAAGGAACATCTGGCCACGCTCGACGCGCTGCGCCAGGTCGTGTTCCTCCGCGCCTATGCCCAGAAAAAGCCGCTCGACGAATATAAGCAGGAAGCGTTCGGCCTGTTCGAACGGATGCTGGAAATCATCCGCGAAGGCGTGACCAAGACCATCGCGATCAGCCAGTTCCAGCGGCCGGAAGAGCTGGCCGTGCCGGACCTGCCGGAACTGCCGGACTTCCTGACCACGCATATCGATCCGCTGACCGGCGAAGACAACAGCAACGATATCGACGGCGGGACTTTGGGAACGGTTTCCTCCAGCTTGCCGCCACGGCAGTCCGGCCAGATGAACAACCCGCAGGATGCCTTCGACGGCAGCAAGGTCAGCCGCAACGCGCCTTGCCCCTGTGGTTCGGGCCGCAAATATAAACATTGCCACGGGAAATTCTGATCTGAATTGCCGACGGTAGGGGGGACTGACATGACCATCGGCATAATCGGCCTCGCTCTGCTGTTTGCCCTGACCGCGGCGCTCTACGCCAGCGTCGGTTTTGGCGGCGGCTCGACCTATATCGCGCTGCTGGCGCTGGCATCGCTCGATTACCGGGCGCTGCCGGTGATTGCGCTGCTGTGCAATATCATCGTCGTCACCGGCGGTACGCTCCGCTTCCAGTCCCGCGGCCTGATCGACTGGCCGCGCATCTGGCCGATCCTGATCCTTTCCGTGCCGGCGGCCTGGCTGGGTGGCCGGCTGGAGCTGGACAAGGACAGTTTCCTGCTGCTGCTCGGCCTGTCGCTGGCCGCGGCGGGCATCTTGCTGCTGATCGAGCCTTTCATCAAGCGGGCTGGGGCCGGGTCCGACAGTCGCGGATGGACCAGCCATAAGCTGTTCGCCCCCGCCGTCGGCACCGGAATCGGATTCCTGTCCGGCATGGTGGGTATCGGCGGCGGTATCTTCCTGGCCCCGATCCTGCTGCTCACCCGCTGGGCCGACAGCCGCCGGATCGCCGCCACCGCCGGCGTCTTCATCCTGGTGAACTCGAGCGCGGGGCTAGGCGGACAGCTGGCGAAGTCGGGCTTTGGCAGCGGCGGCGACGCGGTCCTCGCCTATTGGCCCTTGTTTGTCGGCGTGCTGCTCGGCGGGCAGGTCGGCAGTTTTCTGGCCAGCAAGGCCTTGCCGGAGATATGGATCCGGCGGTTGACCGCGCTGCTGATCCTCTATGTAGCCTTGCGCATATTGCTGGTCTGAGGCGCTCGACCGCGAGACTGCCGGTACCGAGTGTCACAGGGCGCGACGAAACATACTCCCAATCGCGGCGAAGGCTTGACCTGAGCCGGCTGTCCTGCCTCTATGGCGACCAGATAAATAATCCGGATCAGGGGGCCTCATCATGACGCTATCACGCATTGCAATTTCCTTGTGCCTCGGCGCCGCGAGCCTGGCTTTGACGGTTCCCGCATTTGCCCAGGAAACCGAGACCCAACCGGCACCCGCAGCCGAAGCGGGGCCGATGGATGCCAAGTTGCGCGCGCTTTACGAGGCCGAAACAGAATGGCGGCACCAGGAATTTCATCTGGTCAAGCGGGACGATCGCTGGGTACAGGGCGACCGTTTTGCCAGCGAAACCGCCGAAGCGCAGGCCAGCCGACTGGCCTATTGGCGGGACGTGCTGCGCAGGCTCGATGCCATTCCGGTCGACCAGCTTTCCGCCGAGGAACAGGTGAATGCGGCGGTATTCCGCCAGATGATCTGGGAACAGGTCAACAGCCTCGAGTACAAGACCTACGAAGCGCCGTTCAACAGCGACACATTCTTCTGGGGCGGCCTGAACCCGCGCGCGGGCTTCTCCGACGCCGCGGCCTACCGCGACTATCTAGGCCGCATGCAGGATTTGCCCCGCTATTTTGACGAGAATATCGCCAATATGCGCGCTGGGCTGGCGCGCGGCTATACCGTGCCGCGGGTCGGCATCGAGGGGCGCGACACGACGATCGAGGCTTACACCGTGACCGGTGAAGACAATCCCTTTTACGATGCCTTCCGCAATATGCCCGATTCCATTCCGGAAAAGGAGCAGGCGGCGATGCGCAAGGAGGCGTTGCAGATCATCGAGGCAGAGGTTGCCCCGGCTTATGCTTCGCTGCTCCGGTTCATCCGCGAGGATTATATGCCCGGCGCGCGGACATCGATTGATGCCTATGCCCTGCCGGACGGCAAACGTTTCTATCAGGACCAGATCCGTCTCTACACCACGCTGGACCTTGCCGCCGATGAAATCCACGAGATCGGACTGCAGGAAGTGGCCCGCATCGATGCCGACATGAAGGCGACGATGAAGGAAATCGGCTTTACCGGGACCTTCCCGGAGTTTCTCGCCTTCATGCGGAGCGACCCGCAATTCTACGCGAAGACCCCGCGCGAGCTCCTGTCCTATGCTGCCTATGTCACCAAGAAAATGGACGGCAAGCTCAAGGACAGCTTCAAACTGCTGCCGCGCTACCGCTTCACCATCCGGCCGGTGCCGGACGCGATCGCGCCGATCTACACATCGGGGCGCGGCGGGCTGGAAAGCTGCCTGTTCAATACCTATGACCTGCCCTCCCGGCCATTGTACAATCTGACCGCCCTGGCGCTGCACGAATGTATCCCTGGCCACAGTTTCCAGGCAGCGGTGGCGCTGGAAGCCCCCGACCGGCCGGAATTCCGCAAGGACATCTATTTCTCCGGCTATGGCGAGGGATGGGGGCTGTACACCGAATGGCTGGGTACCAAGCTCGGCATGTACGAAACCCCGTACGAGGAATTCGGCCGGGAAACCTTCGAAATGTGGCGCGCCGTGCGTCTGGTGATCGACACCGGTATCCACACCAGGGGCTGGAGCCGGCAGAAGGCGATCGACTATCTCGCCAGCCATACCGCGCTGGCGCAGCGCGATGTCGAAACCGAAGTGGACCGCTATATCTCCTGGCCGGCGCAGGCGCTGGCCTACAAGCTCGGCGAGATGAGCATCCGCAAGCTCCGCGCCCAGGCGGAAGCGGAGTTGGGCACGGCCTTCGACCAGAGGCCCTTCCACGATGCCTATCTGGCGATGGGCGCGGTGCCCTTGCCGGTGATGGAGGCGAAGATGGAAGAGTTCATTGCGGGGGAGAAGGCGAAGCTGGCGGCAGGTGGGGAAGGTGCGGAATAGGGAGCAACTGGCAGGAGGCTTTCCAAGGGGGTGCTAAAGCGTGCAAGGTTACTGTAGCTCTCTTGCTTGGAATCTCTCGCGGATGATACTTTGTCAAGTAGGAGAGTGGATAATTCAATTACCTAACATTACCGCGATTGGGGCCCAGATCAGGGATTGTTGCATCTGTCACGATAATTCATGTCAATAAAAGGACCGGGAATATGATGCGGCACTTCAGCATTTTATTTGTAGCATTGCTTTTGACGTCCTGCGCGACAAACCGTTCACATGAGAAGGTAGCAAGCGACGGACTTATGACTTTATCAGGTGTTTTTGTTTCTGGTGAATATGCCTATTTTGAAACTTCTGGTGGTGAAGTTTATAGTTTGAGTATTAAGAATGAAGAAGATCAGCGGCGTTTAGCTAAACTCGCTCCTCTTCGCATTGATGGCTCATCAATCTGCGTTAGAATGAAGCTTCGTGGTAGAGTTAAAAAATCCAACGGATACCTAAATCGGAAGCTGCTTTCAGTAGTTCGAATTATGGAAACTAATCAGACGCCTTGCAAAAACTAACAATATTTTTTACCTAAGCGCTCGGACTATGAAGTAGAACTTCATATCGCTCCCTAATCAAGAAATTACCGTGACAGTTGCAACAATCCCCGATCTGTGACCGTAACTGGCAGGGCGCTTTAGTTTTCGAAGCGGGCAGTGCCAGCTATCCTGTCTGGAATTACGGTGACAGTTGCACCATTCCCCAATTTTACCCAGCCAAAACCGCTGTCCTACAACCCCCGGAATCCGCTATAACGGCACCATGACCGCCGATATCGCCATCCTCCGCGCCGTCCCTGCCGGGGAGCGCCGCGGCTGCTTTGCCGGGGCGAGCGTTGGCGCCGGCGCGCCACCCGCCCGATTTTCTCTCTATAACCCGGTAAAGTTTGTAAAGTTCATCAGGAAAAAGGAGACTTATCTGAACAGAAATGGTCCGGCCGCATAACCCGCCGATCTTCGATCGGTGGCGGCGTCTGGCAAATTCCGGAAAAATCAGCCGCGAAAAATGGCTCCCCGAGTTGGATTCGAACCAACGGCCATTCGATTAACAGTCGAAT
>CAXIBD010000137.1:0-5014 GCA_964022135.1 uncultured Sphingomonadales bacterium | reverse complement strand
TGTTATCGCTCCAGATCAAGGCGGCGCTGCGGATCAGGTAAAGGCGGGCGCTGGATTAACCTATATGTCAGGAGATTCCCGCTCGGCTGCCGAAGCCATTGTCCGCTTTATCGACAGAAGTGCGGAACTCCGAAAGCAAGCTGGAGAGAAATCGGGCAGCGTCCAAAATATGGAAACTCACTTCCGGGATCTGTTTGCGCTCTACGCGACCGAATTGGAGAAATCCCATGCGGCATGACAAGATCGCATGCGCGGAACCGGTCACCTTGGAACGCGCGGCGCCTGAAAAAGCGGCCTTGCGAATTGCAGCATCAAACAATGGATTGACCCATACTCCGCACGACAATGGCGGACAGCGCTGTAGCTGCCTAATCGGATTTGTTCGGCTACTCATTTGGGCGACCCGCAATAATGGTCATTGAAAACCAATATCGCGCTCCCGTAGCGATGACGAAATGGCATCGGGAGTCCAGAATATACACAATGCCATTTATCGTGATTTCACAATTCCTTCTTTTAGGAATGTCGCCAACCGAGGTGCAGCGAAACAATGTTCAGGAATTAAGTCAGATGCGAGTGGAGGGAGCATTGTTCCAGGAAAAGCGCGAAATAATGGCCTCAAAAATCAAGAAGCAGGTCCAAAAATCAGGATACAAAGACCAGCGAAGGCTACGACCGATTATTGATGCTATCCGCGATACACCGCGACATCTTTTCGTCCCAGAAGATGAAAGGGCCAAGGCTTATGAAAATCACCCTTTGCCTATTGGCTATGGTCAGACGATATCCGATCCATACATCGTAGCGATCATGTCCTATGTTTTGGATTTGCAGCCGGGAGACAAGGTTCTCGAAATAGGCACTGGCTCGGGTTATCAGGCGGCTATACTCAGCCCGCTAGTAGACAAGGTCTTTACGATTGAGATCGTCGAACCACTGGCTGAGCGGGCCAGCGGGCTGCTCAGTTCGCTAAAATATGACAATGTGAAAGTTCGTTCTGGTGACGGCTATCAAGGGTGGCCAGAGAGAGCGCCATTTGACGCGATCATCGTTACAGCGGGCGCGAGCCATATCCCTCAGGCATTATTGGATCAGCTTAAACCCGGGGGCAAAATGGTGATACCTGTGGGAGCAAAATTCTGGGACGAGAATCTGACGCTGATAGAGAAAAAACAGAACGGAAAGATCGTCAAAAAACAACTCGGCTGGGTTATGTTTGTTGATTTTACCGGCGAGATCACCAAACAAAAATTGCCATGAGAAAATCGTTAATTCCGTGCAACAAGGGAACGGGCCAAAAATTGCGCTTAAGCAGCAAGAATATGGTGGAATTACCAACCAAACGTCCGCTTGCGAGATGGTACAACCACAAAGTGAACGACGGCAACTGGCTAATGAAGCCACGTTTCAGTATTCAGACCATTTTCGGACGTTAGGCATCAGCGCACTAAACGCCGCCTACGTAACCAACTCCATATACGCCTCAAGATATAAGGTTTGCTAAACTTCACTTCTAATTTGCGTTAGCCAACTAACACAAAAAGTTACGATTCTAGGCAAAAGAGCGGAAATGCTAACACATATTATAACACATCGGACTAAATAGTGATATATTATTCAATATTATCAATTATATAGCTATCAAGCATTCCGTCTCATAACCTGAAGGTCGTAGGTTCAAATCCTACTCCCGCAACCAACAAAATACCCCGCCCCCGTGCGGGGTTTTTTGTTGTCCACGCGAAGGCGGGGACCCATATCCTGCAATCCAGACATGACAAGCCTCGCTGATACCAGCGGGGCCTTTTTTATGGCTTATGCTAAGCGCGGGATCGACTGTGATGGAAGAAGACAGGCGGTTGCCCATCCCACGTTCAGCGCGGCAGCAGGCTACGGCCCATGAGCTGCAGATCCACGGCACGGGCGCACTGGCGGCCCTCGCGGATCGCCCAGACGACCAGGCTCTGGCCGCGGCGCATGTCGCCGCAGGCAAAGACGCCCGGCTTGCTGGTGCTGTAATCGACGACATTGGCCGCGACATTGCCGCGCGCATCAAGTTCGACGCCGGCCTGGTCGACCAGGCCCATCTTGCGCGGGCCGATAAAACCCATCGCCAGCAGGATCAGGTCGGCTTTGAGCGTGAACTCGCTGCCCGCGATCTCCTGCATCTGGCCGTCGACCCATTCGATGCGCACGCATTCCAGGCCCTCGACATTGCCGTTGGAGCCGACCACCCGCTTGGTGAGGATCGACCAGTCGCGCTCGCAGCCTTCCAGATGGCTGGACGAGGTGCGCAGCTTCAGCGGCCAGTCCGGCCAGGAGAAGGTCTTGTCCTCCTTCTCCGGCGGCTTGGGCATGATTTCGATCTGGGTCACCGATGCGGCGCCCTGGCGGTTGGACGTGCCGACGCAGTCCGACCCGGTATCGCCGCCGCCGATGACGATGACATGCTTGCCGGTCGCGGTGAGCG
Source organism: uncultured Sphingomonadales bacterium (assembly GCA_964022135.1). Taxonomy (GTDB): domain Bacteria; phylum Pseudomonadota; class Alphaproteobacteria; order Sphingomonadales; family Sphingomonadaceae; genus Parasphingorhabdus. The sequence goes on along the minus strand of CAXIBD010000137.1, from coordinate 2,544 downwards.
TGCCGCGGGGCGCGGCCCGCATTTCGTCGTCGCCGGCATTGCGCTTGTTCTGCTGGGTCAGGAATTCCATTGCCAGCCGGACGCCGGCCATTTCATAGCCGGGAATATCCAGCGCGCGCGGCTTCTCGGCGCCACCGGACATCACCACCGCATCATAATTGGCCTGCAGCGATTCCATAGACACCGTCACGCCGACCTCGGCGCTGGTGCGGAATTCGACGCCTTCCGCCTCCATTTGCACCAGGCGGCGGTTGATCAGATGCTTTTCCATCTTGAAATCGGGGATACCATAACGGAGCAGGCCGCCCATCCTGTCATTTTTCTCGAACAGGGTGACATTGTGACCGGCGCGCGCCAGCTGCTGGGCGCAGGCCAGACCAGCCGGACCCGATCCGACCACGGCCACCGACTTGCCGGTCTTTTCCTCGGCAATCTGCGGCGTGATCCAGCCTTCTTCCCAGCCGCGATCGACGATTGCGCATTCGATCGACTTGATGCTGACCGGCGCGTCATCAATGTTCAGCGTGCAGCTGGCCTCGCACGGGGCCGGGCAGATGCGCCCGGTAAATTCCGGGAAATTGTTGGTCGAGTGGAGCGTCTCCAGCGCGTTTTTCCAGTCGCCCTCATAGACCAGATTGTTCCAGTCCGGGATGATATTGTTCACCGGGCAGCCGTTGTGGCAATAGGGAATGCCGCAATCCATGCAGCGCGCCGCCTGGGCCTTGAGCTCCTTTTCCGGCAGCGGAATGGTGAATTCGCGATAATGCGTCAGCCGTTCTTCCGGATCGGCATAGGTCGCTTCTTTGCGGTCAATCTCGAGGAAGCCAGTTACTTTACCCACGGTCTACTCCAATTTCTTCGTTCATTCAGCCGCTTCGATCGTATCGAGACGTTCGGCTTCCAGTTGTTTCAGCGCCGCCGAATAATCGCGCGGCATGACCTTTACGAAGCGGTCGAGCGCCTCGTCCCAATTGTCGAGTATCTCGCTCGCCCGCTTGCTGCCCGTATAGAGCTTGTGCCGCTCGAGCAGGATACGCAGGCGTGCGGCGTCATGATAGAGCATGTCACCCATGCCGAAATCATGCACCTCGACCGGCAGCTGCTGCGGCATCGCGGTGCCTTCGCCATCATCGGCACCGGCGCTGATCGTTTCGACATCGACCATCGCCATGTTGCAGCGCTGGCGGAACAGCCCGTCCTCGTCATAGACATAGGCGACCCCGCCGGACATGCCGGCGGCGAAATTGCGCCCGGTCTTGCCAAGCACGGCGACGACACCGCCGGTCATATATTCGCAGCCATGATCGCCGGTGCCCTCGACGACTGCGACCGCGCCGCTGTTGCGGACGGCAAAGCGCTCCCCGGCGACGCCGTTGAAATAGGCCTCGCCGGCGACCGCGCCATAGAGGACGGTATTGCCGACGATGATATTCTCGGTCGGATTGCGGTCGACATGGGCCGGTTGCTTGACCACCACCCGGCCACCGGACAGGCCCTTGCCGACATAGTCATTGGCATCGCCGGTCAGCTCCGCGCTGATTCCGTGCGCCAGGAAGGCGCCAAAGCTCTGGCCGGCAACGCCGTCAAAAACCAGCTGGATGGTGTTGGCCGGCAGGCCTTCGTGGCCGTAGATCTTCGCAACCTCGCCCGAAAGCATCGCGCCGACGGTGCGGTTGACGTTCTTCACCTTGCGCTCGATCCTGACCGTCTGGCCCCGATCCAGCGCCGGGGCGGCTGCCACGATCAGCTCCTTGTCAAGCGCGGCATCGAGGCCATGATCCTGCGTCACCGTCTGGAACAGCGTCTCGCCTTCCGGCAGCACGACATTGTGCAGCAGCCGCGACAGGTCGACCCCTTCCGCCTTCCAGTGGCGCAGCGCCTTGTTCATGTTGATCCGGTCAACCCGCCCGACCATTTCCTCGATCGTGCGAAAGCCCATGTCCGCCATGATCTGGCGCAGTTCCTCGGCGACGAAGAAGAAATAGTTGATCACATATTCCGGTTGCCCGGTGAATTTCTTGCGCAGCTCCGGATTTTGCGTCGCCACGCCGACCGGACAGGTGTTGAGATGGCATTTGCGCATCATGATGCAGCCGGCCGCGATCAGCGGCGCCGTGGCAAAGCCGAATTCATCCGCGCCAAGCAGGGCGCCGATCGCGACATCGCGCCCGGTCCGCAGGCCGCCGTCGACCTGCACCGATATGCGCGAGCGCAACCCGTTGAGCAGCAGCGTCTGCTGGGTCTCGGCCAGGCCGATTTCCCACGGCGAACCGGCATGAGTCAGCGAGGTGAGGGGAGAAGCCCCAGTGCCGCCGTCATAGCCGGAAATGGTCAGATGATCGGCGCGCGCCTTGGATACGCCCGCGGCAACGGTGCCGACGCCGACTTCTGAAACCAGCTTGACCGAAATGCGGGCGCCAGTGTTCACATTTTTGAGATCATGAATCAGCTGCGCCAGATCCTCGATCGAGTAGATATCGTGGTGTGGTGGCGGCGAGATCAGGCCGACGCCGGGCGTCGAGTGACGGACCTTGCCGATATTCT
>CAXIBD010000136.1:0-5098 GCA_964022135.1 uncultured Sphingomonadales bacterium | reverse complement strand
GCATCCGCCTCGCGCCGGGCATTGACCAGCGCGTCAAACGCCTCGGCAAAACCGGGCTCGCCAATCGCCATCCGGAAGGTCATAGGCCCTGCCCCGCCAGCTCGCGGAACTTCTGCACCAGCGGCGTCAGTTCGGCGCTGCGCATCTTGAACGCCGCCCGGTTGACGACCAGCCGGCCGGAAATTTCCAGGATCCGGTCGGTCTCGACCAGATCATTGGCCTTCAGCGTGCTGCCGGATTCGACCAGATCGACGATATGCCGCGACAGGCCGAGCGAGGGCGCCAGTTCCATCGCCCCGTTCAGCTTCACGCATTCCGCCTGGATGCCCTTGCCCTCGAAATAGCGGCTGGTGAGATTGGGATATTTGGTCGCCACCCGGAGATGCGAGATATTGCCCACTTCTTCCGCGTCATCCTTCGGCTGCGCCAGCGACAGGCGGCAGCGCCCGATGCCGAGATCGACCGGTGCATAAAGCTCGCTATAGCCGAATTCCTCGATCACGTCCGAACCGACAATCCCGATCTGCGCCGCGCCATGGGCGACAAAGGTCGCGACATCGAAGGCCCGCACCCGGATGATCGACATGTGCGGCAGATTGGTCGCGAATTTCAGGCTGCGGTTGGACTTGTCAAAAAAGGCATCTTCCGGCACTATCCCCGCCTGCTCCAGGAGCGGCAAGGCATCGTCGAGAATCCTCCCTTTCGGAATTGCAAAGATCAGTGGTTTGGCCATGGTGGCCGCGGCTTTAGGGCTTCACAGGGGAAAGGGCAATGATCAATGGACATTATGGATATCGAAGATATTGTCAGCGGAATGCGCGGCCAGGCGGAACATTGCCGGCGCAATGATGCACCCGTTACCGCGTCGGTCATCCTCGCCCAGCTGGCGCTGATCGACGGCCCGACCGCCTGCGGACAAAGGATCGCGCACTGGCCGGGAAAGCCGCTGGAAGACGCGATGCCGCTACGGCTGACCGGCGGCCTCCACCATCTCTATCTCAGCGGCAGGGAGCCGCGCCTCGCCGACATCTACGAAGGCCGGATCACGGCTCAGGATGACATTGATGATCTGATCGGGCAGGTCGTGGCCGACCATGATGCCGAATTGCTGCCCTGGTTCGAGAGCCCGCCGCAGACCAACGAATCCGGTCGCTCGGCCAGCTTCATGGCCGGCCTGCTGTGGCTGTCGGGACGGGTCGGTCGGCGATTCGAGCTGCTCGAACTCGGCGCCAGCGCCGGGGTCAACACGATGATGGGACGCTATCACTACGATCTGGCCGGCGTCCAGGCGGGACCGGAGGATTCGCCGATGCGGATCAAGCCGGAATGGCGCGGTCCGCCTCCGCCCGAGGCTCCGGTCGAAATCGTCAGCGCGCATGGCTGCGACCAGAATCCGATCGATCTCACCGACGACGAAACCGCCGCGCGCCTGAAGGGTTATATCTGGCCGGAAATGCCGGCCCGGTTCGAGCGCATGGAGGCCTCGATTGCGCTGGCCAAGCTGGACCCGCCCGATGTCACAAGGGCCGACGGCGCCGACTGGGTCGAGGAGCAGCTGCAACTCCCCCAGCAAGGCGGCGTGACCCGGGTGCTGATGCACTCGATCGTCTGGCAATATCTGCCGCAGGCGACGAAAGACCGGATCACCGCGGCGATGGAGACGGCGGGCAAGGCAGCGACCCCCGACAAACCACTGGCCTGGATGGCCCTGGAAACCAACCGCAAGACCTTCAGCCACGAGCTGGTCATCCGCTACTGGCCGGGCGGCGAGGAACCGGCGTTGCTTGGCCGCGCCCACGCCCATGGCGCCTGGGTCGAATGGTTCGAAGACTAGCCGTGCTCCGCACTTGATGCGGAGCTGTCGCGTCGGCAGCGCATGTCTCCAGAGCTCCGCATCAAGTGCGGGAGCACACTCTAATCCGTGACCGTCTTCGGCCTGCCCTCGGGCAGCGGGATATATTCGTCCGGATCGCCCGGAACGATCGGGAATCGGCCCTGCTGCCAGTCGGCCTTCGCCTGCTCGATCCGCTCCTTGCTGGACGAGACAAAATTCCACCAGACGTGGCGCTCGGTGGCAAAAGCCTCTCCACCCAGCAGCATCGCGCGACCGCCCGATCGGGAGGAAAGCGAGACCTTCGCGCCCGGCGCAATGACATAGAGCTGATATTTTTCCAGCGGCATGCAATCCAGCGCCCCCTCGCCGTCGACCAGCATCACCGCCCGTTCGTCGGCCTCGGCATCGATCGGGATCGCGCCACTGGCAGAAAGCAGGATATCGGCATAGATGGTCTCGGCGTGACAGGTGGTCGGTGCCGTCTGCCCCCACAGGCTGCCCATGATCACCCGCGCCTTGGCACCGCCATCCTCGATGATCGGCAGATCGGCGGCACCGACATTCTCGAACGCCGGATCAATCTCTTCCCTGCCATCGGGCAAGGCCAGCCAGGTCTGCATGCCGAACATCGGTTTCGCCAGGTCCTGCATTTCCAGCGGCGACCGCTCCGAATGAACGATCCCGCTGCCCGCGGTCATCAGGTTCACCGCGCCCGGCCGGATCGTCTGGAACGTGCCCAGACTGTCGCGATGGTCGATCGCACCCTCGAACAGATAGGTCACCGTCGCCAGATTGATATGCGGATGCGGCCGCACCGCCATGCCCGGCCCTTCCGGCAGCGTCGCCGGCCCGAATTCGTCGACAAAGATGAATGGCCCGACCATCCGCCGATGCCGCGACGGCAGCACGCGGCGGACCTGGAAGGCTCCCAGATCGTGGGTGGTCGGGGTAATGGTTTGTGTAATGCTGGTCATAGCCTCTCCGGATTTCTGACGGTTTTCTCGGTTTCCGCTGTACCGGTATTCAACGTTGTATTGGGTTCGAGCATCAGCACATGGCATTCCTCGGACAAGGCCTCGGGGCGATGTTCGACGCCATGCGGCACGACGATCATTTCGCCTTCCTCGAGATCGAGATCGCCGGACCGCAGACCCATGCGCATCCTGCCCTTCACCACCAGGAACAGCTCGTCTTCCTCGTCATGATGGTGCCAGTCGAACCGCCCCTCGAACTTGGCCAGCTTCACCTGCATGTCGTTGATATCGCCAGCCACCCTCGGCGACCATGGCTCGGAGAAGCTGGCGAAGGCGTCGGCAAGATTAACCTTTTGCGGTTTCACTCGCCCGGTGCCTTCGCCCTGATCACCATCGCATGCACCTTGTCGCGCATCATGTCGCCGAGCGCCCGGTTGACCATGCGCTGGCGTTCGAGGCGCGACTGGCCGGCGAACGCCGCACTCTCGATCTCGACAGTGAAATGCGATTCTCCGCTGCCGTCGTCGCCGGCATGGCCGTGATGGCTGGCGCTGTCGTTGATCACGTTCAGCGATGCGGGCGCGAGTTCGGCGGTGAGCCGCTTTTCTATCTCGCTGTGGACTGGACCTTTGGGCATCGAATCTCCATATTGCTTGTTCGACATCAACTATAACCGTTCGCCCTGAGCCTGTCGAAGGGCGTTTCAACACAAAGGACAGCCTGGCTTCGACAAGCTCAGCCCGAACGGAATTTGACTGAAACTTCCCCCAAGAGAAAACCCAACCGCTTCCACGGCCGCGTCGACACCGAGGGCCGGACCTGCGCGATCGAAGGTTGCGCAGAAAGCGGCGAATTTCGCGCGCCGCCGCTCTATGGCAGCAGCCGCAGCCACGACGGTCCCGGCGAATATCGCTGGCTCTGCCTCGATCATGTCCGCGAGTTCAACCAGGGCTATGATTTCTTTGCCGGCATGGATCACGAACAGATATTCGAGGCACAGCATCCGGTGCGCGGATGGGATTCGGAACGGCGAATCTATGGCGCGGGCCCCAGCGTGCCGCCGGCATGGAGCGATTTTACAGATCCCCTGGACGCGATCGGCGCGCGCTTCGCCGGCGGACTTCATCGCCGCCAGGCGGCAGGCCCCGCCCTCTCCGGAGCCGACCAGAAAGCGCTGAAGACGCTAGGGCTTGGCGACATGGACCCGCCCGCCATCGGCCGCGGCGAGATCCGCCGTGCCTATTCGGCGCTGGTCCGCAAATATCATCCCGACCGCAACGGCGGCGACCGCAGCCACGAGAAACAGTTGGCAAAAGTGATCGAGGCCTATACGCAGCTTAAGGAATCACCGGATTTTCGATGAGAATCCAATTCCCGCTGGTCCTGACCCTGTCGATGGACACTTCACGTCCTCGGCGCCTGTCGATTTTGATGAACGTGTTTCGACAGGCCCGATGATAGGGGCTTGGATCAGCGGATGAGCAATTTCGAAGGGCGAACATGACTGAAATACCAAATACCAATCTCGATACCAGCGGCGAAACCGTCATGGATGCGCCCGACAAGATGGTGAATGCGCGCGACATATTCGGGATCGATCTCGATATGCAGGTCCCGGCCTTCAGCATGAAAGACGAACGCGTTCCCGATCTGGACCCGTCCTATGTCTTCGATCCGGAAACCACGACCGCCATTCTCGCCGGCTTCGCCTTCAACCGCCGGGTCATGGTCCAGGGCTATCACGGCACCGGGAAATCGACCCATATCGAACAGGTCGCCGCTCGCCTCAACTGGCCCTGCATCCGGATCAACCTCGACGCGCATATCAGCCGGATTGATCTGGTTGGCCGCGACGCGATCGTCCTGAAGGACGGCCAGCAGGTCACCGAATTCCGCGAAGGCCTGCTCCCGTGGGCATTGCAGACACCAACCGCTCTGGTATTCGACGAATATGACGCCGGTCGCCCCGACGTGATGTTCGTGATCCAGCGGATTCTGGAAGCGGAAGGCAAGCTCACCCTGCTCGACCAGAACCGTGTGATCCGCCCCAACCCCTATTTCCGCCTGTTCGCCACCGCCAACACGGTCGGCCTCGGCGACACCAGCGGCCTTTATCACGGCACCCAGCAGATCAACCAGGGTCAGATGGACCGCTGGAACATCGTCGTCACGCTCAACTATCTGCCCGCCGCAACCGAAGCCAAGGTGATCCTGTCGAAGGTACCGGACGCCGGGGACGACACGGTCGCGAATATGATCAAGGTCGCCGACCTGACCCGGCAGGGTTTCA
>CAXIBD010000135.1:0-5510 GCA_964022135.1 uncultured Sphingomonadales bacterium | reverse complement strand
TCCGGGGCTTCCTGCTGCACCCAGTGCGAGACGCCGGGCAGGCGGTGCAGTTCGAGATCGGGCACCCACTCGTTCGTGCCCTCGGTGCAGCGGATATCGATCGCGCTGTCTTCCTCGCCCCAGATCATCAGCGTGGGAATGTCTACCCTGCCGTCGCCGATTTGCCGCGCGTCCGGGGTGCGGAGCAGGGCGCGGTAATAGTTGATCATCGAGCGCAAGGCGCCGGGGCGGCTGGCGGCATCGGCATAGACCTGCAAGTCTTCGTCCGGGAAACGGCTCTTGTCGACGGCCATGCGCGAAAAGGCCCTCTTGACCCGCTCCGCACCGTTGCGGCCGAGCAGCCATTCCGGCAGCCGGGGCAGCTGGAAGAAGAAAATATACCAGCTTTTCTTCAGCTGGTGCCAGTGTTTCAGTTCGCGCCGGGCGCATTGGGGGTGGGGCACGTTCATGATCACCAGTCGCGCCAGCGGGCGGATTTTCAGGATCGCGAAGTGCCAGGCGATGATCGCGCCCCAGTCATGCGCGATCAGCGTGACCTCTTCCGCGCCGCTGGCATCGATCAGGGCGGCGACATCCTGCACAAGCGTGTTCAGCCGGTAGGAAGCGATGCCTTCCGGCTTGCTGGATCCGCCATAGCCGCGCAGGTTCGGGGCCCAGACCCGGTAGCCCAGACCGACCAGCAGCGGAATCTGGTGACGCCAGGAATAATGCAGTTCGGGGAAGCCATGCAGGCACAGCGCGAGTTTTCTGCCTTTGCCGGCGGTGGCCACCTCGAATGTCTGGCCATTGGCCTCCACCCATTGGGGGGTTATGCCGCTCGCCGGTGCCGGCTTCCATGAAAATGAATTGTCCATGCAATTTCCTAGCATCAGCGGTCTTTAATCATCCAGTTAAATCTGTTAGACAGGCCACAAATGTACAGGAGAGACTCGATGCATGATCTGGTAATTCGCGGCGGAACTGTGGTTGATGGAACTGGCGGCAAGCCCTTTGTGGCCGATGTTGCGATCGACGGTGACCGGGTGTCGCTGGTCGGAACGGTTGCGGCGCAAGGCCGCGAGGAGATTGATGCGACCGGCAAATATGTGACCCCGGGCTTTGTCGACGTGCACACCCATTATGACGGGCAGGCGACCTGGGATGACGAAATGGCACCTTCGAGCTGGCACGGCATTACCACGGTGGTGATGGGCAATTGCGGCGTCGGCTTCGCGCCGGCGCGGCCCGACCGGCACGAATGGCTGATCAACCTGATGGAAGGCGTCGAGGATATCCCGGGCACCGCTTTGGCCGAAGGGATGAGCTGGAACTGGGAGACCTTCCCCGAATATCTCGACGAGCTGGAAAGAATGCCGCGCACCGTCGATGTCGCCACTCACGTGCCGCACGGTGCGGTGCGCGCCTATGTTCTGGGTGACCGGGAAAAGCCGGGAGCGGTTCCGACCGAGGACGAGATCGACCAGATGTCGAAAATCGTCGAGGACGGCCTGAAGGCCGGCGCGCTCGGCTTCTCGACCTCGCGGACGATCCTGCATCGCAGCATCGATGGCGAACTGGTGCCCGGCACCACCGCGACCAAGGAAGAGCTGATCGGCATCGGCCGCGCCATGGGCCGGGTCGGCTATGGCGTGTTCGAAATGGCCAGCGACCTCAACAAGGAATGGGACGAGTTCGGCTGGATGGGCGACCTTTCCCGCGAAACCGGCATGCCGGTGACCTTCGCCGCGCTGCAGTCGATCGCCAAGGACCAGTCGCTGGACGAACAGATTGCCAACATGCGCGCCGAGAATGACAATGGCGCGAATATCGTCGCGCAGATCGCGCTGCGCGGCAACGGCATCGTCATGGCCTGGCAGGGGACGGTGCATCCGTTTGTGCGCCACCCTAGCTGGATGGCGATGGAGGGGCTGAGCTGGGACGAAAAATATGCGAAGCTCAAGGATCCGGCGTTCAAGGCACAAATGCTGAGCGAGACCAGCACGCCGCCCGAGCAGGTCGATATCATACCCGTGTTCATGGTCATCACCCAGGGCTGGGCGATGCAGTTCGAAATGGACGAGGATTTCAATTACGAACCGCAGGCCGACGAGAGCATTGCCTCGCGTGCCGCGGCTGCCGGCAAGTCCGGTGCGGAATATGCCTATGACCTGATGATGGCGGACGAAGGCAAGGGCTTCATCTATCTGCCCCTGCTCAACTATATGGACGGCAATCTCGACTTTCTCGAGACGCTGCAGCAGGCCGACGACACGGTGAACAGCCTGTCCGACGGCGGCGCCCATTGCGGCACGATCTGCGACGCGGCGAGCCCGACCTTCATGCTGGAACATTGGGTGAAGAACCGCGAACGCGGCACGATCAGCATTGAGCATGCGATCAAGCGGCAATGTCTGGATACGGCGCGGCTCTATGGCCTGAACGACCGTGGCCTGCTCAAGCCCGGCTATCTCGCCGACGTCAATGTCATCGATATGGACCGGATCAAGCTCGGCAAGCCGTGGCTGGCATTCGACCTGCCGGCGGGTGGCAAAAGGCTCCTGCAGAAGGCCGAGGGCTATGACTATACGATCAAGTCGGGGCAGGTAACGTTCAAGGGCGGCGTCGTGACCGACAAGCGTCCCGGTGGCCTGATCCGGGGTCCGCAGCGGGTCGAGATGCTGGAGGCGGCTGAATAGCGAATTGCCCCTCCCCTTCAGGGGAGGGGCGTTTCTTTAGAAGGCTTTCTGCCAGCCTACGGTCAGCATCCAGTCACCGGTCAACTGCGGGCCGTTGACATTCTGGTAGACCGGTGCGCCCAGCTCTATGCCGAGCCGGTGTCCGGCAAGCGGGCCATGGGTGGCGACGAAATTGGCACCACCAATCAGATCGAGTCGTTCTCCTCCTGAAAAATCCGGATTGGCCGTCTGCACCGGACCCATGACTGCCGGGTTCATGCCACTGATCCTGCCAGTCGATTGGGCACGGATGCGGCCAGACAGGCTGATCCACCGTGCCGGCAAGTAGCTGGCCCACAGCGAGCCTTCGTGGATATCGCCCAGCCGGTAGCCATGGTCATTGGTACCGGTGCGGATCGTTCCGGCATATTGCCCGCCGAAACTCCAATTCCCCGACCAATGTTTCAGCGTCAGCGCAGGCTTCAGGTCCCAGGTGCCCGAGCCGCTCTGCATGCCATAGGCCATGACCATGGTCGGCTGCGCGCCCGTCGGCGTCAGCGTCTGGCCGGTTTCGTCGATCGAACCGGTGGGGATGCCGACTGCCGCGCGCAGGTTGAGTTCGGTGCCCGTGTCGCTTGTTGCCGGTTTGTGTCCGAGCAGCGGAAAAATGGCGCCGGCGCTGATGTCGCCGATGCCTTTGGGTCTGGCCTGGAATTCGCCCAGCACCGTCGTTCCTGTCGGCCCTGCATAGGTGGTGATGGTCGATTTCCTTTCGCCATAAGGAAGCATGGCGACCAGCGTGATCCAGTCCGCGGGCGAAACCATCGCGCCCAGCATCACCATGTCCTTGTGCATCGACTGTGGTACCAGCCGCAAGGTCGGCGGCTGCATGGGCATGCCGGCAAAACGGTTCGGGATGCCGGTCACGATCTGATCATTGCTGATGCTGTCGGTGCCGATCTGGTTTCCCGACATTTCCATATGCATGTAGCGCAGCGAGAACATGATCTCGCCTTTCTTGTGCGTATGGTCGGCGGTGACGCCGATTGGCGCATGATCATCGGCCCGGACGTCATGGGCGAGGCCAGGCGTGGCGAGAGTGCAAGCGGCGACCAGCGCGCTTGCCTTGAGCAAGTTTTTCATTGGGATATTCCTGTAATATTTGATTGGCGGCAGAATTGGGCGAGACGCGCCCGTGCTGCCGGAAAAGCGGTTCAGACTGTTACAGGCGGTCCGGTTGCAGGCGGGATATTGATCCGGTTGCGCACGGCGAAGCGGCGCGGTTCGGATGGCTGGTGGGCGATCGGCTGGAGGGTCGGCAGTGCCAGCAACGGAGCCTCCGACGCGGGGCCGAAAGCGGTGCCCAATGCAAAGGCGCAGATCGGGCTATCCTGCTTGGATGCCGGTTCCGGCGTCTCGTCGTGTTTGCCACCGTAGACCAGCTTGAGCAGCGCATAGTCCGGATCATCCGGCGCTATGGTCAGCAGATTATTTGCATGGCCGGAACACAGCTTGATCGCGAAGCCTTCGGCGGTCTGGGCCGGCATGAAGCCTTGCGGGGCAAGCGCGCTGATGATCAACGCCAATAGTGTGAAGGCATGGATCGCCGGACAGGTTTTCGCGAGCCGGGAAAAGGACGTGTTCCGAGTCATGGTTTCGCGGGCGCTATATTGGGCAGCGAGAGCAAATACGAGCTTTCCGATCCTTCTCCCTTTCGGGAGGGGAGTATGGCTAGACCCGCATCGGCATCAGCACATAGAGCGCCGCGGACTTGTCATTCTCGCGGATCAGCGTCGGGGCGCTGGCATCGGCGAGATGCAGTTCCACCGTATCGCCCTCGATCTCCCCGAGAATATCCATCAGATATTTCGAGTTGAACCCGATCTCAAAGGTCTCGTCCTTGTAGGAACCGGGCACTTCTTCCTCTGCCTTGCCATTTTCGGGCGAGGTTACGGAGAGCGTGATCTTGTCGTCGCCGAGCGCCATCTTGACGGCGCGGGTCTTTTCGGTGGCGATGGTGGAGACGCGGTCGACGCCCTGGGCGAAGCTTTTCGGGTCGATCTTGAGCAGCTTGTCGTTGCCGGTCGGGATGACGCGGGTATAATCGGGGAAGGTGCCGTCGATCAGCTTGCTGGTCAGGATCGCGGTGCCGAGCGTGAAGCGGATCTTGCTGGCGGAAAGATCGATCTGCACCGACGACTCGCTGTTCTCGTCGAGCAGCTTGCGCAGTTCGTTGACGCATTTGCGCGGCACGATCACGTCCGGCATGCCTTCGGCTCCGGCGGGGCGGGGCAGGGTGACGCGGGCGAGACGATGGCCGTCGGTGGCTGCGGCCTTGAGTACCGGTGTTTCCTCGTCCTGCACGTGCAGGAAAATGCCGTTCAGATAATAGCGCGTTTCCTCGGTCGAGATCGCGAAGCGGGTCTTGTCGATGATCTGGATCAGCGAGGTCGCGGGCAGTTCGAAACTGGTCGGCAGTTCGCCTTCGGCAATGACCGGAAAATCGTCACGCGGCAGCGTCTGCAGATTGAAGCGGGCGCGGCCGGCGTTGACCTTCATCTTGCCATCGGCAGCGTCGAGCTGGACCTGCGATCCGTCGGGCAATTTGCGGGCGATATCGAACAGGGTATGCGCCGAGACGGTGGTCGAACCGGCGGTCTCGACCTGGGCCTCGACGGTTTCGACGACCTGCAGATCAAGGTCGGTCGCCATCAGCTTGATGCTGCCGTCGGCGCTGGCCTCGATCAGCACGTTCGAGAGGATCGGAATCGTGTTGCGGCGCTCGACCACGGACTGGACATGGCCCAGGCTCTTTAGCAATGCCGCGCGTTCAATGGTCGCTTTCATAAACCGTCC
>CAXIBD010000134.1:0-5554 GCA_964022135.1 uncultured Sphingomonadales bacterium | reverse complement strand
ACCAGCTGCCCGATGGCGGCCAGCCTGGTGCTGTGGGAAAAGCAGATCGTCAACGCCGCCGCCACGCGCCATCTCGGCACCACGGTCGAGGCGATCACCACCTTTGGCAGCTACAGCTGCCGCCGGATCGGCGGCGGGCAAAGCGGCAATTTCAGCGAACATGCGACCGCCAATGCGATCGATATCGCCGCCTTCCGCCTCGCCGACGGCCGCACGGTCTCGGTCGCCGGCCACTGGGACGCGGACGACGAGCGATCCCGCTTTCTGAAAGAGGTGCGCGACGGCGCCTGCACGCTGTTTGCAACGACCCTGTCGCCGGAGTATAACAAGGCGCACGCCGACCATCTGCATCTCGACCAGGCACCGCGCGGCGGCTCCCGCTACTGCCGGTAGAGCCGTTTGATGGGAAAAGGCTGCAGATGGCAGCCCGACAGGAGAAGAACCGATGTTTGTAGCAGCCTATTGGTGGAAAGTGCATCCGGGCAAGGAGGAGCAGTTCCGGACCGCGTGGCGGCGCGGGACGGAGCTGATCCGGGAGAAATACGGCAGCCTCGGATCCCGGCTGCACCGCGACCGCGACGGGCGCTTTATCGGCGTCGCCGAATGGCCGGACGAGGCCAGCTGGCAGAAGGCCTTTGATGCCAAAATGGTCTATGACAACCCGGAAACGCGCCACGCCTTTGTCGACGCGATCGCCGATACCGCCGACGAGCCGTTGCTGCTGATGGAGGTGACCGACGATCTGCTGGCCCGCGATTGAATGCAATCGGTCCGTCCCTGCGCTGCGGCGGCGAGACCGGTGGCCGGCTCCTGCCGATTATTATGGAACAGGATGCCGTCCCACCCGTTGGTTAAACATAACGCTAACAAAAAGAGGAAATCCCCATGACAGACAAGAGCCAGATCAAGGAACATATGGAAGTCATCGGCGCCGACGGCGTGCATGTCGGCATCGTCGACCATCTCGACGACAGCGGCGAGCGGATCAAGCTGACCAAGAAGGACAGCCCGCAGACCAAGGGCGGCAAGGGCGCCTCCCATCATTATCTGCCGATCGGACTGGTCGCGGAGATAGAGGGCGACAAGATCCGCCTCTCGGCCACCGGAGAAAATGCGGTGAACATGTTCGAAGAAGACAAATAGGCCCACCAGCCATATTTTTTCCAAGCTCCGGCCTCGCGTAGCGCGGTCGGGGCTTTTCTATTGCCGCTCCTGACCGGGAGCATAGCGGCATCTTTTCCCGATGCGTCTCCAAAAAAGCGCTGTCCTACACGCGCCCCGATCGCATAATATCGCAGCCGCTCCCGCGACAAACGCAGGACCGGCTCTTTGACAATCTGAATAGAGGACGGAAATATCCGGAAGGTCACACTCGGCCCCGGCGCGGCCTCCCGCAAAGACCGGAAATCCGCAGCCTCCGGCCAAAGATCACGAAAAACAAAAACGGGCGTTCTTGTCCAGTTCAGGCCGGAACAGCGAAGGCCCGATCCCTTCGCGTCTGCGCTCGAGTCAATCCGATCAGGTCACGGCGGGCAAAGCCTCAGTCCTCGTCCCTGGTATAAGGCACAAAATCGCCAAAGGAGCAGCTGCCCATCGACATTTGCGTCGTGCTGTCGACCAGGGTGATCGCTTCCCCCTTGCACAGCGAGGACGTCGGCCGGCTGTAGGACAGGATGTTGCGGTCGGCGTTGCGGCAGCCGCCGGGCGGATTGTTGACATAGATCGTCTTGGCGTTGCGGCTCGATCCGAAGATCAGCACATCGTCGCTGATCACCGTCATGTTACGCTGGTCGTTGGCATTGATGCAGGACCGGGGCTCTCCGGCGGTGCGGCCAGCAAGCTGCTGGTCGAGCTTGGCCTGCTGTTCTTCGGTCAGCTGGATTTTCTCGCCGCTGACGGCAGGGGCAGCGAGCAGCAGCGCGATCGGGATTGCAAAAATCAGTTTGTTCATAACCGGTCTCCTGTTGTCAGATTCCCCGCGACAGAATGTATAGCATGAAACGGGCTGAACCGGGAATGAAGCGCCCGCCCCGGCTCAGAAATTGTCCTTCGCCTGCCGCCGCTCGGCCAGTTCCGCCACCGAGCGCGCCCGCATGAACGGGTTGGTCGCGCGCTCCTGCCGGATCGTCGTCGGCACCGTCGCCTCGCCGCGCGCACGCAGCGTGAGAACCTCGGCCATGCGCTCCTTGATCGCCAGATTGTCCGGCTCGGCGGCCAGCGCATATTCACCGTTGCTCTGGGTATATTCGTGGGCGCAGTAGATTTTGGTGCTGTCCGGCAGCGCCTCGAGCTTGCGCATATTGTCGTACATTTGCGCGGCGGTGCCCTCGAACAGCCGGCCGCAGCCCATCGCGAACAATGTGTCGCCGACAAAGGCGACATTCTCCGAGGGGATATGAAAGGCGATATGGCCGGCGGTATGGGCCGGCACGTCGATCACCTCGGCGGTCACACTGCCAAGCTTCACGGTGTCGCCGCCCTTGACCATCGTGTCGAGCGTCGGGATCCGCTCCCGCTCCGCTTCCGGGCCGGTGATGTGGCAGCCGGTCGCTTCCTTGATCGCGGCATTGCCGCCGGTGTGATCGGGATGCCAGTGGGTGTTCCAGATCTGGGTGATGGTCCAGCCGCGCTTCGCGGCTTCGGCCAGCACCGGATCGGCCACCGCCGGATCGACCACCATGGTCTCCCCGGATTCGGGTTCGTGGACCAGCCAGACATAATTGTCGGACAAAACAGGGATGCGGATGATTTCTAACATGGCGACAAATTACCCCGCCGGACCAAAATTGTCGATGCTTAACAGTAAAATAGGAGTTTTGCCTTATCCGGTCGGTCTCGGCAGCCGACATTTGGGAAAAGGGGTCATCATTTGCGCTTTTTGGTCGCGTTTCTGGCATATCTGTGCCTCTGCTCCCCTGCCCTCGCAGAGGTCCCGATGTCGGATCGCCTGTGCACGCAGAGCAGCGCCACCAATGTCACCGTCGCCGCGCTGCTCCAATCGGGCAAGGCCTTCGACTGTTCCTCCCGAAAATATGCCGTCAAGGGTCCCAGGGTGTGGGTCAAATTCCCCTTTCTCGCCGATACGCTGCCCGCCGGCACGGTCGAGGTGCAGGGCGACAACAACGGCCTGACCCGCATGCAGGTCCATGCCCGGCTCGACGATGGCCGGATTCTCTCGTCCGATTTCTCGGCCCGGGAAGTGGCGAAATACTGGCGGTCGAAAGGCTCCTACGGCCTGCCCGTGCCGGGCACCGACCAGCCGGAACTGCGCCATCGGATCGAGACGGTCTATCTCGCGATCGACCATCCCAAGGTGGCCAGCTCGATCTCGCTGATCCAGCTCGCGTCGAAGCAGAAATGGGACGAGCTGACGCTGCCGCTGTCGATCATGTTTGCCGCACTCTGCGGCATGGCAATCATGCCGCTGATCTACAATGCCTTCTTCTACGGCGCGATGCGCTACAATTTCATGCTCTGGCACAGCGTGATGATCTGCGCGACGGTCTGCTATACCTTCAGTTCCTCCGGCCTGATCTTCCTGTTCTTTCCCGACACGACCCTGATCACCAAGATGCTGCTCAACTACTGGGCGCTCGCCATCGGGGTGAGCGCCGGCGGCTTCTTCCTGCTCCGTTTCATCGAACCGGGCATGATCGCGCCCTGGCTGCAGCGCGTCATCATGGCGACGGCGCTGCTGCCTTTGCTGGTCACCGCCACGGTTCTTCCGATCGACGACGGCTACAGCATGGATGCGCGCAACTATTATCACGCCTCCTTTCTGCCGGTCTTCTTCGTCGTGCTCTATGCGATGGGGCATGCGCTGCGCCGCGGCAGCCGCGCCATCTGGTTCCAGATCGCCGGCTGGACCCCGATCATCCTGTTCAGCCTCGACCGGGTCGCGCGCGGCATGGACCTCTATATCGGCTGGCCGATCCTCGACTATGGCCTCTATTTCATGCTGGTGCTGGAAACCATCATCCTCGCGCTCGGCGTCGCCAATCGCATCCTGCGCCTGCGCCAGCGGCATGAACAGACGTTGCGCCAGCAGGCCGAACTGACGCTGCTCGCCGACACCGACGGACTGACCATGTTGCACAACCGGCGGTCCTTCGAGCGGGAATTCGAGCGCAACCGGCACGAGCGCTGCTACAGCCACCTGGCGATCATCGACATTGATTTCTTCAAGCGGATCAATGACCGCTATGGCCACGAGATCGGCGACACCGTGCTGCGGGTGGTCGGCAGCACGCTCAATGCAACGCCGCATTTCGCAGCCCGTATCGGCGGCGAGGAATTCACCCTGCTGATGCAGATGGACAGTCCGGACAGGCCCAAAAAATATCCGGCCAATGCCGTGACCGATATTTGCCAGACGCTGATCCAGGCAGTGCACGACGAGGTACCGGAGATCCGCGAGGCCGTCACATTCTCGGTCGGCATCGCCTCCATGGCCAGACGCGCCTCCCTGCGCAGCGTGATGGCGACCGCTGACCGGCGTCTCTATGACGCCAAGAACAACGGTCGCAACCAGATTGTCTGGGTGGACCTGTCGGAAAGAAAAACGGACAGACCGGCCGGAACCGCGTCCGTGTAAATACCGTCAGGCGCTTACCATTCGCCGATATTCGCCATGCTGGCCCATGGCTCCTGAACCGGCAGGTTTTTCCCCTTCTGCAGCAGCTCGACCGAAATATTGTCCGGCGACCGCACAAAAGCCATATGGCCATCCCGCGGCGGCCGGTTGATCGTCACCCCGGCATCCATCAATGTCTGGCACAGGGCATATATATCATCGACCGCATAGGCCAGATGCCCGAAATTGCGGCCGCCGCCATATTCTTCGGGCGCGCTGCCATCCTCCGGCGGCCAGTTATAGGTCAGCTCGACCTCGGCCACATCCTTCTGGCCAGGGCCGGCTAGAAAGATCAGCGTGAAGCGGCCCTGCTCGCTGTCATAGCGACGCACTTCTTCCAGACCCAGGAGCCCGAAAAAGGCCACCGTCGCATCGGGATCGCTGACCCTCAGCATGGTGTGCAGATATTTGATCGTCACAGGCAGTCTCCATTCGTCGCTATTCAGAAACGGTTCATCGCAACTATAGCAGTGCGGCACCGGGTCATCTGGAACAGCCTAAGCGGCTTTTGAACGGAGGGAAAGAGCGATGAGCGAGAAATTTATCGAGAGCAAGAACAAGGTCTGGCTGGCGAGCGCCGGCCTGCTGACGGTCGGGCTGATCATCGGCGGCTATCTGCTGGGTGATGGCTTGCTGCGGGCGAAAATGGCGGATCGCAGTGTCACCGTGCGCGGCCTGGCCGAGCGCGAAGTGACCGCCGGCCTCGCCACCTGGACCATTGCCTATAGCGCGCAGTCGACCGACCTGCAGAGCGCCCAGACCGATATTGACCGCGACACCGATGCGATCACCGCCTTTTTCAAGGAGCTGGGCTTCCAGGCCGACGCGCTCAAACCAACCGGGGCCAACGTCAACCAGTATAGTTCCAACGGCATCCCCCAATATACCATCCGCCAGCGGCTCAGCCTGCGCACCAATGAC
>CAXIBD010000133.1:0-5648 GCA_964022135.1 uncultured Sphingomonadales bacterium | reverse complement strand
CCATCGGCCGGGCATAGATGCGGGCCGCCTGGATGCACAATTGCCGCCAGTCGCCGGGCTTCGGCAGGGCGATATGGCGAACGTGATATTCGAGATCGAAATTCGCGTCGTCGACCCAATAGGGATGATCGAGATCCAGCGGCACCCGCACCAGTTTCTGGCGGAATATCCGGGCCCCGTCGAGACGGCCCTCGATATAGCGCAATATGTCTTTGAAACCGACCTTGCCGCCGGGTGCGGTCGAGGGATCGTAGATCAGCAACTGCCCGATATGCATCGGCGTGTTCGGTGTTTCCGTATAGGCAAACATCGCATCCAGCGCGCTCAGTTGCTTCATCGCGTTCCTCTCATTCTGTTCTTGCAGCGACCAGCATAATTCAAATCGATTCAATAAGCGAATCCGTTCAGAATCAAAATCGAGCGTTTATCGGCGCCGCCGGTGGCCGCACAACCGCAGATCAGGCGGCGCACCAGTCCTTCACCAGATATTGCGGCGGGACGGCCCGGCCCCAGTAAAATCCCTGGCCATGATCGGCGCCCAGCAGCCGTGCCTTTTCCAGATGAAACGATGTTTCAATGCCCTCGACGACCGTCGTTGCTCCGCGCATATGGCAAAAATCGATGATCGAACTCAGCACCGTAATCGGCATGCGATTGTTGCAAAAGGCCCAGAAAATTTCCTTGTCCAGTTTCAGTTCGGCAAAGGGGATCTCGGCGATCCTGTCGAGATTGCTCTGGCCGGTGCCATAGTCGTCGATCGACACGGTCAGGCCATAGCCTGACAGCATGCGGCAGACTTCGGCAACCACCTTGATATTGGCGACCCGGTTTTCCTCGGTAATCTCCATGATGACCGTCCCGCTCACCGTCCCGGCCTGGTGGAGGCGCGAAAACAGCTGGTCGACAAAATCGGGCTGGGTCAGCAATATGGCGCTGCAGTTGAAGGATACCGGCACGCCCTTGCGGGATTTGCGCAGAGAGCCGGCCAGGTTCATCACCTGATCGAAGACATTGATGGTCGCTTCTATTTCAAGGGACATTTCCGTGGCAGCCGAGAAAATCGTTGCCGGACTGATCGCCCGCCTGGTTTTAAGCCGCGAAAGGGCTTCGTAACCAACGACACGGCCATCGACCAGGGCATGTTTCGACTGAAATTCCACAACCAGATTGTCGAGCAACCTGTCGCTCGCGATCAGCGCCGTGATATATTCAGCGTCCCGATTGATCTTCTCGCAATCGTCGTCATATTGGTCGATCAGCTCCGCCAGCATATTGGGCTCGAACGGCTTCGCGATCGTGGCCACGATTTGCGCCTCGCCTGCATGCAGCGAGGATGCGGTGCCATGATATAATTTGGTGTCCGTTCCGGTCATCAGGACCAGCGGCAATTTGCGCTCGAAGGGATCAAATCCGGCCAGCAAGCCGGCGCTGGTCTGAAAGAGCCTTTGCTTGTCCGCGACAATGACATTGGGCGCAAAGGCCGTGGCCCCATTTTCGTCGCCGGGTGAATATACACAGGCTACGGAAATTTCGCGCTGCTCAAGATCGTCCTGCAAAAACCGCGTGAACGCACTCTCTTCGTCTATGACGAGGACCCGCTTATTGGACATGGCTGGGCTTTCGGTCAGTGAAGATCCGGCAATGGATCCTTCGTTGGTTGCGCCCCTCTCTGTTCGGGCGCGTCCTGCCTGGCCCGATCCTGTTCACGATATTGGCTGAGATAGCTTATGCGCAAGCCCGGCAGGCCGGACTTGTCGATGGATTCCTGCCAGGAGAGAAATTCTTCCAGCGAGAGATCATATCGGTCGCATGCTTCCTCAAGACTCAGCAAGCCGCCATTCACGGCGGCGACCACTTCCGCCTTGCGACGGATCACCCATCTGGTCGTGTTGTTCTTCGGCAAATCGTTCAGGCTGAGCGCCTCGCCGAAAGGTCCAATGACTCTCTCGGGTCTTCGTTGCCGACCAATTTCCATATCACCTCCCAGAGTTTGGGTTAAACCGCTGATGCAAACTGCAACGAGGCGACCCGAAAGGGCCTTCCCTTTTCAGTGATTTACCTATGCACTCCAAAACATGAAAATTGCGTTATCAAATCCGGTTAATATGCCATAAATACTTGATCTATAAATAGATTTATAATATAAATATTTGTAGTGTTATGAGTATTACAATTTGTAATAGTATTAATTGTCTCTGTAAATCTATATACTGTTTATTATACTTTATATATAGCAGTCACCATGCCAGTAAAAGAAACCCCGGTGTAAGGGACACCGGGGTTTTTTGAAAGTTGGTTTGGCCAAAATGCGGCCGCTTGTTGGGGGTCTGCGGCTCTTGGAATATTGCCTAGTTGCTGATCACCAGGGCGGTTTCGACAGGCTTGCCGGACTTTGCCGCGGCCATGATCGTCACACTTGCGCGCTGTGCCGAAGCGTTGGCTTCCGTCATGCAGACACCGTAATCCTGCACATCCACCAGATTCTTCGGGTCATAGCTGCCGCAAACCTTGCGCACCGCGCCCTTCAGCCGTCCCTGCAGGGTGGCCTGGCCATCCTGGCTGTTCAGATCAAGATCGGCATAGTCGACAACGGCCGTACGCACGGTCCGGCTCTGGGCATGCGCGCTGGCAGAAAATCCGGTTGCGGTGACAGCGATCGCCGCTGCTGCACACAGGGCCTTGGTAAAGATGGTATTCGACATTTTCTCACTCCTCAAAATTTGTTCGGGGCGGCACCGGAAAAATGGGGGCCGGCACCACCCGCTGGGGGTGAGGCGGGAGCGCGATATCCTGAGCCGGGGAAGGGCTGTCTGGAGAGACGTAGGGTTATGCTCCCGCCTCGCATTCCTAGGTAGCGGAGCGTTGCGATTCGAGCAGCCGGCGTTCGATAAACCGCCATTTTGATCGGCCAACGCCGATCGGCTTCGACGAACGACAATTGCCCGTCGACAAAGATAGCATGATGTAACTTTTGTTACGATTCAGATAGTTATAGATGACACCGAATCTTGCTGTATTAGGACGCTAAATCAGTCCGGAGAGCGGACTCGACGGGTCGGCATACATCCGCCGGCCCATCCGCCCGGACAGATAGGCCTCGCGCCCGGCCTCGACCGCCAGCCGCATCGCGCGCGCCATGCGCACCGGTTCCTTCGCCTCGGCGATCGCGGTGTTCATCAGCACGCCGTCGCAGCCCAGCTCCATCGCCACCGCTGCGTCGCTGGCGGTGCCGACCCCGGCATCGACCAGCACCGGCACGCTCGCCCCCTCGACGATCAGCCGGATCGTCACCCGGTTCTGGATGCCGAGCCCCGATCCGATCGGCGCGCCCAGCGGCATGATCGCCACCGCGCCGGCATCTTCCAGCTGTTTCGCCGCGATCGGGTCGTCGACGCAATAGACCATCGGCTTGAACCCTTCCTTCGCCAGCACCTCGGTCGCCTCGAGCGTTTCGCGCATGTTGGGATAGAGCGTCTTCGCCTCGCCCAGCACTTCCAGCTTGACCAGATCCCAGCCCCCGGCCTCCCGGGCCAGCCGCAGGGTGCGGATCGCGTCTTCGGCGTTGAAGCAGCCGGCGGTGTTCGGCAGATAGGTAATCTTCTTCGGATCGATAAAGTCCATCAGCACCGGCTGGTTGCGGTCGGTGACATTGACCCGGCGGACGGCGACGGTGACAATCTCCGCGCCGGAGGCCTCGACCGCCGCCGCATTTTCCGCAAAATCCTTGTACTTGCCGGTGCCGACGATCAGTCGCGACCGGAACGTCCTGCCGGCCACGGTCCAGCTGTCGTCGCCCGACCCGCCGCCGACAAAATGCACGATTTCCAGTTCGTCGCCCGGTTCGACCATGACCTGTTCGAGAGTCGACCGCGTGACAATTTCGCGATTGCGCTCGACCGCCACCTTGGCCGGGTCGAGATCCAGCGAACGGACCAGGTCGGCGATCGAACTGCCTGCAGCCATCTTGTGGGTATCGCCGTTCAACCGGATCTGAATTTCAGCCATTTGGGTAACTTTCATGTCTTTGATCTCGCTTTTCAAATAGGAGCCATATAAAGAGGTCGCACCAGTCGCAACCAAAAGCCTTGGGGAGGAACCAATATCTTGGCGGCCAAGACCATCTTTATATTGAACGGACCCAATCTCAACCTGCTGGGCATGCGCGAACCCGAAATCTACGGATCCGAGACGCTCGACGAAATTGCCGGCCAGATCGAGGACCATGCGCAGACCCTCGGCTTCGAGGTCGAAATTCGCCAGAGCAATCATGAGGGCCATCTGGTCGACTGGCTGCACGAAGCCGCGGCCGACAAGGCACAGGCGGTCATCCTCAACGCCGGCGCCCTGACCCACACATCAATCGCCCTGTTCGACGCGATCAAGGCGATCGCCACGCCGGTGATCGAGGTGCATCTTTCCAATCCCGCCGCGCGCGAGGAGTTTCGGCACAAGAGTTTCATTGCGCCGGTTGCAAAAGGAACGATTTGCGGCTTTGGTGCTTTCGGCTATCAACTGGCGCTCGACGCTGCCAGCAAATTTTAACGACTGCATAAGGACACACTATGCCTGCAAAAAAAGAAACGGGTGAAGGCATGAATGTAGATATCAAGCTGGTGCGCGATCTCGCCGCCATTCTCGAGAAGGCCGGCCTGACCGAGATCGAAGTCGAGGATGGTGATCGCAAGATCAAGGTCGCGCGCGGCGGCGGAACATTTGTGTCGGCTCCTGCCGCCTATGCGCCGCCTGCTCCGGCGACACCCGCCCCCGCTCCGGAAGCGGCAGCCGCGCCGGTCGATGATCATGCGAATGCCCAGAAATCGCCGATGGTCGGCACCGCCTATCTCGCCGCCGAACCCGGCGCAGACAATTTCATCAGCGTCGGCGACAAGGTTGCGGTTGGAGATACCTTGCTGATCGTCGAGGCAATGAAGGTGATGAACCCGATCACCTCGGAAAAAGCCGGTACGGTCAAGGCGATCCTCGTCGAGAACGGACAGCCGATCGAATATGACCAGCCTCTGGTCGTGATCGCTTGAGGCCGGCAGCGTGACCATTGAAAAAATCCTGATTGCCAATCGCGGTGAAATTGCGCTGCGGATATTGCGCGCGGCCAAGGAACTCGGCATCGAGACCGTCGCCGTACACAGCACCGCGGACTCCGACGCGATGCACGTGCGGCTCGCCGATCAGGCGGTCTGCATCGGCCCGCCCCCGGCAGCCGACAGCTATCTTTCGATCCCGGCGATCATTTCCGCCGCCGAAATCAGCGGCGCCGACGCGATCCATCCCGGCTACGGCTTTCTCTCCGAAAACGCGCATTTCGCCGAAGTCGTCGAGGCGCACGACATCAAGTGGATCGGCCCGAAGCCCGAGCATATCAAGATCATGGGCGACAAGGTCGCGGCCAAGAAAACCGCTGGCGATCTCGGCATCCCGCTGGTCCCCGGCTCGGCCGGCGCGGTCAGCGAGATCGGGGAAGCCAAGCGCGTCGCCGCCGAAGTCGGCTATCCGGTGATCATCAAGGCCGCTTCCGGTGGCGGTGGCCGCGGTATGAAGGTGGTCAACAGCGAGACCGAACTCGAAACCCAGATGAAGCAGGCCGGCACCGAGGCCAAGGCGGCATTCGGCGACGCCACCGTCTATATCGA
>CAXIBD010000132.1:0-5669 GCA_964022135.1 uncultured Sphingomonadales bacterium | reverse complement strand
GTGGTTGCGGCACCAGGCCGGGCGTCCGCTGCGGCGGAAGCGACGGCTGCGGAATGGCCTGAGGCGTGGCCGGCACCTGCCGCGGCACGGCCCGTGGTTGCGGCACCAGGCCGGGCGTCCGCTGCGGCGGAAGCGACGGCTGCGGAATGGCTTGTGGAACGAGGTTGGGCCTGGCCATCGGTGGCAATGGCGGAACCAGGTAGCTATTCTGATTTTCGGCGACCGAATTGACGCTAGGCGTCGGAACCGAAGGGTGTGGCCCTATCGTCGGAAGGCCAGCACAGCCGGTGGAATGCTGCAGGTTACCAACCCCATGACACCAGCCAAGATGATTACCATTTGCATAGGCTGTTGCAGGGTATCCAATGGCCGCCAAGGCCAACGAAATCGAAAGAAACCGTTCTGTGCGCATTGCTACCATTTCTGAGCCAACCTAAAGTAAACGATGGGATCACCAGCTTGAGTCTGCTGAGCATCAGCCAGCGGCAAGGCTAGCCAGGCTGTTAACGATAAGCCGCTGCTTTTGGAGGCGGTCATGCCAGCTCCTATCGACGCAATTTCCTGATCGCGGACAAACAAAGGATCAGCGTCTCTCCGCCGCACGAACCCGAAGTCTGTGAAAACAAACCCTGTCATCGCGGTGTCAGCTGAAAGACTGATCGGATGCTCCAATTGCATCGTAGCTGCGGCGCCCGTATCTGCTTCTACTTCGCTCTGCGCATAGCCACGTACAAGCGGTAGGTGGCCCAGAAAGAAATGCTCTACTTCCGGCAGGTCAGTCAAGGCTATTTGGCCCTCTGTTTCGAGCCGCCAGAACAGGTCCTTTGCGATCGGTGAAACCATGCCTGCCTCAACCCGAATACTACCGAAATGGCGCGATCCGTCTGCCACCACGCCGGGTTCTGGCTGTCTCCGTTTACCCGCAGAAATCCTGACTGAGCCTTCAGCTTGTGCTCCTCCGACAAAGGAACGCGAACCGATAAGATATCCACGAAATACATCGGCCCCGCTTTTGGTCCGCAAACCGCCAAATGTCGATTTGCCCTCGATAGTCTCGATTTCGCCCACGATGAATATGGATCGATCCATCGATCTGACGATCGGGAAACCAATCGAGGCACCGAACTGGTGACCACGCTGCTCGTTTGTGATTTGAAGCGTGTCCAACTCTCGATCGGCCAAAGCCGTACCCGCAAAAAACTCAGCAAACACTCCTCGGCCACCGACAGGCACGCGATAAAGGGCGCGGCCCGCAAAACCGATGTCGCCGCCCACCTCGCGCGTCAGCACACCCAAGGCGCTGAGCTGGTCGCCACCGGTCAATAAGCTATAGCCGCTTTGCTCAGCCACCAGACGGCCTACCGATCCGGGCCGCTGAGGAACAATGTCGAAAGACATTGACCCACCTTGTCGGCCTTGAGAGATTGATACGTTCAACACACTACCAGCAGTCGGATCTGGATGATCCAGTGCTACGGTCACATCAATTCCGCCTTGGTCTCCTGCGAGCAGCATTTGCCGCTCCAGACGATCAATCCGCAGCGGCATCCCATCAGCTATTGGTTCAATGAAGCGGCCGACCATCGCCTGCGCTTTGGCTTCGCCACCACCAAGGTAGACAGCGCCGAGCCTGCCTTCATAGACATGAATAACGGTATTTCCATCCGCATCTGTGACAGGGATTACTTCTGCCGCCAGATAGCCATCCTGATGATAAAGAGCTTCGATAGCTGCAGCCGCCGCGTCGGCGCTCGTGTCAAGGTCCGCATGTTCTTTAGCCCACGAGGAAAGTTCTTCCGGCTCGTAGACGGTTGCGCCAGTAATTGGATATCCTAACGCGGTTCCTGGCAAGGTAACGCATAAGAGCGTAGCGAAAATAACGACAACTTTCAGATGAATCTTCGTCCAAAACCGAGTCATTCTCACTCCTTAAAAAAGCACCATTAGTAGGGTGCGCCAGCCACTTCCTTCGAGGGTATCAAGGAAATTTTTAAGATTTGTAAATGGCTCCAGGCCCCACTTCCCTGAATCTCCTGGTCACTTAGAGCCATCAGAATAGGGTTTGGTTGATGTCCGCAGTTGGGGCGGATCGAGCCTGATGGTTGGAATAGCGCCTCTTGCAGCGTTGAGTGATGATACGTTTTCGTCACGCATTCCGATTCCGAATGGCGATATCTTGATGAGGGAACGGTATTTCTATCGATGCCTGCTGGAACCGTTTTACAATTTCGATGTAAATATCTGATTTTGTGGCAACGCTTGAGCTGACGTCAGCAATGAAACAGTAGAGCCTGAGAAGAAGGGCGCTGTCTCCCAATGCTTCCATCACGATATTGGGTGACGGATCATCGATTGTGCCGGGGTGCGCATTTGCGATTTGGATGACTATATCAAATGCCTTCTTGATGTCAGCGTCATAGGCAATGCCGACAGCGCATTCGATGCGGGTCACCCGGTCGGTCAGAGTACGATTGCGCACCGTACCTGTGATGATCTCGGAGTTCGGGATGATGACATCGTCGTGATTGAAGGCCTGGATGCGCGTAGCGCGAACCGAAATCTTGCTTACGATTCCGGCATAGCCACCGACTTCAATCGAGTCGCCTTCCTTGATCGGCCGCTCGATGAGCAGGATTATTCCGCTGACAAAATTTGCGACGACCGACTGCATGCCAAAGCCGATGCCAACGGACAAGGCGCCAGCGATAATCGCAAGATTGGATAGATCCAGTCCGGCCGCCCCGATTGCAGCCACAACCGACAGCATGATCCCGATGTAACCGATCCCCGTAATCAATGCGCTCCGCGTGCCCTCGTCCATCCCGAGACGAGAAAACAGGGCCGTTTGCAAAAGGCGCTGGAGCCATCTGGTCAGCAGATAGCCGATCGCGAAAACCGCGATGAATATGAATATCGTTCCCAGGGAAATAGTCGTGTTGCCGATCGACACCCCGTCCCTCAGAAGGATCAGGAAATCTCCGATCTCCGCTGGCCGCAGACCCCAGAACATCGCAAATATCGGCAAGGCCAGGATGATCAGGCCCAAAGCGAGCAAAAATTGTGAAATGGTCGAGGTGGTCTGGGATACCTGGATCCTGCTGGAACCGAAAACACTTGCGATCAGCCGGATACGTGCAAAGGTCACCGCGAGAATCGTGCCGACTGCCAAAGTTTCCAGCGTGGGCAAGAGAATTCGCCGTGACAGGGCAATATATCCGATGAGCGCGACCAAGACCGCGATCGCTCCTGCGGCGTATATCGTCACGCCAATCAGCCGTTCCCAGTCGATCCGGCGTTCCAGAAATTCCGCAGCATTGTCGTCCGGCAAAGCACCGTCTGCTTTCGCCCGGTCGGTCGGCCGATGCCTGAGAAGCGTATTTGCCAGCCCAACCAAGGCGAGCGCAGTGGCCAGCACAGTCAGAAATGCCGGCGGCCCTTCAGCCCCATCGCGGTACGGAGATACGGTTTCCACATATTCCAGAACCGATTCGAGACCGATGAACAGGCCCAGAAGCGTGACCAATATTACTGCTCTCCTGGCCCCCCGATCGCTCAAATGGACGAAACGAAGCTTTCCCACCCGAGGCGCGAAAATCGTCGTCCCAAGCCAGTGGGCTACAACGATCGGGAGACCGACCGAAAAAACGAGGGGCAACAACGATACCAAAGATCGATCGACGGCTGCGGCAAATAGCGAACCGAGGGCCATGATTGCCAGACCCAAGACTGGCATGAGCAGGCCCAAAATATCGCGTGCAACGACAAGCAAGGTCGACCGCCTCCCGCCAACGCTCTCGGCAATTTTTCGGTTTATGGGAGACAGAGCCAGTTTTTTGCCAAATATGGCAAGGGCCAATCCCACAAGACCAGTGACAATTGCGAGGCTCAACATAATCGGAGAGCTTGCGATCTGCCCGGAATCTTGACCCCGTGCCGCCGCTGGCTTGATCTTGCTGAATTTCTCAATTGTCTGTTCGACGAATATTATCCATGCAGGAGGCCAGAGAGGCGAAGTCGCGCGGGCCGTAAGCTGCCGGTAACTGAGGTCATTTACACGTTTGTCGAGATCAGCGATCGTTGCGACAATCCTCAGATAGCTCTCTTGATAAGCTCTGCGGGGCGCCTCCAGATCGTAAAGCTGCTGCTGCAATTCTTGTCGTCCTTTCGCGTCAAACTCTGTCTCGCCCCCATCTGGAACGGAGCCGAGCATTGCGAGCTTGCCTTCCGCGACCCGGACTTCGAGAGGTTCCAACTTGCTTTTGGCATTCGCCTTATCGCGCTCGCGCGCGAGCGCGGAGCGCAGCTTCTCGAGTTCCGAAATCCGTTCGGTCAGATTGGATCCGTCGGGTTTGGACAAAGTTGCCTGAGCCGCGATCACGGCATCATTCCAGGCTTCCAGTTGATCTTTTGCCGCAGCGCGCGCCGAGCCTGCCTGACCGACTGCAAGCAAGGCGATGCCGAATGTCAATATGCGGAACCATGCCGAAAAATTTTGACGGGCAAAAAGCGAATTTTGGGGTGTGATCCTGTGCCCGTTCATTCCCGATAGGCCCTCGAAACGTATTTCACATGAAGTCCCTGATATTGCAGATGGCTCTTGTCCAAGCCGATGGTTGATCCAGATATTTCAGCTGACCTGCTAGCCACCGGAGATAAGTGCGTCCGGAATGTTGTAAACTTCGAACGTCCCGATTTGCACGATGCTGGTGTCGCCCTGACGTGTCACGCTCAGCCGATTTTCGCTATCACTGGCAACGGCACGCCCGTTGCGGAACAATATCGACCGTTCGCCGCCATCTGGCGTATCAAGATGAACGGTCGCGGAGCCTGGTCTGCGAATGACACCAGCCTTGCAATTGCTCATGCGCATGGCCGCTGCCGACCGGCATCGGATGGTCGATGTGGCATGATAGGGTGTGCCCGCAACCAGAGCATCACCGGGTCGATGGCTGGGAATATTGCTGGACGAAGAGGAACCCCTGACGCTGACCGAAAGGCTGTAGCCGGCGATTTCACCGCGCCGTGCGGAAGCTCTCATCTGATATACGCGAATGGTATAGGCCCCGGATTTGGCTGTGGTTCCGGAAAAGCTCTGGCCACGCGTAGATCCGATGAAAATCGCGACATCCGAAGAACCGGGTTCCAATATATTGAAATAGGGTGATCCTCGCGTGGTGCGCATTGTGACGGACATCTGTTGGCCCGCTCGAACCACGATGCGGTAGTCGATATAATCATAGCCCTTGATAGACCCGTTGACGGTCGAGGACGAGGCGCCGCGCGCAAACTCGATTGACTTGATCTCCTGCGCGCTCGCTGAGGCGTACAGCATTGGCCAAGCCAGAAGTGCGGCGATTAGAATCTTTGGAATTTTCATCAGAATCTCCTGATTTGGGCAGTCTGAATTTTCACCGTCACGGGGTCGAAAAATCGGTGAGATTATGGGCGTCAATACGGCTTCGGTTCCCAGACAATGATGCCGCCGTCGGCCATCAGCGCCATGTTCAGCCGGTTTTCGGTGATCGTAAAAGACCGGACATAGCCGAGTTGTCGCTCGAGCATTTCACCCATCGAGGGTTCCGGACACAGTGCCTTGGTGACACCCAGCGGACCTATGGACAGCGTGCCACCGGTCGCATTGGAAATATCGTTGCGCCAGGGGCCCATCC
>CAXIBD010000131.1:0-5804 GCA_964022135.1 uncultured Sphingomonadales bacterium | reverse complement strand
GAGGCCAAGGCGCTCAGAAAACTGAAGCACCCCAGCCGCAGCCGCAAAATGCGCAGTTTTCTGGACCAGTAGCCCTCCGCAGAGCAGCGCGTTGCTATGGTTTGCAAATCCCTAACAGGCGGTAAACCGACTCTTTAGGTATCGGTAGTATGTTCGAGGCTCGGCGAAGATGCTCTGGGCATTTTCGCATCATATTCGGGATATCGGGAACGCGATGCTAGGACAGAACGCACAATTCGAGGCACAGCCGGGGTTCGCTGGGCAGGTCGCCACCTATGGCAGCGACACCGCGCCCTATGTCCGGCTGATCGCCGAAGATTTTTCGCTGTTGTCCGGGGCGGATATCGCCGACATATCGCATTTTCTCTGTGTATTGCACGGACGCCATCCCGGCGTCATCGACCATGCGGCGACGAAAACTGCGGATGATGCCGCGCGGGAATGGCTGGTGAAAGCCACCGATGGCTTTGCGGCGGAACGCGCCTTCCTGACAAAGCTGACCGTGGCCGCAGGACCGATTACGGGTGTCAGCATGGACGACCAGAGCAACGCTGCCGTGCTGGGCCAGCGAAAGGCTCTGGAGATGCTGTCCCAGTCGGATCGCAGCGGATGCGCCATTGGCGCGGCCATTGCACTGGTTGCAGACTGGCATTTCGTCAGAAATATCCTGGAACGGATTGCCTTGCGGGTCGGCGTTGAAGCCCGGGCATCGATCTTGCCAGCCATCGATGAAACCGCCGAACTCAATAGCCAACTGGCGGCAACCCCGGCTCTGGAACGGGCGCTGAATTTTGGCCGGGAACAGCTGCTGAATCAGCACCGCGGCCTTTGGCAGCTGCTGGAAGCACGCCGGAATACCCGCCTTTCCCGCTAGGCTTCTTCGGCGACTCCACCGAACTTAACTAAATGATTAACTTGCCTGGAATGTCAGATTTCCCTATCGCCTTTGCATTGACGTTCACGGCAAGGAATAGAAAATCATGCGTTTTGACGGTACCAAAGACTATGTTGCAACCGATGATCTGAAGGTTGCTGTCAACGCTGCCATGACGCTCAGGCGCCCGCTTCTTGTCAAGGGCGAGCCCGGTACCGGCAAGACGGTTCTGGCCTATGAAATCGCCAAGGCGATGGGCACGCCGCTGATCGAGTGGAATGTCAAGTCGACCACCAAGGCGCATCAGGGCCTGTATGAATATGATGCGGTCGCTCGCCTTCGTGACGGCCAGCTCGGCGACGAGCGCGTCCACGACATTTCCAACTATATCCGCAAGGGAAAATTGTGGGAAGCGTTCACCGCTCCCGAACTGCCGGTGCTGCTGATCGACGAAATCGACAAGGCGGACATCGAATTTCCCAACGATCTGCTGCAGGAACTCGACCGCATGGAATTCCATGTCTACGAGACGAAAGAGACGATCAAGGCGGCGGAACGGCCGATCGTGATCATCACTTCCAACAACGAGAAGGAACTGCCCGACGCTTTCCTGCGCCGCTGCTTCTTCCACTATATCAAGTTTCCGGATCGCGAGACGATGCAGGAAATCATCAACGTCCATTTCCCCGATATCCAGGGCATATTGGTCAAAAAGGCGATGGATATTTTCTACGATGTCCGCGATGTCCCGGGCCTCAAGAAAAAGCCAAGCACCAGCGAGTTGCTCGACTGGCTGAAACTGATCCTCAACGAAGACATGCCCCTCGAAGTGCTGCAGTCCAAGGATAGCAGCAAGGCGATTCCCCCCCTGCATGGCGCACTGCTCAAGAACGAGCAGGACGTTATGCTGTTCGAACGCCTGGCCTTCATGGCGAAACGCGAAGCACGCTAAGCAAGGGCCGGTACGATGTTCTTCAACTTCATGGACGAACTCAGGGCCGCCGGGATTTCGGCTTCTCTCAAGGAACATCTGGTCCTGCTCGAGGCGCTGGAAAAGGACGTCATCCGCCGCAGTCCGGAGGAATTCTATTATCTCTCGCGCGCGACCTTCGTGAAGGACGAGGGCCTGCTGGACCGCTTTGACCAGGTTTTCTCGAAAGTGTTCAAAGGTATCGAAACCAGCTACGGTTTGCAGGAAGAAGAAATTCCGCTCGACTGGCTGAAGGCGGTCGCCGAGAAATATCTGTCGGAAGAGGAAATGGAAAAGATCAATTCCCTCGGCAGCTGGGACGAGATCATGGAGACGCTCAAGGAGCGTCTCGCGGAGCAGGAAAAGCGGCACGAAGGCGGCAGCAAGTGGATCGGCACAGGCGGCACCTCGCCATACGGCAATTCCGGCTATAATCCCGAAGGCGTCCGGATCGGCGGCGAAGGCGGCCAGAAGAAGGCGATCAAGGTCTGGGACAAGCGCGAGTTCCAGAATCTCGACAATACCAAGCTGCTGGGCACGCGCAATATCAAGGTCGCGCTGCGGCGCTTGCGAAAATTCGCCCGCGAAGGCGCTGCCGACGAACTGGATATCGACCGTACCATCAATGGCACCGCCAAAAAGGGCTGGCTGGATATCCACATGCGTGCCGAGCGGCATAATGCGGTGAAATTATTGCTGTTCCTGGATGTCGGCGGCTCGATGGATCCATTCATCAAGCTCTGCGAGGAGCTGTTCAGCGCCGCCACCAGCGAGTTCAAGAATCTCGAATTCTTCTATTTCCACAACTGCCCCTATGAAGGCGTGTGGAAGGATAATCGCCGCCGCTTTTCAGAGCGGACCAATACCTGGGACATCCTCCACAAATACGGGCATGACTACAAGCTGATCTTCGTCGGCGACGCGTCGATGAGTCCCTATGAAATCACCCATCCGGGCGGTTCGGTCGAACATTTCAATGAAGAAGCCGGCGTAACCTGGATGCACCGCCTGACCAACACCTATCCGGCTGCGGCCTGGCTCAATCCGGTACCGGAGAAACAATGGGGCTATTCACAAAGCGTCAAGATCATCCGTGAACTGATGAATGACCGGATGTATCCGCTGACCGTCGACGGCCTCAGCGACGCCATGAAACAACTGACCCGCAAACAGGGCTGATCGCTAGCCCTCAACCGCCAGCAGCGTGGTGCCGTCATATTTTTCGGCGGCCGGCTCGAAGATTTCCGACCGCTCAAAATGCAGGTCTTCGACGCGCACATCCTTGAGGCCGGACAGCTTGAACGTGCCGATCTTGACTTCCTTGGGCGGTTGCCCGTCTTTTTCGAGCGGCACGGCATCGACATACATTTCATCGTGCCGCGTATAGAGAATATGCGGTGCCAGCTTGAAGATGGTGTTGTTATAGGTGGCAGCCACACATTTTTTCAGCGCGACGCCCTCGAATATTTCTTTGCTCGGTAACATTGGTACAAATTAGCAGATTCAAGGCCAATTGCAATAAATATGTTGCAGTGCAGCATTTCAATAGAGGAGATGATCCTGCACGGTGTCGCGCCAGTCCCGTTCGTCCGGCGCAGCCAGTGCTTCCAGATCATTCGCGTTCGCTGACGGATTCTCGATCCATTCGCGCAAGCCCGGTCCACCATTGATCACGTCGAACGCCAGTTTCTCGTCCTCATATTCATAGGGAAAATCGCGCCAGAGCTCATAGCCGCCATAGAGTGTGCCGATCGCCTTCAGCGCCAGCGCCTGCAATCGCCAGGGACGGAAAGCGTGGTGGTCATAAAAAGCGCCCTCGGCGTGAATCTGTACCCCATTGCACAAACGCCCCTGATGTTTGTGAAAGGTCGGCTCGAACCAGATTTCCCGCAACCGGCAGCCATTCAGCCATTGTGGTGCCGTTCGCCGCATTTCCGCCATTACCGCCCGGGCGTCTATGTCCGGCGCGCCAAAAAGCTCCAGCGGCCGGGTGGTTCCGCGCCCTTCGGAAAGCGTGGTTCCTTCCAGCGTCACCGTGCCCGCATAGGCCCGTGCCATATTGACATTGGGGGCGTTTGGGCTGGGATTGACCCAGATCCGATCCTCCGGCCAGCCCCAGCCCGGACCTTCGGGCTGCCAGCCCTGCATGGCGATAACCTGGTAATCCAGATCGAGACCAAAATGGCTGATCAGCCATTGCCCCATTTCCCCCATGGTCAGTCCATGCCGCATCGGCATCGGACCGGCACCGACGAAGCTTTCCCATCCGTCTTCGAGCAGCGTGCCTTCGATCGGCCTGCCGACCGGATTGGGCCGGTCCAGTACCCAGACCGTCTTGCCATGCTCGACTGCGGCTTCCAGCATATATCGCAGAGTGGTGATGAACGTGTATATCCGGCAGCCCAGATCCTGCAAATCGATCAATATGACATCGAAGCTGTCCATTGAATGCGCCGTGGGCCGCCGAACTTCCCCGTAGAGGCTGAACACCGGGATATTGTGAACCGGGTCCAGAAAATCTTCGGTTTCGACCATATTGTCCTGCTTGTCGCCGCGCAGGCCATGTTGCGGTCCAAAAGCGGCGGTCAGGTTGATATCATCAAGTGCCGACAGGGCATCCAGGCTGTGCCCCAGTTCGTGCGTCACCGAAGCGGGATGGGCAAGCAAAGCAACCCGCTTGCCGGCCAACGGCCGACGCAGGTCGGCATCTTCGATCAGACGGTCTATTCCAAATTTCATGAGCGTTTCGCTGCCTCTATTGTGAGCCCAAAGCAATCCCGATGATGGAAATCCGGCTTACCTGCAGGATGCGCCAAAGCCCATAGGGATTTCTCCCCATCTTGCATTTCGATGACGGCGGAGAGGCCCGCATCGAGTGTGTCCTGCATCCAGCCATCCGGCAATGCGAAACTTGCTTCGAGACCGATGTGGGTGTCGCTGAAATCGAGGATAATTTCAGGAACGCGCGCGAGGGCGAGCGGAGCCATTCCCTGGCGGTAACCGGTAAAACCGTAAGCCGCCCAGTTGCCCGAAGGAGAGAAATTGAACTCGCAATAGCGCTCCTGTCCCGGTTGCTTCAGAAACAGTTCGAAACAGGTGTTTTTCCACAAGTCATCTGTGCGCTCCGGTTGACCGCTGTCGCCGGGGAGCCTGACGTCCGCAACATCCCCTTCGGTGTGGTATCGCAGCCAGATCGTTCCCGTTTCGGACAGTGACCATTCGACCGTGATGTGATCGATGGCGGACACCGCCGTCGACGGATGGCATCGCAGGCTCAAACGCATATTGCGACTTTCGTGATCCCCATGTAACGCACCCATCCATGACCCATTATCAATCCGATCTGCTGCGTCTACTGAATGATCGCGGCTATATCCACCAGTTAACCGATGCCAAGGCGCTGGATTCTCTTGCCACGAAGAGCGTCATTCCGGGCTATATCGGCTTCGACGTGACGGCGGACTCGCTCCACGTCGGAAATCTGGTGCAGATCATGCTTCTCCGTCGTTTGCAGCAAGCGGGGCACAAGCCGATCGTTGTGATGGGTGGAGGAACCACCAAGGTGGGAGACCCTTCCGGCAAGGATGAAATGCGCAAGTTGCTCGACGATGAGGGGATTGCTTCGAACTTCGCGAAAATCCGCGACAGTTTCGAGAATTTTCTGACCTTCGGCGATGGTCCGACGGATGCGATCATGGTCAACAATGACGACTGGCTGGGTCAGCTCGAATATATTCCGTTCCTGCGCGACGTCGGTCGCCATTTTACCATCAATCGCATGCTCGCGTTTGATTCGGTAAAGCTCAGGCTGGAGCGGGAACAACCGCTCACCTTCCTCGAATTCAACTATATGATCCTGCAAGCCTATGACTTTCTGGAACTGTCGCGCCGTTCGGCCTGCCGGTTGCAGATGGGCGGATCGGACCAGTGGGGCAATATCGTCAACGGCATCGAACTGGC
>CAXIBD010000130.1:0-5945 GCA_964022135.1 uncultured Sphingomonadales bacterium | reverse complement strand
TCGAGACGTTGAGCCGGACCAGCGGACGGACGTCGGTGGCGACGAAGCCGTCGGGACGGACCACCTCGACCACGCTCCAGCTGCCGGACAGGCCGACCGAGACCTGGGCGACGCGAGGGTCGCGGGCGCGGGCGGCGGCGTCGATCTGCTGGCAGAGCGCGACCTTCTTCGCGAAGGGAATGGCTTCGAGCGGATTGGCTTCGCCGTAGAGATGGCGGTTGTTGCCGCGCGGCGGCGGGGCTTTCTCGCCCTTGGCCGGATCGAGCAGCTGCAGGGTCTGGGCGGCACGGCGGATCGCCGCCTCGCTGATTTCGTTGCTGTGCGAGAAGCCGGTCATCTCGCCGGAGACGCCGCGCAGGCCGAAGCCACTGTCGGTGCTGTAATCGGCGGTTTTCAGCCGGCCGTCGTCAAAACCGAAACTCTCCACCGCGCTATATTGGAGATAGAGTTCGCCGTCATCGCAGGCGGACAGGCTGCCGGCGACCAGCGCCTTGGCGCGTTCGGGGTCGAGGCCATCGGGACGGTAGAGAAACGAGCGGGGGTCAAGATTATCTATCATCCCACCCATATAGAAATGAATCGGGGGCCTTGCACCCCCTATGTCCGATTATTCTTCGGGCTGCGCGTGGGTCCCATCGGCAGGACCGCCGATCAGAACGAATCGCCGGTCGCAATAACCACAGTCGACATAGCCCTTTTCGTCGATCTCCAGCCATACCCGCGGGTGACCAAGCGCAGCGCCGCCGGGGATATCGGTGGCCCCATCGCACGAATTGCGTTTCTTGGCGGTTCTGACAATTTCCGGAGCGTCGATCATGCCAGTGCGATTAGCAACGGATTGGATGCCGCGCAATCCTGCAAATATCAGTAATAGTTCATGGTGATCGGAAAACTGGCCTCATAGGCGCCGGCCTGCTGGTTCGCCCGGACATCCAGCGTGCCGCCGATGCGCAGCGTGATCACATTCGTGGAAGAAATTCGGAACAGGCCGGGAAAGTTCAGCGGCGTCAGATTGTCGGCTTGCAGGGTCAGCGAGCGCAGGGTCATGTTGGCCCCGCCCCCAACGCGGTTGAGGCGGTAGCTGGATGACGCCGTGCTGATATAGACAAAACGGTTTCTGGAACCGAAGCCCTGGAATTCGGCGTTGCTTACGGTTCCGCCCGCAGCAAGCACCGAGCCCGAAACGGTCCGGTTGCCCGAAGGACTGATGACCGCAGTTCCGCCGGTCGCGCCGGGAATAAGATTGCCGAAATTGAGATCCCTGACGGGAACCAGCGAGAGCGGGCTGACGACCACGGCATCGGTGTCGCCGCTGTCCGATTGCGCAAAGACCGCCGGCGCGCTGGTCAAACAGGCGAGGACAAACAGCAGGAAGGCGATCAGGCGCGGATAGATATGGTCTCTGGTCATGACAAAAAATGTCCTAGATCGAATAGTGTAATTAACCATGGACCCGCATGGTTAATTTCCCGGTAACCCAGCGCCAGTTTCGGCGCAGCTTATTGATAATCGATATTCACATTGAAGCTGCCGACATAGGCGCCGCCTGGCTGGTTGGGATTGATGGTCAGCCGGCCACCAAGCTTGTAAGTGACCGCACCGCTGGCATCCAGAGCGCGGTTGCGCGAACCATTGCCGCCGTCAAAACGGAATTGATCCACCCGCATCGTTTCGGTGCCGCCGGCGCGTGTGAGATCGATCTGGTTCTGGCTCACGCTCAGTCGCACGGTGGCGAGCGGCGTGCCGAAGGCGGTAAAGGATGCAGCCGTGCGGGTTCCGCCCAGCGACAGAGCGTTGCCGCTCAGCTGGACAATGCTGCCGCTGTCCGGATCCAGCCGGAAACGGCTCTGCGCCGAACCGGCGGTAAAATCACCAAAATGGAGGTCGGCGTCCTTGCTGATGTTCACGCCCTGGTTGACGATGGTCTGCGTCTGACCGCCACCGGTTGCTGCATGCGCGATCGATTGCGGGAAACAGACAGCCGCAGACAAGGGCAGCAACAGCGCGTAACGCATTTTCATCCCCCCGTGCCGCATCAAAAAAACCCCGTCTAGCAAGATCAGAGCGATACTATTCAAACCCCTAAATATGATTGAATATCAGGGTTAAAATCGCGTTTACCTATAGTCTGAACGCGTGCACGACCGGCCTGGAATTGTCAGAAATAGTCGACCGAAATCTCGAAGGAACCGCGATATGTGCCGGCCTTCTGGTTCGCGCCAACGCGGAGCTGCCCGCCGATATCGAACGATTGCTCGCCGTCTGCGTTCAGCGTTTTCCGGCGACGGTCAAAGCGGAACCGGTCGATCTGCATCACTTCCGTTCCGCCATCTCGCCGGATCGATATGCTGCGCTGACCGGTCGAAAGCTGCACCCGCATCAGGGATGTCCCGCTCACTTCGATCGATGCAAGAGATTGCGTCCCGCCAAGGGACTGCGCATTGCCGCTGCGCTTGCTGAGCCGTCCCGTGCGGGGATTGAGCCGGAAGGTGCTGTTGGTCGTGCCGGTCGCAAAATCGCCAAACACCAGATCGGCCTTTTTTGTCATGGTCACCGGCTGACGGATGTAAACTCGCGCTTCCGAGGATTTCGAGGCCGCAGCAGCAGGGCTGGCCGAGCAGAGGACGAGTAAAATTCCCAGTAATGCTGTTGTTTTATTCCTGTTCTGCTTCTTGTTATTGTTCATGCTCCCATCCCTAGCGCAAACATGAGAAGTCTTTGTCTAGCGAGAGGGTTAACGGGCCATTAGGCCTGATCAGATCCAATGCAGCAAAGGCTTTGATTGTCCCCGACAAGATGTTTATGCGGAGCGCATGACAAATGCAGCAATCTCGATCCAGAATCTTTCGAAAACCTATGCCGGCGGCAAACTGGCGCTGGACGACGTCAGTTTCGACGTACCGCGCGGCTCGATTTTCGGGCTTCTGGGACCCAATGGCGCCGGCAAGTCGACGCTGATCAACATTCTCTCCGGCATGGTGCGCAAGACCGGCGGCAACGCCAGCATCTGGGGCTTTGACATCGACGACAGCCCGCGCAACGCCAAGGCCTCGATCGGGATCGTGCCGCAGGAGATCATCTTCGACCCGTTTTTCACTCCATTCGAGGCTCTGGAAGTGCAGGCGGGACTCTATGGCGTCGCCAAGGCGAAGCGCCGGACGATGGAATTGCTGCGAGCGGTGCATCTGGAGGACAAGGCCGACGCCTATTCGCGGACCCTGTCGGGCGGGATGAAGCGCCGGCTGCTGGTCGCCAAGGCGATGGTCCATTCGCCCCCGATCCTCGTGCTCGACGAGCCGACCGCGGGCGTCGATATCGACCTCAGGCAGCAGCTCTGGGAATATGTGCTGGAACTGAACAAGGCCGGTGTGACCATCGTGCTGACCACCCATTATCTCGAGGAAGCGGAAAATCTCTGCGACCGCATCGCGATCATCAACCACGGCAAGCTGATCGCCAACAAGCCGACTCCGGAACTGGTCGACATGGCGCGCGAGAAGCTGGTCGAGCTGACGCTGGACCGCGACATCAGCGAGGCGCAGGATGCGGTGTCCTTTGCCAATGACCTGTTCGAGAAAGCCGAGATCATCGGCCCGCGCACGGTGGCGGTGACCTATAACAAGGACCGCACCAATGCCGGTGGCGTGATGGCGGCGATCCAGGAACGCGGTTTCGCCATTGTCGACGTGACCACCAGAGAAGCGGATCTCGAGGATGTGTTTCTCAACCTGACCCGCGCCAAAGCGGCGTGAATCACGACGTCATAATTGTCGGATCCGGCGCTGCCGGCCTCTCCGCCGCGATCACCCTCGCGCGCACCCACAAGGTGCTGGTACTGGCCAAGGGCGAGCTGACCGGCGGATCCACATCCTGGGCGCAGGGCGGGATTGCCGCGGTGCTCGACGCGGGCGACACGTTCGAAAATCATATCAACGACACGATGGTTGCGGGTGCCGGGCTCAATCGCCGGGAAACCGTTGAATTCGTGGTTGAAAATGCGCCCGCGGCGATTGCGCGGCTGGCCGAGATGGGGGTGCCGTTCAACAAGGAGGCGGAAGTCCTGCATCTCACGCGGGAAGGTGGGCACAGCCACCGGCGGATCGTCCATGTCGACGACGCGACCGGTTGGGCGGTGCAGGAAGCACTGCAGAATACCGCTGCCGCCCATCCCAATATCACGCTGCGGCCGCATATGGTGGCCATCGACCTGCTCGTCGACCGCCACGCCGAGGTGCCGACCGGCGCCAGCAATGTCTGGGGCGTCTATGCGCTAGACAACGAGACCGGCCATGTCGAGACGCTGACCGCGCGGGCCACGATCATGGCCAGCGGCGGCGCCGGGCGCACCTATATCTTTTCGACCGCCCCGCGCGGTGCGACCGGCGACGGCATCGCCATGGCCTGGCGCGCCGGCGCACGGGTGTCGAACATGGAGATGATGCAGTTCCACCCGACCTGCCTCTACAATCTCGACGTCAAGAATTTCCTGATCACCGAAGCGGTGCGCGGGGAAGGCGGTCATCTGAAACTGCCGGAAGATGCGGGCGACGAGGCGGGCGACCGGTTCATGGCCCGCTTCGATCCGGAGCGGATGGAACTGGCACCGCGCGATATCGTGGCGCGGGCGATCGACCATGAAATCAAGCGGCTCGGGCTGGACTATGTCCATCTCGATATCTCGCACCGCGACCCGGAATTCGTGAAGGGCCATTTTCCGAACATCTACGAGAAGCTGATCGGGCTCGGCATCGACATGACGAAGGAGCCGATTCCGGTGGTGCCGGCGCAGCATTATACCTGCGGCGGGATCCTGATCGATCTGGCGGGCCGCGCCGACCTGCCGGGCCTCTATGCCGCTGGCGAGTCCAGCGAAAGCGGGTTGCACGGGGCGAACCGGCTGGCGTCCAACAGCCTGCTCGAATGTTTCGTCTTCGGCGACGCCGCGGCGCGGGATATCGCCGAGCACTGGGACGCCATGCCTGCGCCGCCGGCGATCCGTCCCTGGGATGAAAGCCGGGTCACCGACAGCGACGAGGAAGTGGTGATCAAGCAGACCTGGACCGAGATTCGCCGCTTCATGTGGAATTATGTCGGCATCGTCCGCACCACCAAGCGGCTCGAACGCGCCCAGCACCGGATCGACCTGCTGCGCGAGGAGGTCGAGGAATATTACAGCAATTTCCGCGTCACCCAGGATCTGATCGAGCTCAGGAACCTGATCGAGGTGGCGGACCTGATCGTGAAATCGGCGCTGGCGCGGAAGGAAAGCCGGGGGCTGCATTATATTACCGACTATCCGGATTTGCTGCCGGAGGCGCGGGATACGGTTCTGGTGCCATAGAGGGCCAAAGCGGATTGTTTGTTGGATGATATTGAATGTCGGCATGTTAAGAAAGCGGACATCAACATCGGTCGCTCCATTGACGTCAGCGAATCTCTGGTCGAATCCAAGTAAGCTGAGGATTTTTGACGCACCAGTCCAAAAGATCTAGTTCTTCAGGAGATGCGACCCTTGCGGATTTAAATGTTACGACAGTTTTGTTTCCACGGGGAAAGACAGATAATCGCGAACTATCCTGATGCACATATACTGAACCAGTGGGGCGATAGACTCGGCCAACTATTACGTATTGGAATTGCGCGAACACCCGGCTGCGATTTCCAGACGTCAAACACCCCTCTACTTCGGAAAATGCGAAGCGAGACTCCTGATCAAACCGCGTTTGCGTCTCGATTTTCAAGTTTTCGTGCGTGATAGCGAACCATGCCGCCACAGCGAGCCCAGCACCGCTGAGACAAA
The DNA here is from genome assembly GCA_964022135.1 of uncultured Sphingomonadales bacterium. GTDB lineage: Bacteria > Pseudomonadota > Alphaproteobacteria > Sphingomonadales > Sphingomonadaceae > Parasphingorhabdus. The sequence goes on along the minus strand of CAXIBD010000130.1, from coordinate 145 downwards.
CAATAATTACCGCGGTGATCCGATCGATTTATGCCTCCTACCGCTTGGTGTAGAGACCCGGTTCTCGCGCCGAGCACATTATTTATTACTGCTGCGAACCACCTTGTCGCTGGTCTTGTGCTGCTCCAGATCCTTCGGATCAAAC
>CAXIBD010000129.1:0-5976 GCA_964022135.1 uncultured Sphingomonadales bacterium | reverse complement strand
AAGATGCCACCTCGTGAGTGGACCATGGCAAAAGCACAGTTCGCAGTTATCTTCGACGAACGCTTCATCAAAGCTATGACGGCATAATGTTAAACCGCCCCATCACACACAAAATTACTGATATTCCCCGCGCTGCCGGTCAACATCGGCTCTGATCAAGCTGGCATCAGCGGCAAAACCTTCGCCGCCGACCAGACCTTCCTCAACGCACCACCGCACGGTCGCCTCGATCACCTCTCGTAGCAAATTGCTGTCACGAAAGCGGCCATAAAGCCTAAAATCGCGATGTGCACTTCGGATTGCTTGTCATAGTTCACGATACAGCAAACCCGGTTTTGAATAGCGAAAGAGAACTCGTTGCGGTGGGGAAACTATGCATTTTTTTCTCCAACATCCCGGGACCGCCAATATTTCTTCCTAGATCGCTTCAGCATCGCAGCCCAAAGACTGTTCCGCTGCAATCAATTCATTCAACGATACTGTTGCCAAGGATGGCAAAGCACCGGATTAGAATTTAGTGTTCTCAAGAACCTTTTGGTGTTCGGGCCCATGTCAATCTTGTGCGCTTCATCCGCACAGACTGGCTGCATCGGCACTTTGGCTGGCCAACATTTCGTTCACATTTGCTGCAATCACGCCGTAACTGACATTTCCGAACAGCTTCTGGCGTCCTTCGTTGATAACATATGTCGGGCTGCCCTCGATCCCGTGTAGCTGAGCAAGGTCATAATCCATTGTGAGCTTTGCAATGGCCTCTCCGGTTTTGAACTTTTGCATTATTGTGTCAAAATTTATACGCAGCAATTCGGCTATCTCGCGTTGAACGTCCCAGTCCGATACATCCTCCGCTCTTGTGAAAAAGGCAGAGCGCAGTTCCCGCGCGGCGAGGATGGATGGTCGTTCAGCAACTGGGGCTTCGCATATGGAACCCTCTTGCTCGATCAATTCGACCGCCTTGATAAACAGATGTGGGCTGGCTGACGAGCGGGGCCGTGTTTTTGCCCAGGCGTCGCTGTGAATCGGCAAATTCTCGAATTTCTCGGCGATGCCTTGTACATGGTTCGCATAGCCTTCAAAGCCGCCCCGTCCTACCCATTGAGACGCGATTTTCGTCCATGTATCCGGGAATACCGAGCAGTAATGGATGTTGATAGTAATCCTGTCACCATATTCTGTCGTAAGCTGATCAAAATTACTCTGGGAAGCATAGGCCCAGACGCAAAGTATATCAGAAAAATGGTCAATTTGAGCGGTTGGCATCACGACGGACTTTCTCAAAAGCTGATAACCACCAGTCGATGCTATCAATACACAGCACGCTGGATCGAACCGGAGGTACATGAAAACATGGATTGAATGAATCGGTCAATCGGAAGCTCCGCCGCAAATTTCTCAATGGAGAGATGTTGCAAAATCTGTAGGAAGAAGCCGGTCTGTTAGTCAGCTTGGCTTCTTCCCACCTGATTGACCGCGGTCTTTGTCGCTATTTTTTTGGCGGCATCATCAATTCCTGCTGCATCATAAGGCTTTCCATCATCTGATGCATCATAGCCATATGCTGCTTCATTTTCTCCATATGCGCCGGGTCCATCTTCATCATGCCGCCTTCGGCCATCATGGCCTTCATAGACGCCATATGTGCTTTCATCCTGGCCATATTCTCGGTCATGAGCTTTTCTCGCTCTGCAGGCGTCTTGGCGTTCTTTGCTCGCTCCATCATTTGCTGATGTGCGGTATGATCAGCCATCGGCATGGCATGACTCTGCATGGCTGGCTTCGGTTCCGGGGGTGCCGCGTAGGCCGCACAACCAGTCAACATGGCGAAAGCAGCGACTGTGGCAAGGTAGGGACTTCTCATATCAAATTTCCTTTTTTTATTGTGGTCCTCAAGAAAGACGGGATTGGCGACGAAGCATTACACTTCACCAGTAAATACTGGGGATCAGAGGAATTATTCGCTCGAACTTCCGTTCGTCAATCAGCGGTGGTCCGCCCCGTAGCCGAGGCCATAACGATATCCGCACCGGCATCCTGGGAAATGTAATGGAGGGCGTCAAATCCCTCGAGTCAGAATCCAGTTTTTCTGCCCGTTTAGCCCAGCGCGCTATGTGAACTTGAAACTATCAGTATCTTCGCGAGAATTTCCTTTTCTAGCCAGCGTCACCCCACTCAAGCACAGGACCATCGGCAGAAATAGTTGTCCCTGCAGACCCTCCAACAATTGCTGATAAAGTACTTAGAGCTCCTATGGCAGCCTTTCGTCCGGTCGCGCTCACAAACATCCGCGCTGCATCGACTTTCGGTCCCATTGAGCCAGCAGGGAAATCATAAGCCCCAATTCCATCGACCGTCGCGCGCCGGATTTCGCGTTGTGTCGGCCCGCCCCAATCTGAATAAGCGGCCTCGACATCGGTTGCCATTATATAGAGATCAGCATTGAGCTCCCTTGCCAGAAGTTCGCTCGCATAATCTTTATCAATCACGGCCTCAATGCCTTCAAGCTTGCCCTCGGGATTTTGTATGGCAGGAATCCCTCCCCCTCCGGCACATATCACTATAGCACCTTTTTCAATCAACCAGCGAATAGGTTCAATCTCGAGGATTCTCACGGGCCGAGGGGACGCCACTACTCGCCGCCACCCGTCCCCGTCCTTCTTTACCTTCCAACCTTTCTCTACAGCGAGCTGTTCCGCTTCGCTCTTTGCATATACAGGGCCAACAAATTTTGTTGGTTCGGCGAATGCTGGATCTTCTGCATTAACCTGAATCATCGTCAAAACGGTCGCAAAGTGCGTCCCATTGGGCATAAGATTGGCCAACTCCTGCTCAATCATGTAGCCAATCATTCCCTCCGTTTCCGCGCCAAGCACATCCAATGGAAAAACTTCATCAGGTTTGTAAGCAGAACCCTGCAACGCAAGAAGGCCAACCTGCGGCCCATTACCATGCGAGATGATGAGCTCATGCTCCAATGCGATTGGGGCAAGCGCTCGCGCGGCTATCCTAACATTTTCTCTTTGATTTTCTGCCGTGAGGGCCTGCCCTCGCCGGAGCAGTGCATTTCCGCCGAGGGCCACTACTATACGCATCGCCTATATCCCGAGCGATGATACAAGGATCGCTTTGATCGTATGAAGACGGTTTTCAGCCTGAAAAAATTGAATTCCCGCTGGAGATTCGAAGACTTCGTCTGTTACCTCCATCTCAGAAATACCAAATTTTTTGAATATATCTTTGCCAATTTCAGTCTCGTTATTATGAAAAGCGGGCAAACAATGCATGAACTTGGCAGCGGCATTATCAGTGGCGTCCATCAGGGATTTATTGACCTGATAGGGCGTAAGCAACTTTATCCGCTCGGCCCAAACTTCTTCTGCTTCTCCCATTGAAACCCAGACGTCAGTACTGACAAAATCACAGCCTGCAACGGCAACCACTGGATCCTCCGTAATGGTTAGCTGCGCGCCTGACTTCTTGGCGAACTCTCTTGCCGGCTCGACATATTCATCGGTCGGCCAATTCTCTTTCGGCGCGCCGATCCGTACATCCATGCCCATCATGCATCCGGCGATCATGAGCGAATGGCCGACATTACTCCGCCCGTCTCCGACAAACGCATAAGATATTTCGTTCAAAGGCTTACCTCCATGCTCTCGCATCGTCATGAGATCGGCAAGCATTTGGGTAGGATGAAACTCATCGGTCAATCCGTTATACACCGGCACACCAGCAAATTTCGCAAGCACTTCTACTGTATCTTGCCCGAAGCCGCGATATTCTATCGCATCATACATACTCCCTAGCACGCGGGCCGTGTCCTTCATTGTCTCTTTATGACCAATGTGGGAACCGGATGGTCCGAGATAGGTATATCCCGCGCCTTGGTCCATGAGCGCAACTTCAAATGCGCACATTGTCCTTGTCGAACTCTTTTCGAATATTAAGCATACATTCTTACCCTTGAGATGTTGATGCTCATTCCCCGCATATTTCGCGCGCTTCAGATCGCGTGCTAAGTCCAGCAAATACTGGACTGCTTTTTCGTCAAAATCGAGCAATTTCAGGAAGCTGCGACCTGCTAAATTATATGGCATTTATAGTGTCCTCAAAATGGAGTTAAGTGATCAACCTTTTCAAAATTCTACTGGATCGCGCCAAACCGGACAGGTCATGCAATGTCCGCCGCCGCGGCCGCGGCCAAGCTCAGAGCCTTTCACCGTGATAACTTCGACGCCTGCTTTGCGAAGCATAGTATTGGTCGACGTGTTTCGGTCATAAGCGATGACGACCCCTGGCTCGATTGCCACTACATTGTTGCCATCATCCCATTGTTCGCGCTCTTGCTGGTAGGCATCGCCTCCAGTCTGCACGATATTTAGTTTTTTGATGCCAAGGGCTTCGGCGGCGATTTCGAAGAGATGCTTATCTTCTGTCCTGAAATCGATTTCATTCGGTTTGTCGCCAGGCCTCAAACTGTAGCATTGGATCTGATCGCAGACTTCAACAAAGGCAGTCGCGACGTCTCTGTCGCAATGGGTAAAAACAGTGTCCAAATGCATTGAACTGCGCGATCGCGGCATCTGGCAGGCAACAACGCGTGTAGCGACATCATTTTGAAACAAGGAACGAGCCACCTGCCCCACTGCTTGTGGGGATGTCCTCTCGCCCATTCCAATAAGAACCGTTCCATCACCCCAAGGCATGACATCACCTCCCTCGAGAGTTGCCGGGCCTTGGTCGGTGTCAGGATCTCCCCACCATATTTTAAAGTCTCCCCCTGCAAAAGCTGGATGAAAACGATAAACCGCAGCGACCAAAAGGGTTTCGGGTCGGCGGGCTGGCCAATACATTGGATTCAGAGTCAATCCATTTCCTATCCAGCAGCTATTATCGCGCGGAAATTGCGTATTTGGCAAGGGCGGTATTATGAATCCGTCAACGCCCAAATAGCTTCCGAACATACCGTGCACTGCAAAAGGAACATCATGAACAGCGATGCCTCCAATTAGAAACTGGGCCAGCTGATCAGCGGCAAGCTCGTTCAACCAAGCCCGAAGCTCGCCAATCAGACCTATGCCCACCTGATCCTCCGTAATGCGACGATCAAGGACCCACGCGCGCGCCTCAACCTTCTTCAATATATCCCGTAAAAGCTCGCTGAATTCGTAGACTTCAACGCCTCTGTCAGTCATTTTTATTCTGAAATCAGCGTGATCGGTTCGCGCTTTTTGAACCCACAATACATCGTCATATTGCAGTCTTTCGGCATTTTCGGGGGTCAGCCGCGAATGCGCCAAACCTGGTTGGCAGGTTATCACCTTACGGAGCTTACCAATCTCTGAGTGAACGCCAAATCCGGTCATGACTAATTTCCTTTTTTCGTTTGTTGGATATGCACAAATTGAATCTTAAAATTTTTTGTTCGAGAATCAGAAAGTGCCGCGAAACTCGTAATGCCATTCTCAAAGTTTTCAGAAGACCAACTGACGGCATCTGTTCGTCCAGAATGTGCCAACATCAGGGGGCTATCACGGAAATGCTGAGCCCTGCCATGATGAGCACGGTTAGCAGAAGCAAAAGCGGCCACATAAAGCGAAGCCACCGGTTGTAGGGGACCCCCCCAATGGCCAGCGCACCCATAACAACTGCAAAGGTTGGATTGATTAGGTTTACCAGACCGTTGGCCGATTGATAGGCTGTCACCACCAATGAGCGGTCAACTTGCGCGAAGTCCGCCAGAGGAGCCATAATGGGCATTGTGAGCACAGCGAGGCCGGAGGAGGACGGAACAAAAAAGGATAAAACCAATTCTATCCCAAACGACACATTCACAAAGCCCACGGGGGAAAGGTCGCTTAAAAGGTTCGCACCAGAGAATAATATCGTATCTGTTATCTTTCCGGCATCCATGATCACGACAATGCCCCGAGCAATACCGATGATAAGGGCCACACCTAACAAATCGCCTGCACCGCT
>CAXIBD010000128.1:0-5996 GCA_964022135.1 uncultured Sphingomonadales bacterium | reverse complement strand
AACCTTCCACCTGGCGTCAGCCTTTCTTACGCTGGACAGTTCGAATATCTTAGCCGCGCAGCGGAACGCATGAAAATCGTCATCCCGGCGACTTTGGCCACTATCTTTCTGTTGCTCTATCTGATCTTCCGCCGCTTCGACGAAGCGCTGTTAATCATGGGGACGTTGCCTTTCGCCCTGACCGGCGGCTTCTGGCTGCTCTACTGGCTCGGATACAACCAGTCAGTCGCCACGGCGGTGGGTTTCATTGCTCTTGCCGGTGTTTCTGCCGAGTTCGGCGTGATCATGCTGATCTATCTGAAGGCGGCGCTCGAGCAGCGTACCGATCCGGATGCGGAGCAAGTCGACCAGGCAATCCGTGAAGGCGCGCTCCTGCGCGTTCGGCCAAAGGCAATGACTGTTGCCGTAATCCTGGCAGGCCTGTTCCCGATTCTCATTGGCACCGGCGCGGGTTCGGAAGTAATGAGCCGAATTGCTGCGCCGATGATCGGCGGGATGATCACTGCCCCGCTGCTGTCCATGTTCGTATTACCCGCAGCATATTTTTTGTTGCGGCGACCCCGTCCGGAAAAACCGGCAAAACCTGAAGGAGATGAAAGATGCGTACTACAAACTACCTGACCCTGTTGGCCGCTCCGCTCGCACTTGCGGCGTGCAGTAATGACCAAGAAACGTCCGAGCCAGCTGGAACGATGATGACTGACAATATGGCGGATGTCGACAACATGCCTATGTCCGATGACATGCCGATGATGGAGTCCCCTGCGGCAGGACAGGCTGGAAGCGGCGAAGGCTCGGTCACCGAGATCGACGAGGCGGACGGCAAGATCACGATCGACCACGGACCGATCGCTGCAGTCGGCTGGCCTGCGATGACGATGGCATTTTCTGCAGATGACGAGAGCATGCGGAAGGTGGCGGTCGGCGACCGCGTCACCTTTGAATTTCGCACGACAGAGGGCGGGGGCGGCGAACTGACCGCGATCGCCAAGCAGTGACGGGCGCCTCGCGTCGTGCCGCAAGGCAGTGCGGCGCGAGCTCCCAATTCTTTAATCCCGAGCACATAATTTATAAAGGAGATGATGACTTGCGATGGAATAATGGGTAGCCCATGATTATGATAGGAATGGGCGTATTTTGGATAGGGTTAATTGGGCTCATAATACTTGGTATCTTCGCGCTCATAAAATATCTGAAGTCATAACAAAATCTGTCTGCCGTAGCCGGAAAAGGCTTAACGAGCTTTGTTATATTGGTGCCGCATATCGCTTTGGATCCCTGTATAGTAACTCGAAGGAGTGCTCGTAATGAGAGAATCGAGATGGCCGACAACCTCATCGATTATACCGGCAAAACCAGTCCAAGCGAAACCGCCACCGATCCCGTCTGCGGGATGAGCACTGCGACCGCAGATACGTACGTGAGCACCACGGCTTAATACATTATTTCTGCTCTTCGCGCTGCTTTTATAAGTTTCGGGCAGACCCAGTATTTCATCATTCAAAAGATGCGGATACCTAAGTCTTGCACAATCCTGGGGTCGATTATCACGCCTGCGCTCCGGCATTTTCATCACCAGCTTCATCAGCATACTTTAGAACAAGCTGCATGTCCATGAACGGAGACTTGGCTAGCTTTTCCAATTTTTGCTGGGAGAACATTGGATCACAATAAAAAAGGACCTCAACCTTACTTCCGCATTCTCCATTTCACTGCTATCGTCTGCCTCGCCCCTGCCGAGCCAGTATCCGCTGCCGCCTGCGGCCAGACTTGCAATTCACCGATCCAAAATATCAACGCTGAGTTTCGGATCGCAAAGTGGCTTGGCGGCAGTTGCAGCTCTTTGCTTCGCTTCAACTATGAGCGATTGGGCTTCAAACGAAGGCGTGGCTAGCTCGACTGCTTTTGCCATCGTGAGTGGTCCGGCTTGAAGTGCAAAAAAACGGCGCATATAGGGCTAACGCCGTTAGAGCCAACAAAGGAAGCCGCCGTTTAATCCGGCTGGTTATCGTGGAAATTTTACCATGCCTTTTTGAATCATACAGAAGTGCTTGTTCACCGAGCTTTGTTTCAACTATTATGCCGGACTAGTCTCGGTTTCGGTCATCAATATGAAAATCAGTGAGGCGGAACAGCTTATTAGCAAAAAGCCGTTCAAAGATTCTATACCCGCCAAAAATCGCAAATGACCGGTTGGATAAATATCACCAAGACCAAGGGAGGTATAATTCACCAATGAGAAATAGAAAATTTCCATTGATGAGATATCCGTCGGCTTAAAGCCTCCAAGACCAGCACTAGATCCAGCTACAAATGCAATAGCGTAAAGGACAGCTTCCGAAATATGGGCGATGGCTGCAGCATAAAGTCCAATCACCAGTTTACGGGTTTTACCGAAACTTGTTGATTTAAGCCATTGATGGGTTCGGTGAATAACCTGAAAGTGGATAAATCCAGTTATGCCAAACATCAGTAAACCAAGAAAAATTACCAAGCTCAATGCGAATGCCCCTCCATGCCGGTGTCCGTCTCGTTGCCACTCCGGCGGCTAGACAAATAATATCTCTCGAAAACGAAAAACCCGGCAATGCCAACGAAAGAAATTGCAATGATCATTGGATCACTAGTTGCTTTCATTGTCAGGAATGCTCCCAGTACGATCAAATCCAGAATGATCGCGCCAAGTAAAATCCATGCTTTTGCGCCGACATCATCCCTGAGATAGCGATACACGCCCCAATGAATCACTATGTCCATGACCAGATAAAATATCGCCCCCAGGGATGCTATCCGACTAAGATCAAAAAATGCAGCCAATAGACCTGCGGCGATAACAGTGAAGACAAGCGTGTGCTTTTGAATGTCACCTGGCATGCCAAAATGGCGGTGCGGGATGAGGTTCATGTCTGTGAGCATTGCGAGCATGCGTGATACGGCGAAGACACTGGCAAGGAGACCCGATGCGGTTGCAATGATCGCCACGGCAACGGTGAACCACACGCCATAGTCACCAAAAGCAGGACGCGCCGCCTCTGCCAGTGCATAATCTTTGGCAGCGGCAATTTCACTTATGCTCAACGTCGATCCGACCGCGAGCGCCACCGTCATATAGACGAGCAAACAGATCGCCAGCGAGATCATGATAGCGCGGCCGACATTTTTCTTGGGATCCACGACCTCACCGCCGCTATTCGTGATCGTAGTGAATCCCTTGAACGCTAATATTGCCAGTGCAATACCGGCAATAAAGCCAGTCGGCGAAGTTGCTTCGCTTGGCGCCGTTTGCGTAAACTCAAATGTGAAGCCGGCTGCCCAAAGAATGGTGAGAGAAAAAATCAATATTCCGCCGATTTTTAGAATCGCGGTGATCCCAGATATCGCGCCGATAATCCTGTTACCGGCGATGTTGACGATAAATGCGAAGACAATCAGTCCTATTGCCAATATCGAAACCAGCAAGGAATCACGGCCTATATCGAACAATTGAAGCGTATAAGTCCCAAAAGTTCTCGCAACCAGGCTTTCGTTGATGATCATCGAAAATGCCATCATCAAAGCCGCAGCACCCGTGACGGTGGACGGTCCATAGGATTTCTTGAGAATCATCGCGATACCGCCCGCTGACGGATATTTATTGGATACTTTGATATAGGTATAGGCGCTGAACCCGCTGATTATAGCGCCAATGAGGAAGGCAAGCGGGAAGAGCGGCCCGGATAGTTCGGCAATCTGACCCGTCAGTGCAAAAATTCCTGCACCGATCATGACGCCGGTACCCATGGCTACCGTTCCCGCCAGCGTCAGACTATTTTTGTTATACGAACTGCTTTGCATTTATTTCGCCTTTGAGATGTGCGGAAGTCATGGCTGCGGTTGACGCCTTGCAAACCAAAGCGTGATCAATGGAACGAATATCCACATAAGGATGGGAACGAGGCCTATGTTCGTGCCGGGCACCACAGGCATGAGTTCGCTATATCGCCAGCCCCAATCCCATTCACGCGGCACGCTGGTGGCCATAGCTTCAATAATCACCGTAATTCCCAGCCCAGTCAGCAGATAGATACCGATCATCCAATACTTTGGATAGTGCATCCAGTGGCGGTTCCGCGCTAATATTGAAACTACCGTGTAGGCGAGCAACAATATCCCAACGTCTCCAAATGTTGCCCGGGTACAGCCCAGCGTTCTCTCCCAATAACCTGCCGATCCCATATCAAAGAATGGCATTTGCAGGATTTCCCAAATGAAGGATGTGAAAAATCCGAAGGTAGCGATATGAACCTCGGGCTCTTTGTCAAATTTCATGAAGCGACAAACTCGGCTTTAAATAATGAAATGGAACCCGTTGCTGTCGCGAAACTTTGTGTTTTTTCCGTCAAATATCCAGGTGCCACCAATATTCTTTCCAATATACCCTCAGCATTGTGCCTCGTATCTTCGACACCATCCAACTGCTGGACCGTCATTCGAAAGGCAGCGCGCATCAGTAGTGACTTCTGCATTGCATAATCTGCAATGTGGAGTTCTCCGCCGGGCATGAGCAGGCTGCGCATGATTTCGGCTATCTCGTTCTTTTTTTCGAGCGCCACCTGATGAAACATCAAACTGGATGTTATCTTTGTAGGCTGCCAGCCTTTGGGCAAAGCTTCTTTAGATAAAAACCCCGGGATCAATCGAACATTAGGACTATGTAATTTTTTGGATGCGCGTTTGAGCGCGTCGATATCTGGGTCAAGCCCGATGAAATCCGCTTCTGGGCACTGCTCCGCCAAAACAGCTAGCAAGCTTCCTGTCCCGCATCCCACATCCAATACCCTGTCGCCTGGGAGCGGATTGATCTGCTTCACCAGCGCGGCACGCCATGCGCTTTCCCGCGTCAAATATCGGATCACGAGATCATAGAGCGGGGTGAGAAATTTATAGCCCAATGGCGGGGTGTAGGTTTCGGTCACCATCTCAGGTCACAAAACTTTATTGCGCAAACGAAGTGCGTTGCCGATCACTGAAACGGACGAAAAGCTCATGGCCGCGGCTGCGATCATTGGGCTCAGCAATATTCCAAACCAGGGATAGAGGACACCAGCAGCAACTGGCACACCAAGACCATTATAGATGAAGGCAAAGAACAGGTTCTGCCGAATATTGCCCATCGTCAACTTGCTGAGATGGCGCGCCTTGGCGATGCCGCCCAGATCACCCTTGACCAGCGTGATCCCGGCGCTTTCCATCGCGACGTCCGTTCCGGTACCCATCGCAATGCCTACATCGGCCTTGGCGAGCGCAGGAGCGTCGTTGATCCCATCTCCTGCCATCGCGACCCTTTTACCTGCAGCCTGCAATTCGCTGATCACGCGATGTTTGTCTTCAGGCGAGACATTGGCGTGAATTTCATCGATACCAATCATCTTGCCAACGGCTTGCGCAGTGGCTTCGGCATCGCCAGTCAGCATCACGACGCGAATATTGGCTCTATGCAGCGCTTTGATTGCCTCTGTCGTGGTCGGTTTGATCGGATCGGCGACACCAATCAGGCCAGCTGGCTTGCCGTCAACGGCCACAAACATCACCGTTTGTCCCTGCGATCGGCCGTCCTGCGCCTTGGCAATCAGGTCCGCGCTAGTGGCACCAAGCCGGTCCATCATTTTTTCATTGCCGATGGCGACGCGCTTGTCTTCAACGATGGCTTCAACGCCTTCTCCTGTCACTGACTGAAAATCACTTGCAGCCTGGAACGACAAGCCCTTTTCCTTGGCGCCACTTATAATCGCAGCTGCCAGCGGGTGTTCACTCGCCATTTCGATTGCGGCCACAAGCGCCAACATTTCATCGCCATCAAAACCTTTCTCCGGTTCGACCGAGACCAGTTTGGGCTTGCCCTCGGTCAGTGTGCCGGTTTTGTCGACCACGATTGTGTCTATCTTTTCCAGGGTTTCCAGCGCTTCTGCGTTCTTGATCAAGATGCCATTTTGCGCGCCTTTGCCGGTGCCAACCAT
>CAXIBD010000127.1:0-5998 GCA_964022135.1 uncultured Sphingomonadales bacterium | reverse complement strand
CTGGCGCTGGAACGGGCGACGATGATGAAGGGCGAGAAGCTGACCGGCGATCTCGAGGCGATTCGGGCGGCCTTCGACGGTTCCAATGGCGGCCTGGCCTCGCTGCGGGCAGCTGCGCGGCGGCTCGACCGGATTGCCGAGGATCATCCTCTTCTCAAGGAGGCGCTGGAGGCGCTAGACCGCTCGATCATCGACGCCGGCGAGGCCGAGGACAAGCTCGACGAGGCGGCGGCGGCGCTGTCTTTCGACCCGCAGCGACTCGACGATATGGAGACCCGACTGTTCGATCTCAGGGGGCTGGCGCGCAAGCACAGGGTGGAGCCGGACCAGCTGTCCAACCTGCTGAATGAGCTGGAGAAAAAGCTGGCGGCGATCAGCGATGGCGGGCGGACATTGGAAGAATTGGAAGCATCTTTGGCCAAGTCGAAGGCTGCCTATGTGGCGGCCGCGGAAAAGCTGCGGGCACAGCGGGTCAGGGCGGCGAAGGCGCTCGACAAGGCGGTGGCCGGCGAGCTGGCGCCGCTCAAGCTGGACGCGGCCAGATTTGAGACTCTGCTTGAAGAATTAACCGAAGAGCATTGGAATAAAGGGGGAATGGACCGGATCGAGTTCCTGATCTCGACCAACCCCGGGGCACCGCTGGCCCCGCTTGGCAAGATTGCGTCCGGGGGTGAACTTTCGCGGTTCATTCTGGCCCTGAAAGTCGCATTGGCGGAAGAATATGGTCTGAAATCGATCATTTTCGACGAAGTCGACCGCGGCGTCGGCGGCGCCGTGGCCTCGGCGATCGGCGACCGCCTGTCGCGCCTGTCGAAGGGCGCGCAGCTGCTGGTCGTCACCCACAGCCCGCAGGTCGCCTCCAAGGGCGATGCCCATATGCTGATCAACAAGTCGCTCAGCGGCACCGTCTCGCGCACCGATGTCCGCGCGCTGGACGACGAGGGCCGGCGGCAGGAGATTGCGCGGATGCTGTCGGGCGCGGATGTGACCGACGAGGCGAGAGCGCAGGCGGACCGGTTGCTGGAGGGGGTTTGATGAGAATGCTGTGGCTGCTGGTAACGACTTTGCTGATCAGTGCCTGTGCGCCAGAGCCAATGTTTGCGGTAGACGTTGATGAGCCGGTAGAATCCGCAAAGCTGACATTGAACGGCAATTCGGCGAAAATGATGAAAAACGTTGATGGCCGCTACTGGGCAAAGTGGGGCGGTTCCGACGCTGGGGGTCGTATTATCGTTTCTTATCCGGACGGGGATTCAACAGTTTGCGAAGTCGGATATGTAACCCACGGTCATGGAATACCGGAAGTTCAATCATTCGAAGTCGAAGATCGGAAGTGCGAACAACATTATTGAGTGAAGCAAAACATCTCTCCGAAGCCGATGCCGCCAATGAGCTGATGCGTCTGGCGCGCAAGATTGCCAAGCATAACCGGCTCTACCATGCCGAGGATTCGCCGGAAATTTCCGATGCGGACTATGACGCTCTGGTCAAGCGGAACAACGAGCTGGAGGAAGCCTTTCCGCACCTCGTGCGTGATGACAGCCCCAACAAGCTGGTCGGGGCGGCGGTGGCGGCTTCGCCTTTGTCCAAGGTGGCGCACGAGCAGCGGATGTACAGCCTCGACAACGGTTTTGCCGACGAGGATATCGCCGAATGGCTGGCGCGGGTGCGGCGCTTTCTGAATCTGGCGGAGGATACGCCGGTGGCGGTGACCGCCGAGGACAAGATCGACGGGCTGTCCTGCTCGCTGCGCTACGAGAAGGGCGAGCTGGTGCTGGCGGCGACGCGCGGCGACGGGCAGGTGGGCGAGGATGTGACCGCCAATGTGCGGATGATCGGGGATATTCCGCAAATGTTGTGCCCCGGCGAAGGCCGGGGCCCAGAGTCCCTATCGACTGGACCCCGGCCTTCGCCGGGGAACACAGTCCCCGACCTGTTCGAGATCCGCGGCGAGGTATATATGGCCAAGGCGGATTTTGCCGGGCTCAACGAGCGGCTGATGGACGAGGGCCGGGCCGAGGCGGAGGCCAAGGGGGTTGAGTTCGACCCGGAGAAGGTCCGGCAGTTCGCCAATCCGCGCAACGCCGCCGCTGGCTCGCTCCGGCAGAAGGATGCCAATATTACCGCCAAGCGGCCGCTCAAATTCTGGGCGCATGGCTGGGGTGTGCATAGCGATTTGCCGGCCGAGACAGCGCTCGGGGTGATGCAGGCCATCGCCAGCTGGGGCGTGCCGGTGTCGCCGCTGGTCCGGCGGATGGACACGCTCGACGAGATGCTCGCCCATTATCGCCATATCGAGGCGGAGCGGGCGGACATGCCTTATGATATCGACGGCGTGGTCTACAAGGTCGACCGGCTCGACTGGCAGCAGCGGCTGGGCTTTGTGGCCAAGTCGCCGCGCTGGGCGATTGCGCACAAATTCCCCGCCGAGCAGGCGCAGACGACGCTGGAGAGTATCGATATCCAGGTCGGGCGCACCGGCAAGCTGACTCCGGTCGGGCGGCTGAAGCCGGTCACCGTCGGCGGCGTGGTGGTGTCCAATGTGACGCTGCACAACCGCGACGAGATCGAGCGGCTTGGCGTGCGGCCCGGCGACCGGGTGCTGGTGCAGCGGGCGGGCGACGTGATCCCACAGGTGGTCGAAAATCTGACCCGGGACGAGCAGCGGGAGCCTTATCATTTTCCCGACCATTGCCCGGAATGCGGCAGCGAAGCGGTGGCCGAGGAGGGGGAGGTCGATGTCCGCTGCACCGGCGGCCTGATCTGCCCGGCGCAACGCTTCCAGCGGCTCGCCCATTTTGTCTCGCGCGCGGCGCTCGATATCGACGGGCTGGGCGAGAAGAGCATCGCCGAATTTCTCGCCGCCGGCCTGATCGAGAGCCCGGCCGATATTTTCCGCCTGCGCAGGCATCGCACGGAAATCCTGGCGCGCGAGGGCTGGCAGGAAAAGTCTGTGGATAATCTGTTGGCGGCTGTGGAAAAGAAACGGCAGCCGGATGCGGCGCGGCTTTTGTTCGGGCTGGGGATCCGCCATATCGGGGCGGTGACGGCGCGGGATTTGCTGAAGAATTTCCGGACCTTGGGCCGGTTGCGCGAAATTGCCGAAATTGCGCAGGGATCCGAGGAATACCGTTCGTCTCGAGCGAAGTCGAGAGACGATGAGGCCGGGCAGGGTGTCTCGACTTCGCTCGACACGAACGGCGGGGGCACTGCACCTGGCACGAGCGGAAATGGTGGCGGGAGTCCCGAGGGCGATGCGGCCTGGGCGGAAATCACCTCGATCGACGGGGTTGGCCCGACGGTGGCGGAGGCGCTGGCCGATTTCTTTCACGAACCGCACAATCGAACCGTGTGGGAAGACCTGCTGAGCGAAGTCTCGCCGCCCGACTATATCGTCGAAACCCGCGAAAGCGCGGTGAGCGGCAAGACCATCGTCTTCACCGGCAAGCTGGAAACGATGAGCCGCGACGAGGCCAAGGCGCAGGCCGAGGCGCTGGGGGCCAAGGCCTCGGGTTCGGTGAGTGCGAAGACCGATCTGGTGGTGGCAGGGCCGGGCGCGGGATCGAAGATGAAGAAGGCGGCGGACCTCGGGATCGAGGTGATCGACGAGGCTGCCTGGGCGGAGATTGTGAAGGCGGCGGGGTGATCAGGGGAAAGCAGTTGAAATTTCTAGCGATACTCGCGGCCCTTTTTGTGGCTAGCCTTTCGCCTTTGCGGGCTCAGGAGATTCCGTCCGAGCCGCTGACGATCGGAACCTCCTATCTGGTCTCGACCCATGGCGCGGAACGGCGGATCCACGTCGTGCTGCCGCCCGGCTATGCCGAGACCGACCGGACCTATCCCATTCTGGTCATGCTGGATGCGGGGTTGAACCAGGATTTCTACCTCACGCTTGGCATGGAGCGCTGGAACCAGCTCTGGCAGCGCAGCGCGCCGGTGATCTTTGTCGGGGTCGAGACCGTCGACCGGCAGCGGGAACTGCTGCCGCCTACCGAGGACAAGGCCGAACAGGAGCGCTATCCGACAGCCGGGGAAAGCGGCGCCTTTCGCCAGTGGCTTTCGACGTCGATCCTGCCGCTGGTGAGGGAAAAATATCGCGATGACGGCCGTGCCTTTCTGGCCGGCGAGAGCGCGGCGGGGCATTTTGTCGCCGAAACCTGGATGATCGCGCCGGACCTGTTCGACGGCTATGCGGCGCTGTCGCCGAGCCTGCAATGGAACGACCAGGCACTTTCGCACGCTCCTGCGGGCATGAACCAGGCTGACCGTCCACCGCTGTTCATCTCGCTCGCCGATGAAGGCGGGAATACCGAGGAGGGCGTGCTGCGCCTTGTCGAAGAGGCCGGCCCGAAGCTGTGCTTTGCCGACCGGCGCACGGAGCTGGCCCATGCCAATACGCTGCACGGCCTGTTGCCCGAGGCGCTGCAATATCTGCTGCCGACGGAGGCCGACTGGCTGGAGGAATATGGTCTGACGTTGCGCTGCAGCCAGGGATCGAGCGACTAGCGCCGGCAGTTCACCGATCGATGCGTTCGGGGTCTTTCAGGCCTTCGCTCATCGTGTGGATCATCGCGGAGCGTTGCAGCGAGGCCTTCACATTGGCGGGAACCTTGTACAGCCCGCGCAGCAGTAGTAGATCGCCGCCGCTGAGGGACGTTGGTCGCAGTGACTTGTCGTCGGTTTCCTCAAACAGCGACAGGATCGATCCTTCCGGCACCTGGGTATCGCTGCCCACCTCGATATCGATCAGGGAAACGAGGGCCGCATAGTCCGCCAGCTGGGCGGCGGAAACGCCTTCCAGCGCCTTGCTGTCGATCAGCAGATAGGAATAGGAAATGCCTTCGATCGTCGATCTCGAGATTTTCGATTTCACGTGCGTGGTCTGGCCATTGGTCTGCGCGCCGCCAAGCGCCGGTCCGCCGCCCGCTCCGTTTGCGCCCGCCATGAAGGTGAAGGTGCCGCCGGCGGCATTATAGTTGGAGTCGCTTCCCATCGTCTCGGTCGTCTTCCAGCTGTAAACCGGCCCGCCGCTTTGCTCGATCCGGTCTCTCTCGCTGTGGCTGAGAGATCCGAACAGGCGGTTTTTCTTCTTGCGCAAAAGCTGAATCTCGGCGCCGCCGTCTTCGACAATGGCCACGAACAGGTTGGGACGGCAATTTTCCTTTGCCACGCCGATATCAGCCATGTCCGCGACTTCGCGGATCCGCTGTTCGATGGCCTTGACCTGCCGCTCCGCCAGACCGGCAACGGACGGGCAGACGGATTGCGCGAAACGCGCATATTGGCCATTGTTCCTGCCGCCCCCGGTGACGCGGAAATGGTTGACGATCAGTTTCTGAAATTCGGCCATCTGTTTTTTCTGGCCGGTGACGACAATTTCGCTGTCACTGGACACGGATTTTTCTGCGTCCTGCGTTGCTTTTGCCGGGCATGTCGTTGCAACAAAAGATGCCGTAAAGAGCATCATCAGGCTAATAGGCCGTGAATGAAGGCTGTCGCGCATATTTGATCATTACTGTAAAACGGGATTTTCGTCAAACAGTAGCGATCAATATTGCACCTGTCCGGACTTTCCGGTCGCCAAGTTCCTATATCCCAAGTTCCTATATCTTGGCTGCTGCTTCCATCGCCGCCAGTTCCTTGACCCCGTGGCCGCCCTGCTTGTTCTCCGGAAAGATCGGCCAGGCGAGCTGCTGTCCCAGGGTGGCGGGGGCGAGATTTTCGACGCCGTAGCTGTCGGGATAGCGGCGCGTGATATGGGCGGTGCCGAACAGCACGTCCCAGAAGAACAATAGATTGCCGAAATTGCCCTTGTAATGGGTGACGCCGTCGCTCTTGTGGCGGCCATGGTGCGCGTGGTGGGTGGCGGGGGTCGAGATCGTGCGTTCGACCAGCCACATCACCGGCGACAGCCATTTGATCCGGTAGAGCGGCTCGTCCCAGGCGACATCGCTGTGCGCGCCGACGATCACCGCCATCTTGACGATGATATAGCCAA
>CAXIBD010000126.1:0-6161 GCA_964022135.1 uncultured Sphingomonadales bacterium | reverse complement strand
CGCGTCATCTGCAGGACTTCCTTCTTGGTAAAGCCAGCGGTGTCGCCACCGAGCTGCTCTTCCAGGGTCTTCATCCGGCGAATCGAGTTGGAAATGGTCTTCCAGTTGGTCAGCATGCCGCCGAGCCAGCGATGGTTGACGAAATGCTGGCCGCTGGCGCGCGCTGCTTCAGCGATAGGTTCTTGCGCCTGACGCTTGGTACCGACGAACAGGACCTTGCCGCCAGCCGAAACGGCGTTGGCGATAAAGTCGAGTGCCCGTGCGAACAAAGGCACGCTCTGCGAGAGGTCGAGAATATGGACGCTGTTGCGGGCGCCGAAGATATATGGTTTCATCTTCGGGTTCCAGCGGTGGGTCTGGTGGCCGAAATGCGCTCCGGCTTCAATCAATTGCTGTAGGGTGACGACAGGGGCCGCCATAATAGTTCTCCTTATCCGGTTATGCCTCTGGAAAGCTGAGAACCTCAAACGACCTGAAAGACCGCCATTGGCACCGGTATGAGTGCTTTCCATGTGGAATGAGCGTGCCGTTAAGGCGAAGCGGAGCGAAATGCAACCACAAATTGCTGGCTGCCCAGGCTGGACTATTCGCTGCGCAACGCCTCGATCGGCGACAGGCGGGATGCCCGTACCGCCGGATAGCCGCCAAACAGCAAGCCGATCACGGCCGAGAAGACGATCGCGCCAATGCCCACACCGATCCCGATCGGTACCGGAAAGTCGGCATAGACGGTCAGCGCCGTGCCCGCCGCAATTGCCAGGACCAGCCCGATAGCCCCGCCGATCACGCACAGCACCGCGGCTTCCACCAGAAACTGGTTGCGGATATCGCTGCGCTTGGCGCCCAGCGCCATCCTCAGTCCGATCTCGCGGGTGCGCTCGGTGACGCTGACCAGCATGATGTTCATGATGCCAATCCCCCCGACCAGCAGCGAGATCGAGGCAATCGCGACCAGCACGATCTGGAAGATACCGGTGACCTGCGCCGATTCCTTCATGAATTCCTCGGTGGTGCGGATGGTGAACGGATTGATTTCCTTGCCCCTCACCCGGTATCGCTCGCGCAGCAGGCGGGTGATCTCGCGTTTCGCCCTGGGCAGGGAAACGCCGTCCTCAAAGCCGACGAACAGCATCTGCAGGTCATCGGGCCCGGACAGGGAGTCACCGACGAATCGCTGGCGGGTGGTGGTGATCGGCATGATCGCGATATCATCATTGTCGTTGCCGAAGCTGGAGCCTTTCGATTCCATCACGCCGATGACGGTAAACGGGGCCCGGTTGATCCGCACCGTCTCCCCCACCGGGTCATAATCGCCGAACAGCTTTTTCGCGACGCTGGGCCCCAGCACCACGACCCGCGCTGCGGAACGGACATCCGCTTCGGTGATGAAGCGGCCGGATGCCGCGGCGGCATTGGAGACCTTTCCGTAGCCGGGTGTCGCACCGATCGCGCTGGTGGTCGCGTTGCGGCCCGCAACAACCAGCTGGATCGAGGTGCGCAGTTGCGGCGCGATATCGGTGATGCCGCTGATCTGCTTCTGGATCGCGCGCGCGTCCCGCATCGTGAGGCGGCCGCGATCGAAGGTGGTGCGCCCGCCCTCGCTATCGGGCTGCGGGAAGATCAGCGCCATGTTGGAGCCGAGCGCGTTGATCGACTGCATCACCGAAACCTGTGCGCCCGATCCCACGGCCACTGCGAGCGTCACCGCGAACACGCCGATCATAACCCCCAAGGTGGTCAGGATCGATCGCATCAAATTGGTCCGCAGGGCGGTGAATGCGATTGCCACGTTGACGGCCCAGGCCGCGCTTTTCTTGCCGAGACTGGAACTCATGCGCGGACCGTCCGGCGATCGGCAACCGGCACGTCCTCGACCACCTTGCCATCGCGAAACTCGATCCGCCGCTTGGCATGGTCGGCGATCTCGGCTTCGTGGGTGACCACGATGATGGTGATGCCCTGCTCGTTGAGCGTCTGGAAAATCTCCATGATGTCTTCGGATGTCTTGCTGTCGAGCGCGCCGGTCGGCTCGTCGGCGAGCAGGATCACCGGGTCGGTCACCAGCGCCCGGGCGATCGCCACGCGCTGCTGCTGCCCGCCGGACAGTTTCGCCGGCGAATGGTCGAGCCGGTCGCCGAGACCCATTTCCTCGAGCTTTGCCTTCGCCCTCGCCCGGCGCTCCTCGCTGCCGAGACCGGCGTAGATCAGCGGCACCGCGACATTGTCGAGCGCCGTCGTCCGGGCCAGCAGGTTGAACTGCTGAAAAACGAAGCCGATTTTCTGGTTGCGCAATTCGGCGAGCGCGTCGCCGTCCCGGTCCTGCGTGGCGATACCGTCAATCCGCACCTCGCCCGAGGTCGGCACATCGAGACAGCCGATCATGTTCATGAAGGTCGACTTGCCGGAACCGCTGGCCCCCATGATCGCGACATATTCGCCGCGCTCGATCGAGAGAGTGACCCCGTCGACCGCGCGCACCGTTTCCTCGCCCATGACGTAATTCTTGACCAGATCCCGGGTTTCTACCAGCGCCATGGCTTATTCGTCCTCGCTGGCGAAATCATCCTCGTCCTCGTCTTCATTGGCCAGATTCTTTGTGCGCACCAGGACCTTTTCACCAGGTTTCACACCCTTGACTATCTCGACGAAATCCTCGCCGACCAGGCCCAGCGTGACCACCCGGCGAACCGGCTTGTACGGATCGTCGCTGGCCAACCAGATAGTGGTGACCTTCTTTGATCCCGGCTTTCTCTCTTCGGCGTCCTCGTCTTCATCCGGCCGGTCATCCTTGCGCGGGCGGAAGCGGATCGCGGATGCGGGAACCCTGAGGACATTCCGGCGGGTGCCGGTGACAATTTCGACATTGGCCGTCATCCCGGTCAGCAGCTTGCCATCCTTGTTGTCGACATCGAGGATTACCAGATAGCTGACCACGTTCTGCGCCTCGGTCGCGGATTTGCGGATCTGCCCGACCTTGGCGACGAACGTGTCGTCGGGATAGCTGTCGACCGTGAAGCGGACCGTCTGGCCGACCCGCACCTGGCCGATATCGGCCTCGTCGACCGAGGCTTCGACCTGCATGCGGCTGGTGTCGGCAGCGATCTCGAACAGGTTGGGAGTCTGGAAACTGGCGGCCACGGTGGTGCCGGGTTCGACCAGCTTGTTGATCACGACGCCGCTGGTCGGGGCAACGATCCGCGTGCGGTTGAGATCCAGCTGTGCCGAGGACAGTTCGGCCGTGCTCTGCGCGATCTGGGCGCGGCCGCTTTGCGCCTGCGCCCTGGCGGTGCTCAGCGCGGCCTGGGCCGTGGCCAGCGCGTTCTGCGCCCGATCGATGCCCGCCTTGGATACGAAGCCTTTTTCCGCCAGTTCCCGTTGCCGCTGATATTCGCGCGACTGGACCGCGAAATCCGTCTGCGCGCGGATGATCGAGGCGTCAGCCTGCGCCAGGTTCGCGCGCGCCAGCTCGACCTGCGCGCGGGCCTGGGTCACGCGGGCCTCGATCCGGGTCGGATCGATTCTGGCCAGCACCTGCCCTGCCGTCACCGGCGAGTTGAAATCGACATAGACATCGGTCACCTGCCCCGAAATTTCGGAGCCCACCTCGATCGTGTTCAGGGCCCGCACCTTGCCGCTCGCCGACACGATCCGGGCGACCTCGCCGCGGGTCACCGGCTCGGTCACATATTCATATTCCGGCGATGACGGAACGATGATCTTGTACAGGATCGCGAGGAACAGGACGGCGATCAGGCCAGAAATGACGGGATGTCTGCGCACCCAGCTCGGCAACCGGTCAATAATGGCTTTTCTCCCTGTCTTACTTAGGTAAGTCACTATGACACGCGTATCCGGGATGCGCAACAAGAGACGGCACGCCCGCCCGCTTCCATCCGAAAACCCGTTCCGGTCAAGATAGCGCTTGACAATGAGAACAGAAATGGAACATTAGGGGTTCATTGACGGAACGAACGGGAACATCACATGCTCGCTATCGCTATCTCTTCCTTTTTTGCACTTTCCTTTTTTGGCGCGTCCGCGGTCATTGCGATGATGTTTTTCCAGTATCGCGGCCGGATCGCCAGCGTCATTCAGACGGAGCTGCAGGCCAGTCGGCCCGAAACCGTTCTCCGGTCATCGGACTATCGGCACCGGACCATCAGGACGCCCCAGCTTATGAACCAGCATCGCTCGCTGCAGCCCGTTCCGCTGCGCGCTGCCGCTTGACCCTGGCATAGCTGCGGACGCTGAACGGGATCAATATCAGATAGCCGATGCTGATCGCGGACAGCATGATCCACGGCGAATTGATCAGGGCGACGCCGACCAGGGCGATGATGGCGATGGCTTCCAGCCTGATATTCTTGCGCAAGCGCAGGGACGTCCAGCTGAAGGTCGCCGTGTTCGACAGCATCAGGAAAGCGATCAGCACGATCCACGGCGAGACCAGCGCATAATGGCGAAAGATTTCCTCGCCGGTGATCATCCACAGATAGAGCGGCAGCATCGCGAGGCCCGCGCCGACCGGGGCCGGAATGCCGGTCAGGAATCCGGCCGACTTGTGCGGCTGGTCATCGGCGTCGATCAGCGCGTTGAACCGCGCCAGCCGGAGCGCGCAGGCGACCACCATGGTCAGCGCCAGCACCCAGCCGAACTGCGGCATATATTGTGTTGACCAGAGGAACATGACCAGCGCCGGCGACACGCCGAAGGCGATCACGTCCGACAGCGAATCCAGTTCTGCGCCAAAGCGGCTCTGCGCATTCAGCAGACGGGCAACGCGGCCGTCGAGACCGTCCAGGATCCCGGCGAGCACGATCGATGCGGCGGCCAGCACCCAGTTGTCCATATAGGCAAAGCGCACGCTGCTCAGGCCGACGCAAAGCGCCAGTGCCGTGATCGCATTGGGAACAAAGGCGCGTAGCGGAATGCCGCGCTCGGGCCGTTTCAACGAACCTTTTCCGGCCATCAGCCTTGCCGCAATCTGCTATCGAGCCGCCCGCTGATCATTGTCCCACACCCTCGATCTCTTTCGCCTCGCCGACCACCGCGAGTACGGTTTCCCCCGCGATGGACCGTTGTCCCAGCACGACATTGGGCGTCGTTCCCTTGGGCAGATAGACGTCGACGCGGCTGCCAAAGCGAATCAGTCCGATTCGCTGGCCAGCGGCAACAAAATCGCCTTCCTTGACAAAGGACATGATCCGTCGCGCCACCAGACCCGCGATCTGGGTAAAGCCGATCTTCAGGCCGTCGTTGCGTTCGACCATGAAATGCTGGCGTTCGTTTTCTTCGCTTGCCTTGTCGAGATCGGCGTTGAGGAATTTTCCGGAAATATAGGCCTGGCGCTTGACCGTGCCCTCGATCGGGGTGCGGTTGATATGCACGTCGAACACGCTCATGAAAATCGACACCCGGATCAGTTCTTCGTCACCAAGTCCGCCCTCGCCGCGCAATTCGACCGGCGGTTTCACCGGCATTATCAAATTTATCAGGCCATCGGCGGGCGCGATGATATATTTCTCGTCCAGCGGCGTCACCCGTTTCGGATCGCGGAAAAAGGTCAGGACCCAGGCGGTCACGGCCGCCATCGGCCAGGCCAGCGTCTCCCACGCCATGAGCGCAAAGAACACGGTGATGACCGCAGCGATCAGCGCAAATTTGCGGCCTTCGGGGTGGACCGGGGGGAATGACCATTTGGCTTCGCCCAGGCCCTTGTTTGAATATTTCTCGATTGCCATGGAAGCTACTTAGGGACCGGTCAGACTTCTGACAACACTCCCGTTGATATATTGAGATTTCGGCGAGGATATTTTGTGCCGCTGCCGCCAACCCGCCTGCGCAACTCTAGGTTGAACAAATGACAATCTTTGCTAAGAGGCACGCAACATTAATCCTCCCTTGCATTCCCGTTTCAGGAAAGAATTAAACGATATGTCGAAAATCAAGGTCAAAAACCCGGTCGTCGAAATTGACGGCGACGAAATGACGCGGATCATCTGGCAATGGATTCGCGAGCGGTTGATTGAGCCTTATCTCGACATCGACCTGCATTATTATGATCTCTCGATTGAGGTCCGCGACGACACCAATGACAAGATCACGGTCGATGCGACCAATGCGATCAAGAAACATGGTGTCGGCGTCAAATGCGCGACCAT
>CAXIBD010000125.1:0-6314 GCA_964022135.1 uncultured Sphingomonadales bacterium | reverse complement strand
GTGCGGGTTCGAGTCCCGCCGTCCGCACCAGTTTTACGAGGACGCGATTGCGTCTTTCGCAAATCTGTCTAGAATCGGGCAACGACTGCGGCAGACTATTTCGTCAAGCCGATCAACAAGGCAGATTCATGCTCGATCCCGCCATCATTGCCGCGATCCTCTGGGCCGTCATCCTGGGCGGTGCGGGAGGACTGCTGACGGATATCGGCTCCTGGTACCGCGACCTGAAAAAACCGAGCTGGCAGCCACCGGACTGGCTGTTCGGCCCGGCGTGGACAATCATTCTCGGGCTCGCCGCCTGGTCGGCCATTTTGGCGTGGGACGAAGCCGCGACCCCGTCCGGGCAAGCGGTCATCCTCTCGGTCTATGGCGCCAATTTCCTGTTTCACCTGCTCTGGTCGCCGCTATTCTTCAAATATCAGAGGCCGGACTGGGCGCTGGTCGAGGTGGTGTTTCTCTGGCTGTCGGTCGTCGCGATGCTGGTCGTGAACTGGAGCTTCGCGCCGCTGGCGGGAGCGATGATCCTGCCCTATTTTCTGTGGGTGTCCTTTGCGGCGGTCCTCAACGGCAAGATCGTCCAGCTCAACCGTCCCTTCGGCTGACAGTGAACGCCTCAGGGAACTGACCGGCTGACCGAGGAGCAAACAGGCGGCATGCGCTACTTCACCCTTCTCTGTACGATGCTGCTGCTGATATCCTGCGACAGCGATCCGGCGGTCGATATCGCACCCGGCCCGCATCAGATCGTCCGGCTCGCCGACTCGGAGATCAAGGGTATCGACCCGCAAAAGGTTTCCGACCTTTCCTCGCTCCGCGTGGCCGCCGACCAATATGAGGGCCTGACCCGTCTCGACGCCCGCGGCAAAGCGGAGCCGGGGCTGGCCAAAGACTGGCGCATCGCAGCGGACGGACGGACCTGGAGCTTCACGCTGAGACAACCGCTGCAATTTTCCGACGGCACGAATTTCGATGCGACGCTGTTTCCGGCCCTGCTCCAGCGCCTGCGGGCGCCGGAGACCGCGGCGCCGGCACAGGCGCTGTTCGCCAATATCGTGGCCATCGAAGCCCCCGCCAGCAATCAAGTGGTCGTACGCCTGGCCTCTCCCGATCCCGCCCTGCCTGCCCTGCTGACCCATCCGGCGATGGCGGCTATTCCCCTGCACCGGATCGGGCCGGCAGGCGACCAGTGGACCTCAGACCGGCCGATGATCGCCAGCGGCCCCTATCGATTGTCGGAATGGAAACTGAACGACTACGCCCGGCTGGAGCGCAACCCGCAATGGCACGACGGCCCAGCGTCGACGGCGACGATCATCTGGAAACCGATGGAGGACAGTCTCTCGGCGCTGCGCCTGTTCCTGTCGGACGGCGCGGATATCGCCGCCGACTATCCGCCAAGCCGGCATCAGTGGCTGAAGGACAATCATCCGGCGATTGCTCATAGCGTCCCCTATCTCGGCAGCTATTATTTCGCCTTCAACACGCGCGAGCCGCCGTTTGACGACCGGCGAGTCCGCACCGCCCTGTCGATGGCCGTCGAACGCGCATGGATCGCCGACAAGGTGATCGGAGTGGACAATATCCCGGCCTGGGGACTGCTGCCGCCAGGGCTGACCGGGGCCGACACATTGCGTCCCGAGTGGGCCGACTGGCCAAGGGACAAGCGGCTGCGCACGGCCCGCCGGCTGCTCGCACAGGCCGGCTATGGCCCGGGCAATCCGCTGCGCTTCGACATCCGCTTCAACAGCTCGGCCGAGCATCGCCGAGTCTCGGTCGCGCTGGCGGCGATGTGGCAGCCGCTCGGGGTCGAGGCCAGCCTGTTCAACAGCGAGGCCGCGCTGCATTTTGCCGCCCTGCGCCGTCATGAATTCGCGCTCGCGCGCTCCGGCTGGATCGCCGACCTGCCGACCCCGGAAAATTTCCTGCTGGTGCATCAAGAAGCCAATGGTGCCGGCAATTATTCGGGCTATGCCAGCGCCGATTATGACCGGATTCTGGCGCAGGCGATCGCCGAACCGGATCCGCGGCGACGCCAGCAACTGATGCGCAGGGCGGAGGCCCGGCTGATCGCCGACATGCCGATATTGCCGCTCTATTATTACGTCACGCGCAGCCTTGTGGCCGAGCGGATCGCGGGTTGGGAAGATAATATTTCCAATGTGCATCCCAGCCGCACTCTGCGTATAAGGCCCTGATGATTTTCCGTGCAAGATTCTGGTTGAACGGCACCGCGGCTGCGCTTGCCCTGTCGATGCTCGGTGCCTGCGGCTATGCCGGCGACGAGGATCAGGTCCGGGTCACCGTGATCGAGGACGGGAACGCGCGGATCAATCCGATCGGCACCCGCCTGAATTTCGCCTCCTCGACCATGCGCGCGGCGATCGCCAAGGGTCTGGTCGGACTCGACGAGGAAGGCCGGGTGGTGCCGGCACTCGCCGCCCGCTGGATCGTCACCGACGACGGCCTCAGCTATATATTCCGCCTGTTCGATGCAAAGTGGGATGACGGCCGCCAGATCACCGCCGAGCGCGTCGCACGGTTGCTGAACCAGCGCCTGTCCGAACTGCGCAACAGCCGCCTGCGCTACGACGTGACGGCGGTGGACGAGGTCGTCCCGATGACCGGCCGGGTGATCGAGATCAAGCTGAACGCGCCGCATCCCAATTTCCTGCAGCTGCTGGCGCAGCCGGAAATGGGCCTGTTCCGGGCGGGTCACGGCGCCGGCCCGATGCGCGTGCTGGACGAGGACAATGGCATCAGGCTGGGCCAGTTCGAACAGCCGTCGCAGGACGAGCAGGAAACGGAAAAGCAGGAGGACGACCGCTGGGTATCGCTGCGCAGCGAACCCGCCGCGATCGCCATCGCCCGCTATCGGGCGGGCAGCGCCCAGATCGTCCTCAACGGCAAATATCATCATCTGCCGCTGGTCGATGCGGCGGATATCAGCAGCGGCGACCTGCGGCTGGATCCGGTCGCCGGGCTGTTCGGATTGCGGTTCATCCGCGCCACGGGTTTCTGGGCGGTGCCGGCAAACCGCGAGATTTTGGCGATGGCGATCAATCGCCCTGCCTTGCTCACATCCTTTCCCGGCGTCAGCGCCTGGCAGAGCCGGCTCAAGATCATTCCCGAAGCGCTCGATGTCGAGGGGGTCAACACCTATCCCGACTGGGCGAGCATGACCATGCAGGACCGGATCGCCTTTGCCAGAAACCATGTCAGCCGCTGGAAAGAGTCTGAAGGGCCGGTGGCCCCGCTGACCATCGCCCTGTCCGATGCCGCCGGCGCGCGAATCCTGTTCAGGCGGATCCAGTCCGATCTCAGACGCGTCGGCCTTGACGCCCGAAAGGTGGGCATCAACCAGGCCGCTGACGTCGAACTGATGGACAGGATCGCGCCCTACGACAGCGCTCCCTGGTTTCTGAAGCAGTTCACCTGCGACAAAACCACGGTCTGCCTGAACGATGCCGATGCGAAAATCGCCGAGGCCGATGCCGCGACCAATCTCCAGATCAAGGCGCGGCTCTATGCCGAGGTCGAGGACATGCTGGTCGACCATTATAATTTCATTCCGATCGCAGTGCCGATCCGCTGGTCGCTGGCCCGCCAGAACCAGCGCGGCTTCGCGGTCAACCCGCGCGGCTGGCATCCATTGAACCCGCTGGTGGGCATCCCCATATCCTGACTGTAGTGTTGTCATATGACAGGGAGTCCCGATGGCCATTTCCGAAGAACAGTTGAAGCGTCTCGCCGAACAGTTGCCCGACGTCAGCCGCGATCCGCAAGCGGTCCGCACCCGGGTCGAAGCGATGGAAAAGATGCTCGAGCGGGCCTTCGTGATTCCCGGCATCAACCGGCCGATCGGCCTCGATTCGATCGTCGGCCTGATCCCCGTCGTCGGTGATATCGCCACCGCGCTGATGGGCGCCTATATCGTCTGGGAAGCCCGCAATCTCGGCATGTCGAAGCTGCAGCTGACCCGCATGGCGGCCAATGTCGGTATCGACACCGCGCTCGGCGCAATCCCGCTCGCCGGCGATGTCTTCGACTTTTTCTGGCGCTCGAACACCAAGAATCTGAAGATCATCCGCAAGCATCTGGACAAGCACCACCCGGGAACGCGCACGATCGAGGGTTGAGCTTTGTGCTCCGCACTTGATGCGGAGCCCTGGCCACAAGCGCCACTGCCGGCAGGGCTCCGGGTCAGCGCCCGGAGCACGATGCTCTAGCCCCCGCGCCAGATCTTGACCGTGGCATCGTCTCGCACCGCCCGCATATGGACCGGACAGCGCTGCGGCCGGAAATTCCCGCCGAGACACAATTTCACCTCCTGCAGCCAGCCGCGTTCGTTCACCTTGAGCCGCACCATATCCGGCATCACGCCGTCATTGGCCGCGGCAAAGGCATTGCGGAACTGACCGGCGGTCAGCGGCTGGCGCGACAGCCGGTCCATGTCAGGAAAGCGCACCGCATCGAACATGATCCGCGACACCCGGAAATAGGTTTCCGGCCGACGGGTCATGCACGTCCCGTGCTTCGCCCATTCATGCGCCATCATCCTGGCGGACGGCATCATGCAGAAATTACGCCTCACCACCGCCGGTGGCAGCGGCTTCGTCGAGGCGCACCATTGTGGATAGCCGGGCCCGCGTGTTTCCGGCCACAGGCCGTGGAGGATGAAGGCAAAACTGCCGTCATCACCACTACACTGGGTCTTGTCGCGAGGGCTGTTCTTGCGGGTACGGCAAAATTCGGGGGACCAGCTGAGTGCAAGCGTGTAGCCGGTCACCGGTTTGACGCGGCGCGGTTCGGAGGCGGGTTTGCTCTCGGCGGGAGCAATTAGGCCAAGGGGTGCACGGCATTGGTAGGATTGGGCTTGGGCCGATGCTGGCATAAGCAGCACTATCGAAGCTAAAGCTAGCTTCATTCTAAAATGTCCGAAATTGATCGTCGTTACCATTACCAGCCTGCCCCTTAGACTGAAACCAAATACGGGCGCTCGGCGTGAATAGACAAATAATGGAGGCAAATGCGAACAAATTTGCAGCGAGACTTAAGGCCATCTGAACGTTGGAGAGTTGCTGAGTCACAGTCACCATATTAGCGACACCAAACGCGACCACAGCTACGTCAATCCATTTCGCGACATTACTGGCTCGATGAGCGATGAAATACCAGAGTAGAACCAAACAGCCCAGTGTAATTATTTCTATTCCCAAATTATCCAACGCAATCGCGCTAACGCCAATTAGGAGCAGATAGCCCAACGCCAAAGACCCGAAAAAAAGCCGTTCAAACCAAATAATAGATTGTGGTCGGATCTTTGTCATAACTTGATCAGACGCCCTCTTCCTCGTCATGCTGAACTTGATTCAACATCCATCGTGCCTCCCACGGCGGACGGCAGATGGTCACGCCATGGACCCTGAAACAAGTTCAGGGTGACGACCATCGCTAAACCTGTGCAAAGTCCAGCCCGATATCCGCCGCCGGGGCCGATTGCGTCAAACGCCCCACCGAAATATAATCCACACCCGTCTCCGCCTTGTCGCGGATCGTCTCCAGCGTCACGCCGCCGCTCGCTTCGGTCGCCACGCGCCCGCCGATCAGCGTCACCGCCCCGCGCAGCGTCGCCGGTTCCATATTGTCGAGCAGCAGATGCGTCGCCCCCGCCGCCAACGCCGGCTCGATCTGGTCGACCCGGTCGACTTCGCAGATGATCTTCTCGACACCGGCATCCCGGGCCCGGCGAACCGCTTCACCGACCGAACCGGCGACCGCGACATGATTGTCCTTGATCATCGCCGCGTCCCACAGGCCCATGCGATGGTTCTGCGCCCCGCCCATCCGCGTCGCATATTTTTCCAGCACCCGCAGCCCCGGAATGGTCTTGCGCGTGTCGAGCAGCGTGCAGCCGGTGCCGCTGATCCGGTCGACATAGGCGCGGGTCATGGTCGCGATGCCGGTCAGATGCTGCACCGTGTTGAGCGCGCTGCGCTCGGCGGTCAGCATCGCCCGGCCCTTGCCCTTCAGCCGCATGATATCGGCGCCCGCCGCCACCGCCTCGCCTTCCGCCACCAGAATTTCAATCTCCACCTCGGGATCAAGATGGCGGAAAAAAGCCTCGGCAATCGGCAGCCCGGCAATCACCGCATCGTCGCGGCTGTCCATCACGCCGGAGAAGATCGCATCGGCAGGAATCACCGCCTCGGACGTGACATCACGCCCGCCTTCCCCATAA
The DNA here is from genome assembly GCA_964022135.1 of uncultured Sphingomonadales bacterium. Taxonomy (GTDB): domain Bacteria; phylum Pseudomonadota; class Alphaproteobacteria; order Sphingomonadales; family Sphingomonadaceae; genus Parasphingorhabdus. The sequence goes on along the minus strand of CAXIBD010000125.1, from coordinate 76 downwards.
GGGGCACCGAGGTCCTCGGCGAGGGTGGCAGCGACAAAAGCGTCGAGATCGAAACGGTCAAGGGTGAAGCTCATAC
>CAXIBD010000124.1:0-6414 GCA_964022135.1 uncultured Sphingomonadales bacterium | reverse complement strand
CAGTTCGATTTCCTTGGCAACCGATACACCGTCCTTGGTGATGCGCGGTGCGCCAAAGCTCTTGTCGAGCACAACGTTGCGGCCTTTGGGGCCGAGGGTAACCTTAACGGCGTCGGCCAGCGTGTTCACACCCTTGAGGATGCGCTCGCGAGCGTCGCGGCCGAATTTTACGTCTTTAGCAGCCATGATATTGTCTCCTGCTTAATTGATTGAAATTGTGATGGGGTAAGCGCCTATTTCTCGATGATGCCGAGAATATCGCTTTCCTTCATGATGATCAGCTCTTCGCCGTCGACGGTGACTTCCGTGCCGGACCATTTGCCGAACAGGATCTTGTCGCCCTTCTTGACGTCAAGCGCGGTCGACTTGCCGTTCTCGTCTTTCAGGCCCGGGCCAACGGCCACGACCTTGCCTTCGGAAGGCTTTTCCTGTGCGCTATCCGGAATGATGATACCGCCTGCGGTTTTGGCATCCGCTTCAACGCGGCGCACCAGTACACGGTCATGTAATGGACGAAATTTCATAGATTTCCCTTTCTTGTCCAATCCAAATCTCTCCAGACCAGCGCTTTCGCTGCCGGTCGCAAGAGCAGAATCTGTGTGAATTAGCACTCTCTCCTTTCGAGTGCTAACGAAGCCCATGTAATGGCTATTCACCCGCCGTCAAGGGAAACGGCCGAAAATATTTCATTCAATTTTTGTTGGATTTCCAAGGCATTGCGAATCAATCTGCTGACAATCCGTATTGCTACGGAGCGTTTTTGTAACCGGTTCAACGCGCCCGGCGAATGGATTTTCGAGCCCCGATGGCGGGGTTCACTCGGTTCCCCCGCTTACTGAAAGGAATTTTGATGTCTGTCCTGATCAAATCAACCGCCGCAGCGGCGGCCCTGACCGCCGCCGCCACCCTGTCCCTGTCGGCCACCGCTGCCGAGGCGGCCGGTGCCAAGGAAAAATGCTTTGGCATAGCGCTCGCCGGCAAGAATGATTGCGCCGCGGGCCCCGGCACCAGCTGCGCGGGCACGTCGACCGCCGATTATCAGGGCAATGCCTGGAAATATGTCGCCAAGGGCAAATGCGTCGCCATGGGCGGCACGCTGACCGCGCATGAGGGCAATGCGAAACCGGTTCCCAAAAAGAACTGAAGACGCTAAATTCCGTGGATGGTCGCTATCCCTGATCCTCGTGCTTCGTCGGTGATGCCTGTGCCGCACGCCCTCCCTCCATCCGGCGGCATCGGTCTCAAGTCGGTACATTATCAAAATGTGCTGGACGATGCGGCGAACGCGAAACACCCCTCCTGGGTCGAGGTTCATCCACAGAATTACTTCGGCGATGGCGGTCCGGCGCACCGCTGGCTCACCGCCATCGCCGGAGTATATCCCCTGAGCTTCCACAGCGTCGGCCTGTCGCTGGGCAGCGCCGACGGGCTCAACGCCGATGATCTGGACAAGCTCGTGGCGCTGTGCGACCGCTACCAGCCGGCGATGGTGTCCGACCATCTCAGCTGGAGCGGCAATGCCCATGACCGCTACCCCGATCTCCTTCCGATTCCCTATACACAGGAAGCCCTGGACCATCTGGCCGGCGAAATCGGCAAGGTCCAGGACCGGCTGCAGCGGACCATCCTGATCGAGAACCCCTCCCGCTATCTTTCCTATGCCGACGACGAGATGAGCGAGCCGGACTTCATCCGTGCCCTGTGCCGGAAAGCGGGCTGCGGGCTGCTGTTCGATATCAACAATGTCGAGGTCACCGCGACCAATGTCGGTCTCGACATGGACGCCTATATCGATGCCATCGACCCGGCGATCGTCGGCGAAATCCATCTCGCCGGCCACGCCCGCGAGGAGCATGCCAGCGGCCCGCTGCTGATCGACGATCATGGCTCGATGGTTAGCGACGCCACCTGGCGGCTCTACCGCCGCTTTGTCGAACGCGCCGGCGCCAGACCGACGCTGATCGAATGGGACAGCGATATTCCGGCCTATGATGTGCTGATCGCAGAAGTCGCCAAGGCGGACACCATCCTGAACGGCAACCAGGCCAGCGAAGCGCGCCATGCCCTCGCTCGCTGACAGTCAGGCCCGCGTCATCACCTGCCTGCAAAAGGGCCCGGCCCATTTTCCCGATGATCTTTTTGCCGAAAGCAGGGAGCGCGCGCTGCTCGGCCTGAAAGCCCATGCCAACACCATCTCCCATGCCCGGCTGGTGGCGCTGGAACAGGCCTATCCCAGATTGCATGAACATATCGGCCATGAGGCATTTCACTCCCTGTCCCGCGCCTATATCGAGCAGGACCATGTCCTGGCCTGCGATATCAACGGCATCGCCGCCGCCTTCGCCGCCTTTTTGGCCGGCCAGGGCTGCGACGCCGGTAGCGTCGATCTGGCCCGGATCGAATGGGCCTGGCTGGAAAGCTATCGCAGCGCCGAAGCCGAGCCGCTGGCCCTCGGAGATATCGCCGGTCTGGCCGTCACCGAACTGCTGGCCTTCCCGGTCACCGCCCATCCGGCCATGCGCCTCGTCCCCCTCGACGGCCCCTTGTCGGCGGCGCTGCCCGAGCTGGCCGCGACCGATCCGGCCGGCCTGATGATCGCCCGCCCACAGGCGCAGGTTCTGTTCCACCCGCTGAACGCGACGGAACAGGCGATCGCGACAAAAATTGCCGATTGCGTGACCGTGGGTAACCTTTTGGACCGGGCGCTCGAACTGGGTGATGAACCGTCTGCGATGCAGCAGATCCTGATGCTGATCCGGGCCGGTGCATTGACGCGAAACGAGGGCTAGAGACATGGTGGCAATCGCCAGCAGACCGATTGAATGGCTGAACGGAGCCATGGCCGAGGGAATTGCCCTGCTGTTCACCCGGGTTGCGCTTGCCGGGATTTTCTGGCGTTCGGCCCGCACCAAGGTCGAAGACGGCAGTTTTCTGACCATCAAGGAAACGACATTTTACCAGTTCTCGGACGCACCATTCAACCAGGTTCCCCTGATCAACGGCGACCTCGGCGCCTATGTCACCACCTGCACCGAACATCTGCTGCCGGTCCTGCTGCTGCTCGGGCTGGCAACACGGCTTGGAGCGCTAGGCGTGCTCGGCATGACCCTGGTGATCCAGACGTTCGTCTTTCCGGAGGCAGCGGTCTGGTGGCAGACCCATATCCTCTGGGTGGCGATGGCGCTGGTGCTGATCGTCCGCGGTGGCGGCATGTTCTCGCTGGACCGGCTGATCGGCTACAGGCTGGGCTGACCGATGATCGCCAGTGAAGAAACCTTTCGACATCTGATGATCAGGGCGCAAGCCGGCGACAGGCTCTGCTATTCGACCCTGCTGGGCGAATGTGAAAAATGGCTGCGACGCTATTTCGCCCGCAAGATCAATGCGGCCGCGATCGATGATCTGGTGCAGGAAACACTGATCTCGGTCCACCGCAAGCGGGCCAGCTATGATCCGGAAAGGGCGTTTCTGCCCTGGCTCGCGGCCATCGGCCGCTACCGCTGGATCGACAGTCTGCGCAGGATTTACCGGCACGAGCATGACCAGCTCTACGAGGACATGGTCGCCGATCCGCAGGACGGGGATGTCACCGCCAGAGTCAGTCTCGAACGGCTGCTCGGCATGATCCCTGCGAAACAGGCCGAGGTGATCAGCCTCGTCAAGATCGAGGGCCTCAGCATCATCGAGGCCGCCGCCAGAACCGGCCAGTCGGAATCTCTGGTCAAAGTGAATATCCATCGGGGCCTGAAGAAAATGAGCGCCCTAATCGAGAGTGAGTGACATGAGTGGATCTGCAAATAGCCTGATTGAGGGGCTGGTCGAAGAGCTGGAACCGGTCCGGACATTGAAGCCGAAAAGCGGGCTGGCGATCGTCGGCGGACTCACTGTGCTCGCCGGCATCGTCGTGGCCACCACGCTCGGTATCCGCAATGACCTGGTGATGGGCATGGCGCACGAGATGTTTTTCCTGCGCAGCGGGGTGTTGCTGATGCTCGGCATCGCAACCGCGATCACCGTGGTCAACATGGCCCGGCCCGGTGTCGGGAAATTGAGCCGGGGCTGGATCTGGGCGCTGATCACCGCTGCGCTGTTTCCGCTGACCGCCGCGATCATGAGCGCCATCACCATGCCGCCGGTGGAGGCCCTGCGTCCGATGGAAGGGCTGAAATGCCTGGCCGCCAGCGGTATCGCGGCGCTGGCGATCGGCAGCGGCCTGACCCTGTGGCTGCGACAGGGCGCGCCGACATCGCCCGAACGCGCTGGCTGGCTGGTTGGCCTGGCCTCGGGCGCGCTAGGTGCGGCGGCCTATAATCTCCACTGCCCATTCAATGACATCTATTATATCGGCCTGTGGTTCACGATTCCGGTCGCGATCAGCGCGATTGTCGGAAGGCTGGTCGTCCCGCGTCTTATCCGCTGGTAATATGCCGACCCGATCCCATATAGAGGGGGTCAATCCGGGCAGAACAGGAATGGATATATGCAATTTGCGCGCGCGGCATGGAAATTTCTGGTCGCAATAAAGGATGGCATGGTGCTGATCGCCATGCTGTTGTTCTTTGGGGCACTCTATGCGCTGCTGTCATCGCAGCCGAACAGCGCCGCGATCCGGGACGGCGCGCTGTTGCTCGATCTGAACGGCGTGATTGTCGAGGAACCGGCAGCGCCGACGCTCGAGGATTTTCTGTCCAGCACCAGCGACAGCCCGCGCGAATATCGTCTGCGGGATGTCGTGCATGCCATTGATGCCAGCGTCGACGATGACCGGGTCAAGGCCATCGTCCTCGACCTCGGCCGATTTGCCGGCGGCGGCCAGACGAGTCTCACCGACGTTGGCGCCGCGCTTGACCGGGCCAGAAAGGCGGGCAAGCCCATCTATGCCTTCGCCAGTTTCTACAGCGATGACAGCTATCAGCTCGCTGCCCATGCCTCGCAGGTCTGGCTCGACCCGATGGGCGGCATCATCTTTGCCGGAGCCGGCGGAAACCGGCTCTACTACAAGGGGCTGATCGACCGGCTCGGCGTGACCGCCAATATCTACCGGGTCGGCACCTATAAAAGCGCGGTAGAACCCTATATGCGTGCCGACCAGTCGCCCGCCGCGCGGGAAGCGTCCGAGGCGCTCTACAACGTGCTGTGGGACAACTGGCTGAGTGAAGTGAAAAAGGCGAGGCCGCAGGCCGTGATCAAGCCCTTCGCCGACGACCCCGCCTCCTTTGCCAGGACCGCAGGCGGTGATCTGGCAAGGGTCGCCATGGAGCAGAAGCTGGTCGACAAGCTGGGCGACAAGACCGCCTTCGATCGCTTTGTTGCCGAAAAAGTCGGTACCGACGAGACACCTTCTCCGGACAGTTTCAATAGCATCGACTATGATGATTTTGTCGCTGCCAGTCCGGTGGACAGCGATGGCTCGCCGATCGGCGTGATCACCGTTGCCGGTGAAATCGTCGACGGCAAGAGCGGCCCCGGCATGGCCGCCAGCGGCCGGATTGCCGAACAGATTTACAAGGCGCTGGATGAAGACGAGATCAAGGCATTGGTGGTCCGCATCGATTCGCCCGGCGGATCGGCCTTCGCCAGCGAGGAAATCCGCCTCGCCCTGCTCGAGGCCAGGAAAAAGAAACTGCCGATCGTCGTCTCGATGGGCGATGTCGCGGCCAGCGGCGGCTATTGGGTCGCTACCGCGGGTGACCATATTTTTGCCGAGCCGGACACGATCACCGGTTCCATCGGGGTATTCGCGGTTCTGCCCAGCTTTGAGAAAGCCCTGGCCAAATGGGGCGTCACCGCCGACGGGGTGCAGACCACCCCGCTGTCCGGCGAGCCCAATTTCGTCGGCGGCTTCAGCGAGGACCTGAACGTCATTCTGCAGTCCGGCGTCGAAAACAGCTATGGCGACTTCATCAAACTGGTCGCCGCAGCGCGCGGCAAGACCCCGGCAGAGGTCGACACGATCGGCCAGGGCCGCGTCTGGGACGGCGGCACCGCGAGACAACTCGGTCTGGTGGACGGCTTCGGCGGCATCAAGGACGCGCTCGCCGAGGCTGCCAAACGGGCGGGCCTCGCGGAAGGCGATTATCACGCGCAATATCTCGACCCGCCATCCCGGCTGTCCTGGCTTCCCTTTGGCGGCATCCCCTTCGTCCGGCAGGAAAGCGCGCCGGTTACCGGGATTGTCGGCTGGGTGGCACAGCAGCAAAAGGCGATTTTCAGCGAGGCGCTGACCACCGCGCAGGGCTTGCTGGCGCGCGAAGATGTGCAGGCCCTGTGCCTGGAATGCGGAGCGACGATGCACCGGAATAGCAATGCTTCATCCGGCTGGATCGACCGGCTGCTGGCCTATTCCTTGTCTTCCGCCCCGCGATAGGCGGGCAGCGACAGGCCCTTGACGATGGCCAGCGCGCGCAGGGTGAA
>CAXIBD010000123.1:0-6476 GCA_964022135.1 uncultured Sphingomonadales bacterium | reverse complement strand
CTGGCCCAATTAAGATGGCAAGATAAAAGACGCGCCGTCGGTTGGGGTGCAGGCTATTGGAATTACTGGGAAAAATGCGCCAGCCAGTCACCAAGCTGGCTGGCATCATTGATCGAAAATGGCGCAATTCTGGCATTTCCAGCGCCATCGTTCGACCGGAGGAGTCAAATTTCGTGAGCGTCGACGATTTCGAAATCAGACCGGGGCGGGTCCGGGATCGCGGCGGCCGATCTGCCAAACCCAGGTCGCTCGTTGCCCAGGTCCGCGCGCTGTCCAATAAAGCGGGGCGGGTCGGTATCACAGGGCGCAGCGGACGCGGCACCGGGCGTCATGCCCGCGGACGAAGCGCAGCGCTCGGGAACCACGCATTTCACGGACGGCGCCGGGTACTCGTCAAGGCACGGGTGGTCCGGCACGCAGGTTCACGTTTCTCGGCCGCGCCGCTGTCCCGGCACATCGCCTATCTGAAGCGCGAGGGTGTCAGCCGTGACGGCAGCGACGCCGAGCTGTTCGGAAGCGACGAAGGGCCAGCGCTCTGCGATGCATTTGCCGAACGCTGCGCCGATGACCGGCATCACTTCCGCTTCATCGTCTCTCCGGAAGATGCAGGCGAGTTGGCTGATATCCCGGCGTTCACCCGCGAGCTGCTGGCCGATATGGAGGCCGATCTCGGTACGCGGCTCGACTGGGTCGCGGTCGACCACTGGAACACAGACAATCCCCATATTCATATCCTCGTGCGCGGCAAAACCGACGATGGCCATGATCTCATCATCGACAAAGGCTATATCCGCGAAGGGATGCGTGGCCGCGCCGAGGCGCGTGTCACTGCCGAGCTTGGGCTTCGCAGCGAACATGAAATCGACCAGGCTTTGGCACGCGAAGTGGGCGCTGACCGTCTGACCAGCCTCGACCGCCGGCTTCAGCGCATGGCCGATAGTCTCGGCGGTGTCGTCGACCTGCGCCCTGCCCCGCCGCGTCCACAATCCTCGATGGACCGCCATCTGATCGGACGCGCGGGCAAGCTCGAGCATTTGGGGCTTGCGACCAGAATCGCGCCTGCGTGCTGGACGCTCAAGCATGACTTTGAGCCGACACTGCGCCAGCTCGGCGTTCGCGGAGACATCATCAAAACCATGCACCATGCCATGACGGGTTCCGGCATCGACGCAGATCCCGGACGCTTCGCTGTCCATCTGAATGCGACCGATGATCCGGTCATCGGCCGTCTCATCGAGCGCGGGTTGCACGACGAACTGACCGGTGAAGCCTATGCGGTGATCGACGGCGCTGATGGGCGGGTGCATCATTTACGATTCCGTGACCTTGACCAGAGCAGCGATGCCGCTCCCGGAGCGATCGTTGAACTCAAGAGCTGGACCGACCGGCGCGGACGACCCGGGCAGTCACTTTGGGTCCGGTGCGATCTGCCACTGGACGAGCAGATTGCGGCCAGAGGCGCAACCTGGCTCGACCGGCAATTATTGTCGTCCGATCCGGTGCAGGCACTGGGCGGCTTTGGCACCGAGATTGAACAGGCCAGGTCAGAGCGGGCCGAGCACCTGATATCCCAAGGCCTCGCAACGCGACAGGGTGGCCGTGTCGTCCTGGCACGGGATCTTTTAAGCACATTGCGTTCACGGGAGCTGACAGAGGCATGCGATGCAATCGCCGCCCGTACCGGCCTGCCGCACCGGCCGAGCGCCAAAGGCGATGCGGTATCGGGCACCTACCGTGAGCGCGTTCAACTCGCATCGGGACGGTTCGCCATGATCGACGACGGGCTCGGCTTCGAGCTCGTTCCCTGGCGCCCGCAACTCGACAGGCATCTGGGAAAACATGTCACGGGAACGGCAAAAGCTGGCGGCGGAATAGACTGGACGCTCGGGCGGTCGCGGGGGATTTCCGTTTAGCCGGCCGCGGACTGCGAAGATCTGGCAAATCTTGACAATCGCACCACATGATGCGTATATACGCATCAGGAGACACGATGATGGCAAGTGCAGCAATCACGAACAAAGCAGGTTCCGCGGCAGCCGGCTTGCAGAATTTTGCAGGCGATGGCGACCGCAAACGTTTGACCGACACAGCGGTCAAAGCGGTTTTGCGCCTGATCGACATCTGGGGCGGGAGCAATGCTGAAGGCGCCGCCCTTCTGGGCGTTTCCGAAAGCACATGGGACCGGATGAAGGCTGGCAAATGGGATGGTACGTTGAGCCAGGACCAGTTGACCCGGGCCTCTGCCCTGATCGGTGTGTTCAAGGGGCTTCACCTCTTGTTCGCTGACGACATGGCCGACCGCTGGCCGCGCCTTGAGAACCGGGCGCCCGTCTTCGACCGCAAATCACCCATCGAAGCAATGATTGAAGGGGGCATCCCGCGGATGCTCGAGACCCGGCAATATGTAGACGCGCTGCGTGGCGGGTTCTGAGACTGACACAATATTACCGTTAGTGCGCGAAGCCTTTCCCCGCACCATCAGGCTCGTGGCGAGCGCGCGGCTGCGCGATCCCGTTCTGGATCCGCTTGTGGACACGGCCGCCGAAAGCGAGCTGCTTGCAGAAATCGAAGCAGCGACCAGCGGACGCCTCGTTGCTGAAGAACGCGGCCTCGGCGGCATCAGCGAGGACGAACTCGTTCACGGCGTACCCCATGCAAAGTTCATCAATGCGAGTTTTGCTTATGCCAAACCTCGCGAACCCATGCGCTTCAATCCTGCCGACCGCGGGGCTTGGTATGCCGGCTTGGTGATCGAGACCTGTATCGCCGAAGTCGGTCATCATCTGACCAGAGCGCTCGAAGATGCCGGCGACTTCAACGCAGTTGTAGAATATGGCGAGATGCTTGCCAGCATGTCGGGAATATTCATTGATTTGCGCGGTGATCCCGGACACCCGGCGCTCGATCCCGATCCCGCCAAAGGCTATGCGGCAGGCAATGCCGTCGCTGCCGGGGCACGGGCCGAAGGACATAATGGTGTCATCTATCCATCGGTTCGGCATGAAGGCGGCACCTGCATTGCCGCTTTATGGCCCAATGTCGTCCAGTCGGTGGTCCAGGGCAACATCGTTCGCCTGACATGGAGCGGATCGGCAGAATATACGATCGAAAACATATAGGCTGGTAACAGGCTTATACGCCCAGGCTTCTGATCCTGCGCCAGGCTTTCCACAAAAACAATTGCCCTTGCGTCTGCGCCCGCGTCGTCCTGACTGGTCTGGAAACTGCAGGAGCCGATGCCGTGACCGCCGCAAAAATTCTCTGGAGCCAGATACTGGCTGTCACATTCATCATCCTGACAAGCGTCTGGACAGCGACGCAGTGGACCGCATCTGCGCTCGGATTCCAGGCAGAGCTCGGGCAACCATGGTTCAGCTTTTGGGGCCATCCGATATATCGGCCTTACGACCTGTTCTGGTGGTGGTTTTCCTACGACGCTTATGCGCCGCATGTATTCGAGACTGGAGGGCTTATCGCGACATCAGGTGGCTTCGTCGCGATCATGATCGCCATCGCCATGTCGGTCTGGCGCGGCCGAGAGACGCGCAACTCGAGCACTTATGGCTCTGCACATTGGGCGACACGCCGCGATATCGTCCGTGCCGGACTTTTTGCCGAACAGGGCGTGGTGCTTGGCAAGTTCAACAACAGCTATCTGCGTCATGATGGTCCCGAACATGTGCTCTGCTTTGCACCGACGCGGTCAGGCAAAGGCGTGGGGCTGGTAATACCAACCCTGCTCACCTGGGCAGGCTCGGCAATCGTTCACGACATCAAGGGCGAGAACTGGAGCCTGACCGCCGGGTTTCGCTCAGGTTTCAGCCGGGCGCTGCTGTTCGACCCCACCAATCTTCAATCCGCTGCCTACAACCCGCTGCTCGAAGTGCGCCGCGGTATCCTGGAGGTACGCGACGTCCAGAATGTTGCCGACGTGCTGGTCGATCCCGAAGGTAGCCTCGAGAAGCGTAATCACTGGGAAAAGACCAGCCATGCTTTGCTCGTCGGTGCCATCCTCCATGTGCTCTATGCAGAGTCCGATAAAACACTGGCGGGCGTTGCTTCATTCCTGTCCGATCCTGGCCGCACAATCGAAACAACGCTCAAGGTAATGATGACCACCCCGCATCTGGGCGAGGCTGGTCCACATCCGGTTGTCGCAAGTGCTGCGCGCGAGCTGCTCAACAAGTCGGAGAACGAGCGATCAGGCGTCCTCTCGACCGCCATGTCGTTCCTCGGGCTTTACCGCGATCCGGTGATCGCAAAAGTGACCAGTCGCTCGGAGTGGCGGATCGCCGATCTTGTTGATGCGAGCTGCCCGGTGACGCTCTATCTGGTCGTGCCGCCTTCCGATATCAGCCGCACCAAGCCGCTGATCCGTCTGATGCTCAACCAGATCGGGCGGCGGCTGACCGAAGAGCTGGAAGCCGGACGCGACCGGCACCGGCTGCTGCTGATGCTGGATGAGTTTCCGGCGCTTGGACGGCTGGATTTCTTCGAAAGCGCGCTGGCATTCATGGCGGGTTATCGCATCAAAGCATTTCTGATCGCTCAGTCGCTCAACCAGATCGAGCGGGCTTATGGCGCCAATAACTCGATCCTCGACAACTGCCATGTCCGGGTGGCATTTGCGACCAACGACGAGCGGACCGCCAAACGGGTATCGGAATCGCTGGGAACGGCCACCGAGCAGCGGGCAATGAAGAATTATGCAGGTCACAGGCTATCGCCCTGGCTCGGTCACCTTATGATCTCCCGCTCCGAAACATCGCGGCCGCTCCTGACCCAGGGTGAAATGCTCCAGTTGCCCGATACGGACGAGATTGTGATGGTGTCAGGAGCGCCCCCCGTCCGGGCAAAGAAAGCGCGCTATTACGCCGACCCTCGCTTACAACGCCGGATCACGAAGCCGCCGACACCAAGTGCCGACGGGCGGGTAGACTTGTCCTCGGATGATTGGAGTGGGCTAGCGGCAATAAAGGCATCCCGGCCGTTGGCCTCCAAAGACACCACGGAGTTGGATGATCCAAATGGTGGCTTGCGCCGCGAACCCGAACTGCCAATGCATGTCGAGGTCGCGCCTCAACACAAATCCCGGATTAACGAATTTGACTTTGTCGAGGCCAGTGACGCGGACGATGATGCAGCACGGTCAGAACGACTTCGCAGCCGAATGACTGCCAATGCTCGTCAGGCTGCCCTTGATCCTGGCGACGGAATTGAACTGTGAAATCGAAACATACGTTCCGGCTTTCACCAGAAGTAGCGCGGCACCTGGCCGATTATGCGGCGCGAAAGCGTGTGTCTCAGGCGGAACTGGTTGAAGCGGCGCTGGTCTCGTTTATGTCGCCAGACGGATCGGAGCGTATGGAGGCGGCGTTCAGCAGACGCATTGATCGGGTTATCCGTGAGCTTGAGCGACTGGACCAGCATGTTGAAATCGGGAATGAAGCATTGGCATTGTTCGTCAGGTTTTGGCTGACGGCTAATCCGCCTTTGCCCGATGGCGCAGTCGCTGCTGCACAGGCAAAAGGCAAAGAGAGATATGACAGCTTCGTGCAAGCACTGGCTCGGAGGATGGACACCGGTGAGCGACTGAAGTGCTAAGACGGCGCACGCTAACAAAGCTGCTGGACAAACCCTCGGTTCGGCGCCCTATTCACATGTGTGTTCTCTTGACCGCAGCGGCTCAAATTGGACCTAAAGGCGGCGCCAGACCTCCAACAGGTTCTGCATAGCCCTCGATATTCGCCCTTGCAATCTCTGGTTACCAGCAGAGAATGTGGCGGTCACTATCAAAACCACGCGCACCGCTGGCGGCACCAACGTCACGATCCATACCGATGTGGCGGTCCGAAAGATGAGGAATAAAGACAGAGTTTTATTGCCACCAAGCTCAATTAACGCCAAATAATAATCGGAATGCTTGGTTATATCAATTTTCTAAAGTAGATTGAGGATAATGTTCAAAGTTGGGAGTTCAAAATTGGATGACGCCATCGGAAGAATTTCCTGAATTCAGAGGTCGCAGGATTTCAGATAGATATATCTTAGCGAACAAAGAAGGGCGCTTTTTCCGATCCAGCACCGATTTCTTCCATCGGTATGAAACTCAAAAACTTTCCGATCAAGATTTGAAATTCCTAGATGACCGACACCTATTGTGGAACAGTAAGCTAGCCATTAATGCGTCGAAATTCGCCCAAGCCCGCCGAAACACAGCGGTATTCGAAATGAGTTATCTTATACTGGTACCATCTTTGCGCTGCAATCTTGCCTGCAGCTACTGTCAGGTATCACGCGCTGCCGAAAGCGCGACCGGCTTTGATTGGAGCGAGCGAACTTTAGGACAGATTATTGATCTGATTAGGAGTTTTTCCGGCGCATCGTTAAAGATTGAATTTCAAGGCGGAGAGCCGACGTTGCGACCAGATTTGATATCTGCTGTGTTAGATGCGGGTCGTCATATTCCTGACTTG
>CAXIBD010000122.1:0-6559 GCA_964022135.1 uncultured Sphingomonadales bacterium | reverse complement strand
GATAGAGGATTTCCTCGACCACCGGATTGAGCCGGTGGATCTCGTCGATGAACAGGACATCGCCTTCTTCCAGATTGGTCAGCAGCGCCGCCAGATCACCGGACTTGGCGATCACCGGCCCCGATGTCGCCCGAAAGCCGACGCCAAGCTCCCGCGCGATGATCTGCGCCAGCGTCGTCTTGCCCAGCCCCGGCGGCCCGAAGAACAGGACATGATCCAGCGCCTCGCTCCGCCCTCTGGCCGCCTCGATAAACACCCGCAAATTCCCGCGCGCCGCTTCCTGCCCGATAAATTCGTCGAGCGTCTTCGGACGCAGCGCGGCGTCGATGTCTTCGACCTTGCGTTCCCCGGAAACCATACGTTCGCTGCCTAGCTCATTCGTCATGCTGAACTCGTTTCAGCATCTCGCAGGATTTGGCAAGTGGCGCGGATGCCGCCAGGGATCCTGAAACAAGTTCAGGATGACGAGAACGGAAATCCATCACCGCGCCGCCTTCTTCAGTGCCAGCCGTACCAGCGCATCCAGCGTCGCGCCATCCCCGGCCTCGGCATCCGCCGCAGCCACCGCCGCGCTCGCATCCGCCGGCTTGAACCCCAGATTCTGTAAGGCACTCACCGCATCGGCGCTGTTGCTCGAAGGTGCGTGCACCATGCCGCCGGCACCGACCACCGGGTCCACCGCAATCCCGCCAACCTTGTCCTTGAGCTCGTTGACAATCCTGAGCGCCAGTTTCGGCCCGACGCCATTGGCCCGCGTCACCATCGCCTTGTCGCCCATCGCCACGGCGCGCGAAATCTCGCCCGGTTCCAGCGCCGACAGGATCGCCAGCGCGACCTTGCCGCCAACGCCCTGCACCGAAATCAGCAGCCGGAACCAGTCGCGTTCCGAGCCGCTGGCAAAGCCCATCAGCCGCATGTCGGTCTCGCTGACCTGCATCTCGGTATAGATGGTGGCGCCGTCGCCCTTGCCGCCGATCGCGCCGATGGTGCGGGAGGAGCAGAAGACCAGATAGCCGACGCCCTGCACATCGAGCACGAAATTATCCGTGCCGATTTCGTCGATGGTGCCGGTCAGTTTTGCGATCATGTCCGTGTTTTAGCGCGGCAGGCGAATCTGTCGAGTTTTTGTTTTGTTCTTTTCTTTCCGCCCGCGCCAGCGGGGCCGCAAAATATGGCCTCGCACAAAGACACAAAGGCACCAAGACAGGCGCTTGGTACCATTCGCTTCGTGTCTTCATGCGAAAAAATCCGTTCGCACTGAGCTTGTCGAAGTGCACCTATCGACTGGAAACTGTCCTTAGACAGGCTTAGGACGAACGGTGATTCACCTGCCTATCTCTTCCTGTGATGCGCATGGGTGATTGCCACCGCCAGCGCATCGGCCGCGTCCGCGCCGGCCAGCTTCACGCCGGGCAGCAGGATCCGGATCATCGCCTGCACCTGGTCCTTGTCCGCCTTGCCGACGCCGACCACCGACTTCTTCACCGTCCGCGCCGAATATTCGCCGACCTCGATCCCGGTCCGCGACGCGCCGAGCAGCACCACGCCGCGCGCCTGCCCCAGTTTCAGCGTGCTCTGCGGATTGCTGTTGACGAACACTTCCTCGACCGCCGCGCCATCCGGCTTATATTCCAGCAGCAGGTCGGTCAGTTCGAGGTCGATCTGGAGCAGCCGGTTCGCCAGCGCCATTTTCGGATCGGTCTTGATCTGGCCATTGGCAATATGGGACAGGCGGTTGCCATCCGCCACGATCACGCCCCAGCCGGTGATGCCGAGCCCGGGATCGAGGCCGATAATGATCATTTCAGATCGGCAGCCCGACGCGGCGGCCGACATAGGCCATGATCAGATAGAGGCCGATGGTCAGCAGGCATCCGGCCGCCAGCGACAGCCAGAAGCTGATTCCCTGGCGCAGCAGCACCGGGATCAGCAGGAACATCGGAAGGGATGGAAGCACATACCAGAATGTCGCCTCGGCGTGCAGGGCCATATTTTCCGCGTCAGGGCGCGCCCACCAGAGGAAGATCATGCCCAGTATCGAGATCAGCGGCAGCGACGCGACCAGCGCGCCGAAGCTGGGCTGGCGTTGTGCAATGCCTGCCACCAGTGCCACGATCACCCCTGCGAGTGCGGCCTTGGCGGCAAATTCCCACATCAGCCGGCGTTCAGTTTTTCCATGATCTCGTCCGACACGTCATAATTGCCCCAGACGGTCTGGACATCGTCATCTTCTTCCAGCAGGTCGATCAGGTTGAGCAGCGTCTCCGCCTGCTCCTGGTCGACTTCCACCTGAACCGAGGGCCGCCAGGCCAGTTTCACGCTGTCGGCCTCGCCGAGCGCCTTTTCCAGGGCACCGGACACTTCGTGGAGATCTTCCATCGCGGTCCAGATTTCGTGGCCGTCCTCGTCCGACGAAATATCTTCCGCGCCCGCTTCCATCGCCGCTTCAAGGACCGTTTCCTCGTCGCCGGCGCTGGCCGGATAGTGGATATAGCCGACCCGGTCAAAACCGTGCGAAACCGAACCACTTTCGCCCAGATTGCCACCATTTCGCGACATAATGGTACGAACATTGGTAAAAGTGCGGTTATTATTGTCGGTCAGCGTCTCGATGATCAGCGACACGCCGCCGGGACCGAAACCTTCATAGCGAATTTCTGTATAGTCATCGCCTTCATTGGCCGACGCCTTTTCGATCGCGCGCTGGATATTGTCCTTCGGCATCGACACCGCCTTGGCGCTGTTGACCGCCAGCCGCAGCCGCGGATTGAAATCCGGGTCCGGCATGCCGGACTTGGCCGACACGGTAATCTCGCGCGACAGTTTCGAAAATTGCGCCGCCCGCTTCTTGTCCTGCGCGCCCTTGCGGTGCTTGATATTGTTAAATTTACTATGGCCTGCCATACGATTCGTCCGTTACCTGTTTATACTCTTATCGAGGCTCTTTGGCGCATGTTTGAGCCCAACTCAACCATTGGATCATCGATCACCCGATTGCGGTCGACCGCGCGCGACCTGATCCTTTTTCTGCGCGCTCCCACACCAGCCATCCAGGCGACCGGAAAGCACCGCCGGGCGGCGGATGTCGCATGGCTTTTCCTGCTGAACTGTCTGGTTGTTGCGGCGATCGTCGCCTTCCTGTTTCCGGTCATGATGCTCCTGGGCGTCGAGATGTCGAGCGACATGTCGGCGCTGCTCGGTCTCCCGCTCTGGCATCTCGTGCTGCTCGTGGTGCTGGTTGGCCCGATCAGTGAAGAACTGATATTTCGCGCCTGGATCGCCGGCACGGCGCGCTGGCTGATCCTTTTTTCCGGCCTGATGGCATGGATCGGTGGCTCCCACCTGCTCAAGCAACTTGGCGCTGTGGCGTCGAGCCAAAGTGCGAAACTCGCGCTGATCGCCATCATATCGGTGGCGGTTCTCGCCGGCCTGATCCGCTTCTGGAAATCCCCGGTGCCCGGCTGGTATGTCCGGATCTTTCCGCTGGTCTTCTGGGGCCAGGCGCTGCTGTTCGGATTCGTCCATGTGTTCAACTATGCCGGCGACAATCAGGCCGCTGTCCTGCCCTTCGTCCTGCCGCAACTGGTCGGCGGCCTGATCTGGGGCTATGCCCGGATCCGCTACGGCTGGTGGGCCAATATCGCGATGCACATGGCCTATAATCTGCTGGCGATCAGCGGACTGATCTATGTGGGGCTGCGGTCTGGTGCGCTCTAGCCGATAATGACCGCCGTGCCCGAGGCGGATACCATCAGCATCGATCCCTTTTCGCCGACGACCTCATAGTCCAGATCGACGCCGACCACCGCATTGGCCCCGACTTTCGCCGCCTCAGCCTCCATTTCGGCCAGGGCTTCGTCCCGCGCCCGTTTCAGCACATTTTCATATTTGCCCGAACGCCCGCCGACAATGTCGGTGATGCTGGCGAAAAGATCGCGGAACAGATTCGCGCCAACGATGACCTCGCCGATCACGATGCCGCGATAGTCGCGGATCGCGTGGCCCTCGATGCCGGGTGTGGTGGTGACGATCATAGAGTGGGTCCTGTTCCTGCTGCTGGGAAGTGGATGCTAATATGCCGCGCTCGTCAGAGCAACCGCTGAAACCAGGCCACGTCGCGCCAGCCGCCCATTTTCCAGCCGACTTCCCTGTAGGTGCCGACCGGTTCAAAACCCACCGCCCGGTGCAGGGCGATACTCGCCTCATTCGGCAAGGCGATGCCGGCGAAGGCCGCGTGGATTTTTCTGGCTTTGAGCCGCGGCAGCAGGGCCTCGTAGAGGGCCCGGCCGATACCCTGGCGCGCCTGACCGGGATCGACATAGACCGCGACATCGCAACTGGTCTGGTAGGCCGCCCGCGTGCGATGCCCGGAGCCATAGGCATAGCCGAGCACCGCTCCGTCCCTTTCGGCAACCAGCCAGTCATGCGAGTCCAGGACCCCGGCGATACGGCTTGCCATTTCCTCGGCGTCAGGGGCATCCAGCTCGAAGCTGACCCAGCTGTCGGTCACGAACGGCGCGTAGATTTCGGCGCAGCGGGCCGCATCGGCGACCGTCGCGGACCGAATTGCGATCATCAGGCCAGACCAAGCGCCGCTTTATAGGTGTCGAGAATCGCTTCCATTTCCTGCCGATCATGGGCTTCCATCTTCCGCAGGCGGACGATCTGGCGCATGATCTTGGCGTCATAGCCCTGCGATTTGGCTTCCGAATAGACATCGCGAATGTCGTCCGCCATGCCCTTTTTCTCTTCTTCCAGCCGTTCGATACGCTCGATAAACAGACGCAGCTGGTCTGCGGCGACATTGCCTTCGCTCATGCTTTCATTCCCTTGAATATTGATGTTCGGATTCGAAGTGCGTCTTTAAGAGGCGTCCGCGTTTTTGGCCACGCTTTCCTTCATCTTTTTGAGCCGCTCGGGCGTCGCCTCGGTCTGATATTCCCGCTTCCATTCATTCACCGGCATGCCGTGGATCGCCTCGCGGGCCTCGTCCCTGGTCATCGCGCCGCCGGCCTCATTGGTCGCCTCCATCACCCAGTCGGCGAGGCAGTTGCGGCAGAAGCCGGCAAGCCCCATCAGGTCGATGTTTTCCGCGTCATGGCGGTGCTGCAGATGCTTGACCAGACGGCGAAAGGCGGCGGCAGCGGCGGCATCGGATATTTGTTCGGTCATGTTCGTTTCCGTTGTTTTTTGTTTTTAACCTGTCATGAAACAGGAATAGGCAAGGCGCAGGTAAAACGCCACGAAGGAAATGTAAAATGGCATCGCCGATCTTCTCCCGCAACCGCAAGGTCAAGGTTCTGGCCACGCTGGGTCCGTCCAGCGGCAGCCCTGCAATGATCGAGAAGCTGTATCGCGCCGGTGTCGACGCCTTCCGGATGAACATGAGCCACGGCGAGCATCGGGCGCATGCGGCCAATGTGCAGTCGATCCGGGCGCTGGAAAAGAAGATCGGCCGGCCGATCGCCATCCTCGCCGACCTGCAGGGGCCAAAGCTGCGCATCGGCACCTTTGCCCAGCCACCGGTTATGCTCAAGGAAGGCGCCCGCTTCACACTCGACATGCTCAAGGACAAGGGCGACTCGAAACGCGTCAGCCTGCCGCACAAGGAAATATTGAGCACGCTGCAGCCGGGTCACACGCTGTTGCTCGACGATGGCAAGATCCGGCTCGAGGTCACCAAGACCGATGGCACGAGCGTCGAGACCAAGGTGATCGTCGGCGGGGAAATATCGGACCGCAAGGGCGTCAACGTTCCCGAAGTGGTGCTGCCGGTCAGCTCGCTGACCCAGAAGGACCGCAAGGACCTGACCTTTGCGCTCGAGCAGGACGTCGACTGGATCGCGCTCAGCTTCGTCCAGCGGCCGGAGGATGTTGCCGAGGCGAGGCGGCTGATCGGCGGCAAGGCCGCGCTGCTCGCCAAGATCGAAAAGCCCGCTGCGATCGACCGGCTCGACGAGATACTGGAACTGTCCGACGCGGTGATGGTCGCGCGCGGCGATCTCGGGGTCGAGCTGCTGCCGGAACAGGTGCCGCCGCTGCAGAAGAAGATCGTGGCCGCCGCGCGCAAGCTCGGACGGCCGGTGGTGGTCGCCACGCAGATGCTGGAATCGATGATCAAGTCGCCGACCCCGACCCGGGCGGAAGTGTCGGATGTCGCCACTGCCATTTACGACGGCGCCGATGCGATCATGCTGTCCGCCGAATCGGCGGTGGGCGACTGGCCGATCGAGGCGGCGACGATGATGGACCGGATCGCGGCGCAGGTCGAAAATGATCCGTCCTATGCCGACCGGGTGCATTTCACCGAGACCGTGCCCGACGAGACCACGGCGGATGCGCTGGCGGCGGCCAGTTTCAACATCGCGCGCACGATCGAGACCTCGGCGATTGTCTGTTACACCTCTTCCGGCTCGACCGCTCGCCGCATGGCGCGCGAACGTCCCTCGGTGCCGCTTCTGGTGCTGACCCCCAACCGCCACACGGCCCGGCGGGTCGGATTGTTGTGGGGTGCCTATGCCGTGGTCACCCGGGATGTTTCCGATTTCGAGGAAATGAT
>CAXIBD010000121.1:0-6644 GCA_964022135.1 uncultured Sphingomonadales bacterium | reverse complement strand
TGCGTGCAAATCGCGCAACACAACTCCAGATCTGGCAATCATCCGTTCCACGGGCTTGCTGCTTCGGGTGAGTGGATATCCTCTCGCCCGAAGCCAAGCCCGACAATCCGGCCGGGGATGCGGCGCAACAGCGGCACCCGGTTCAGCAAACGCAACAGGAAAAACGGCTTCTCAATCGGCCTGGTGCGCCGCAGCAGCGGCGCGATCACCCTGTCCTGCGCCAGTTTCTGAAAGGCCTGCATCCGCCGAACCGGTTTGATGCGGCGGCGGTAGACATCTCCCAGCAACGGATCGGGATCCGCTCCCCTTGCCATCGGCCCGGCCAGCACATTGGCTGCGGTCACCGCGTCCTGCACGGCAATATTGATCCCGACCCCGCCGATCGGCGACATCGCGTGCGCCGCATCGCCAATCACCAGCAGCCCCGGGCGATGCCAGCGTTCGAGCCGGTCCAGCGCCACTTCCAGTGTCTTGACCTGGTCCCAGCTGGCAATCTGGTCGAATGCGGCTGCCAGGTCCGGCACCAGCGACCGCAAATGCGCGCGAAAGGCCTCCAGCCCGGCTGCCCTGACCCGGTCGGCCTGCCCCTTGTTGAACACGAAGGCGCATTGATAATAGTCCCGGCGATCGATCATCACCATGAACCGGCCCGCCTGCACGGTACCGAAAACGTCACCGCCATAATCCTCCGGCTTGTCGACGCGGAACCAGAATATGTCCATGGGCGCGCCGATATTGCGCAACGGCAGATCGGCCTGGTCGCGCAACGCCGAGCGCCTGCCGTCGGCTGCAATCACCAGCCTCGCATAAAGCCTTTCGCCGCCGCGCGTCTCGACACCGCAAACCCGCCCCGCCTCGTCCTCGACCAGATCGACCACCTCGCTTTCCATATGCAGCGAGAAACCCGGATATTGGCGCGCCTTGCCCGCGATGAAATCGAGCAGATCCCATTGCGGCATCATCGCGATAAAGGGTGCAGTAACCGGCAGATGCGCGAAATCGATCACTTTCATCGCGCGACCGGCAATATGGATCGAGGCCTGATCGACCCGGCTGTGCGGCAGCCGGAGCAGTTCTTCGAGCATGCCCAGCTGATGGAAAAGCTCCAGCGTGGACGGATGCACTGTATCCCCCCTGAAATCGCGAAAGAAATCCGCATGCTTCTCCAGCACCGCCACGGTCAGCCCGGCCCGCGCGAACAGCAATCCGGCCATCATCCCGGCGGGACCGCCGCCGACGATCAAAATATCGCGCCTGGCCTCCTCCATTGACCTTCTCCTCAATGTAAGCTGCTGACAAATAGCATTGTTCGCGTATAGAGTCTTCCCATGCACAGTCCGCTCGACAATCCCGCCTTCATCGATGCCATCGTGATTCTCGGCGCAGCCGGCATCGTGATACCGGCCTTTACCCGTTTCCGAATCACCCCGATCATCGGCTTCATCCTGGTCGGCCTGCTGCTCGGCCCGTCGGGCCTGGGCTCGCTGCAGAGCCAGTATGAATGGCTCAGATTCGTCACGATCAGCGACCGCGAGGCAATCGAACCCTTTGCCGAAATGGGCATCATCCTGCTGCTCTTTTCCATCGGTCTCGAGCTTTCGTTCAAGCGGCTCTGGTCGATGCGCCGGCTGGTATTCGGCGTCGGTGCGGCGGAACTGCTGGCATCGGGCCTGATCATCGCTTCTGTCCTCTATCTGATCGGCCAGAATTCCGCCGGCGCCCTGGGCCTCGGCCTCGCGCTGGCCCTGTCCTCGACCGCCCTGGTCCTGCCGATGTCCGGAACAAAGAGCCCGGTTGGTCGCGCGGCGCTGGCCATGCTTTTGTTCGAGGATGTCGCCATCGTTCCGATCATCTTCCTGCTTGGAGCCATTTCGCCGGCGATCACCGCCGATGGCGGCTGGGACGATCTCGGCAAGACGCTGCTCATGGGGGGCGCCGTGATCATCGGCATGCTCGTGCTCGGTCGTCTGCTGCTGCCGCGGATTTTTGCGCAGGCGGCACGGACCAAGAGCCCGGAACTGTTCCTGGCTGTCAGCTTGCTGGTGATCATCCTGGCCAGTCTCGCCACCGCCGCAACCGGCCTGTCTCCGATCGTTGGTGCCCTGCTCGCCGGCCTGCTGATCGCGGAAACCGAATATCACGGCGAAGTCGAAGTGATTACCGAGCCGTTCAAGGGCCTGGCGCTGGGCGTGTTCCTGATCACCGTCGGCATGCAGGTCGATATCCGGGTGGTCCTGGAAAATTGGGGCAGCCTGCTCACTGCGGTCGTCGGCGTGGTCCTGGTGAAGGCCGCCGTGACCGGTGGGCTACTGCGCTTTGCCGGCGCCAGTGCAGGGACAGCGACCGAAGCGGGCGTACTGATGGCAAGCCCTTCCGAAACCACGCTGATCGTATTGGCTGCGGCGATGCAGGCGCAACTGATCCAGCCGCAGACGGCGGCATTCTGGCAGATCGTGACCGCGATCGGCCTCACCATCACGCCGCTGCTCGCCCGCTTTGGCCACGACATTGCCCGCCGAATGGAAATGCGCAGCGGCAATGCGCCAGCGCCGGGCGAGCAGCCGGTCGAGGCGCAGCAAACCATCATCATCGGTTTTGGCCGGGTCGGCAGGCTGGTTGCCGAGCTGCTCAGGACTCATAATCAGAAATATCTCGCGGTCGAATCCAATATCGATGCTGTCGCCAGGGCGCGGCGCGAAGGCCATCCGATCATTTTCGGCAATGTCTCGCGCAACGAGATGCTCGACCGGCTCCGCCTGGGCCACGCCAAGGCGCTGGTGCTGACGATGGACGAGCCGGTCCTGTCGGTACAGATCGTCAAGAAAGTGCGCGCCTGGGTGCCGGACCTGCCGATCATTGCCAGGGCGCGGGATATCGAGCATGCCGCCGAACTCTATCAGGCCGGCGCGACCAATGCGGTGCCGGAAGCGCTCGAAGGGTCGCTGCAGCTGTCAGAGGCAGTGCTGGTCGAAAATGGCGTTGCCATGGGACCGGTGATCGCCTCGATCCATGAACTGCGCGATATCTATCGCAAGCAGATCCAGGAAGACGGCGATCTGGAACAGGAGCCCAAGCTCAAATCCCTGTCCACCAAGATGGGACAGGCCACTGCCGACGATCTGGTGCCCGACGGGCTCAGCCCGCAAGAACAGTCCTGATCGCCGCAATCGCGTCCTCGGCCCTGGCGCCGTCGGGACCGCCGCCCTGCGCCATGTCCGGACGACCGCCGCCGCCCTTGCCGCCGACCGCCGCGACACCCGCCTGAACCAGTTCCACCGCGCTGAAGCGGTCGGTCAGATCATCGGTGACGCCGACCGCAACGGTGGCCCGGCCATCATTGACCGCGACCAGCGCGCTGACGCCGCTCGCCAGATTTTTCTTCGCCTGATCCACCAGCCCGCGCAATTCCTTGGGATTGAGGCCCTGGATCACCTGTCCGGTAAAGGCTATATCGCCGATGCTTTCCGTCTCTGCCGCTTTCGCGCCGCCACCATCGCCGGCCAGTGCCAGCGCCTTCTTCGCTTCGGTCAGCTCCCGGTCCAGCTTCTTGCGTTCCTCGACCAGCGTCGCGACGCGGTCCGCCGCTTCCTCCGGCGAGGATTTGAGCGTCGAGGCAATCGTCTTGAGTTTGGCATCGCGATCGAGCAGCCAAAGACGCGCCGCTTCTCCGGTCAGCGCCTCGATCCGGCGAACGCCGCTGGCGACGGCCGATTCCGACACGATCACCATCAGGCCGATATCGCCAAGCGCGTTGACATGGGTGCCGCCGCACAGTTCCACCGAATAGTCGAGATCGAGTTCCCGGCCCATCGACAGGACCCGGACCTCGTCGCCATATTTTTCGCCGAACAGCGCCAGCGCGCCGGCGGCGACCGCTTCATCGGGGCTCATCAGGCGCGTGGTGACCGGGCTGTTGCCGCGGATCTGCGCATTCACGTCGGCTTCGACGGCCTTTATTTCCGCCTCGGTCAGCGGGCTGGGATGCGAGAAATCGAACCGCAAACGGTCCGGGGCAACCAGGCTGCCCTTCTGCGTCACATGATCGCCGAGATGGTGGCGCAGCGCCTTGTGCAGCAAATGGGTTGCGCTGTGATTGGCCCGGAGCGTCGCGCGCCGGACGCCGTCCACGGCGAGATGCACGCTGTCGCCGACCGCCACCGAACCGGAGCGGATTTCGATCTGGTGGGCATGCAGCCGTCCGAGCGGCTTTCTGGTGTCGGTGACCACGGCCCTGAAGCCGTCGGAACCGGAAATCTCGCCGGCATCGCCCATCTGGCCGCCGCTTTCGCCGTAGAAGGGTGTCTGGTTGGTCAGCAGGGTGACGCTATCACCGCTTTGGGCAGTTTCGATTTCCTTGCCGTCCCTGACCAGCGCGACGACAACGCCCTCGCCTTCCTCGGATGTATAGCCGGTAAATTCGGTGCTGCCTTCGCGCTCGGCAATGTCGAACCACACGGTATCGGAAGCCTGGTCGCCCGAGCCTTTCCAGGCCGCGCGGGCGGCCGCCTTCTGCTCGGCCATCGCCTTGTCGAACCCTTCGCGGTCGACGCCCAGCGACTTGGCGCGGAGCGCATCCTCGGTCAGGTCATAGGGAAAGCCGAACGTGTCGTAGAGCTTGAACGCCGTTTCGCCGGGCAGGACATCGCCCTCGCCCATGTCGGCGATCTCGGCATCGAGCAGCTTCAGGCCATTGGCCAGCGTCTGCCGGAAATTGGTTTCCTCGCGCAGCAGCGTTTCCTCGATCAGCGGCTTGGCGCGGATCAGTTCGGGAAAGGCATTGCCCATTTCGCCGGTCAGCGCGCCGACCATCCGGTGCATCAGCGGATCCGCGGCCCCCAGCAGATGCGCATGGCGCATCGCCCGGCGCATGATCCGGCGCAGCACATAGCCGCGGCCCTCGTTCGACGGCAGCACGCCGTCGGCGACGAGAAAGGAGGAGGCGCGCAGATGATCGGCGATCACCCGGTGGCTGGCCTGGTTGTCGCCGGTGGTGGCGGTGCCGGTCAGCTGGCCGGATTCGGCGATCAGTGCCTTGAACAGGTCGATATCATAATTGTCGTGCACGCCCTGCATCACGGCGGCGATCCGCTCCAGCCCCATGCCGGTGTCGATCGACGGCTTCGGCAGGTCGACGCGGTCGCCCTCGCCGCGCTGGTCATATTGCATGAACACCAGGTTCCAGATCTCGACGAAGCGGTCGCCATCCTCGTCCGGGCTGCCGGGAGGGCCGCCGGCGATATGCTCGCCATGGTCGTAGAATATCTCGCTGCACGGACCGCAGGGGCCGGTATCGCCCATCGACCAGAAATTGTCGCTGGTCGCGATGCGGATGATCCGCTCGTCCGGCAGGCCTGCGATCTTCTTCCACAGGTCAAAGGCTTCGTCGTCGGTATGATAGACGGTCACGGTCAGGCGGTCGGGCGATATCCCCCAGGTCCTGGTGATCAGGGTCCAGGCATGGACGATCGCCTGTTCCTTGAAATAGTCGCCGAAGGAGAAATTGCCGAGCATCTCGAAGAAGGTATGATGGCGCGCGGTATAGCCGACATTGTCGAGATCATTATGCTTGCCGCCGGCGCGGACGCATTTCTGGCTGGACGTCGCCGTGGCATAGCTGCTCTTCTCGACGCCGGTGAAGATATTCTTGAACGGGACCATGCCCGCGTTGATGAACATCAGCGTCGGGTCATTATAGGGAATGAGCGGCGCCGACGGCACGATCTCGTGACCGTGGCCGGCGAAATAGTCGAGGAAAGACCGTCTTATATCATTGGTTGTTTGCATCAAATCGACTTAGGCGAGCGATCTGCCGTTGACAATCCTTGCAATGCACCAACCGGCAGAATCTATGCCGGTTCAGGCATAGGCATAGGGGCCGCCCTTTTCGAGCGCGATCTGATATTGCGGCCGGGCGTGAATCCGCTCCAGAAAGGCCATCAGGTTCGGATAGCGCGAGTCCAGTCCGGCGCGTGACCGGCAGGCCTCGAGCGGAAAGCTCATCATGATATCGGCGGCGGTCAGCTGGTCGCCGGCGAAATAGGCGCGGTCCGCCAGCTCGGTTTCCAGCCAGACCAGCAGGTCGGTGACCATCTGGCCCACGGGTTTGCGCGCCGGCAGGCCGAGCAGACCGAGCCGGCCAACCACCAGCAGGCCGTAGAGCGGCGGCATCATCGAGCCTTCCGCGAAATGCAGATATTGGGTGTAGAGGCGCGCGCCCTTGGCATCATCCGGGGCGCCGAGCTTGCCGCCGGCCTTCTCGACCAGATATTCAGCAATGGCCGCGGTCTCGATGATCACTTCGCCACCGTCCTCGATCATCGGCGACTTGCCGAGCGGATGGATTGCCTTCAGGCTGTCCGGCGCCTTCTGGGTCTTGGGATTGCGCTCGTAGCGCTTGATTTCATAAGGCAGGCCCAGTTCCTCCAGCAGCCAGATGATCCGCTGCGAGCGGCTGTTTTCGAGATGGTGGATGGTGATGGTCATGGCTGGACTGGCCTTTCGATAAAGCGCAAAGTTCGTGAAAGTTCGGGCCAACGAAGCCTTGCATGCGGTCGAATGTCAATCTTTTCCAACATTTAACCGGAACATCGCCAATGAAAACGGGCCGTCCTGTAGTCGGGGGACAGAAGGACGGCCCTATGCCA
>CAXIBD010000120.1:0-7000 GCA_964022135.1 uncultured Sphingomonadales bacterium | reverse complement strand
CGTCCCGCGACTGCACTGCCGGCGGAACCGCCGCCGATGACGATGATGTCAAATTCTGCCATATGCCTGTCTCTCTCCATGTTCGCTGTGCGCGCAATTTGGGGAGGCTATATTGTATTGCACCGGCCGTGCACAGGGCAAAAAGCCCGACCATGGCCCCGCCGATCATGTCGACCAGATAATGGGTGCCCTCGACCGGCGTCGACAGCAGCATCGCACCGTTCAGCGCCAGCAGCGGCCAGCGCAGATAGCGGCATTGCCAGGCCATCGCGATATAGATGACGGCGGCCGCGGTGTGGAAACTGGGCGCGCAAACCAGGCCCTGCAGCGCGCCGAGATCGACGGAGCCCAGCAGATTTTCGCGCAGCAAGGGCAGCAGTTCGGCCTGATAGAGGGCGCTGGTCGGCATATAGGGCACCGGCCCCTGCCACAGATAGGCGAGGGGCCCGACCGCAGGAAAGGCGAGGAACAGCAGCATGGTGATCACCGCCGCCAGCCAGAAGCTGAACAGGAACAGCTGTGCCCGGGCGCGTTCCCCGCTCAGCGCCAGGCCGCCGAGCAGCAGCACCGGCGACAGGTAGATATTGGCATAGGCCAGGCTTCCGGCCGTCTGTAGCCAGGGATGGTCGACCACCAGCCTATACCAGTCCATCCATTCGAAGCCGATAACTGCATCGATACGGGCGAGGGCGGCATCGACAAAGCCGCTGGTCGCGGCGGCGGCCGGGTAGGTGGCGGTCGCCCCCAGCAGGCTGATGAACAGGAACAGGCCGACATATTCGCAAAAGTCGCGCGCGCTCCGCTGCCACCCGACGGTCTGCTCGCGCATCGCATAGCGGACCGTCGCCAGCAGGATCAGCGTGAGCAGATATTTGGCATTGCTGGCTTTCAGGAAATCCATGCCCAGATCGGCCCAGCCCATCATCGCGATGACGACCAGCAGGCTTGCGCCCAGCAGGCACAACAGCCAGCTGGTCGGGACAATTCTCGAGCCGGATCGCTGCCGGTCCTGGTGAATGGCTTGGGTGTCGCTCATGTCCATGAACGGGATCCCGGGCAAAAAACAGCTGCGCAGCAGCTGCTGCCATGGGCCAGCGCGCACCGGTGGCGGCTGCATGCCTTTGAAAATTTCAAAATGATTCCAATGCGCGACCCGCGTGCGAATCATGCACGACTGGAGGGGTCCTCGGCCCTCTGAATCGCGCTTGCCCGTTTTCTCCGGGAAAGGATAGTCACAAATATGTAATGCCGCTGGAGGCGGCGCCTACAGGCCCTGTTCCCAGCGCTGCCTGATCGTCTCGCTGCTCTCGCGGCTGCCGTCATGGCTCCAGCCCGGCGGCTTGACGAGATAGTTCCACTTGTGCCGCCAAGGCGCCGTCCACAGGTCCCGGGCTATGCCGATCCATTCGTGAAAGGCCGCCCAGAACAGGTTGAAACTGTTCAGATTCTTGATGATGCCATAGCGGATTTCCTCTTCGTCGGTTTCCGGTTCATAGCTGCCGAACAGCTTGTCCCAGACGATGAAGACCCCGGCATAATTGCGGTCGAGATAGCGCGCATTGGTGGCATGATGGACCCGGTGGTGCGACGGCGTGTTCATCACCGCCTCGAACCAGCGCGGCATCCGGTCGATCGCCTCGGTGTGGATCCAGTACTGATAGATCAGGTTCAGCCCGGCGAGGAAGAAGATCAGCGCCGGCGGAAAGCCGATCAGGAACAGCGGCAGGCGGAAGAGGAAGCTCAGCGCGAAAAAGCCGGTCCAGGTCTGCCGCAGCGCGGTCGTCAGATTATAATGCTGGCTGCTGTGATGGATGACATGTGCCGCCCAGAACCAGCGGACCCGGTGCGCGGTGCGGTGGAACCAGTAATAGGCCAGATCGTCCAGCACGAAGGCCAGCGGCACGATCCACAATGCGCTCGGCCAGCTGATCGCGATATCGATCAACCGGAACTGATAGACCCACAGGCTGAGCGCGAACACGATCCCGCCAGTCAATATCCCCGCGACCACGCTGCCCGTGCCCAGCGCCAGCGAGGTCAGCGCATCCTTGGTCTCGTAGCGGATCTTCCTGTTCTTGCGGCTCCACCACCATTCCATGGCGACGGTAAGGATGAAGAACGGGACCGCCCAGTCGGTCGGGGATGGCAGATTTTCCATAGCGGCGAACTATTGACACGAATGTCAGTGTCTGTCCAGATGCCGCGATCAGTTCCCGGCGGCCAGTGCGTCAACCATCGCCCGCACCGGGGTGATGTCATAGCCGGCATTGCCCGCCAGCCGCGCGATCTCGTCGGGATCGACGCCCTGTTTCGCCTGCGCCAGCGACCAGAGCAGGGTCGAGCGCGTGCCCGAACGGCAATAGGCGAGGGTCTTGTCGCCCTCGGCCAGCGCCGCGATCATCGCATCGACCTGCGGTCCGGAAAAGCCGCTGTGGCCAATCGGAATCGCGATATATTTGATCCCGGCGTCGCGCGCCGCCGCCTCGATGTCGGCGCTCTGCGGTGCCGACGGATCCTCGCCGTCCGGGCGATTGTTGATGATCAGCGTCACCCCGTCCGCCTTGGCGGCGGCGACGTCGTCCAGGCTGATCTGGGGGGCTACGCTGATCGTCTCGTTGATTTTCCGGAACATGCTCTGGATCTCCTCTGTCGGTATTTCTGTGTCGGTGGCGGTGGCCGCGCTGCAGCCGATCAGGGCGATGGGTAACAGGGCAGGCAGGTATTTCATATCTTCATCTACGCGGACTGGGTCACTTCGCGGATCACCGCCAGGAACGCCTCGCCATGTTTCTCCAGCTTCGCCGCGCCGACTCCGGGCAGCTCGCCGAGCGCCGACAGGCTGACGGGCTTCAGGCCGGTCATATCACGCAGCACGCTGTCGTGAAAGATCACATAGGGCGGCACGCCCAGTTCCGTGGCCAGTTCCATCCGCTTCTTGCGCAGCGCCTCGAACAGCGGATCGCCAAACGGATTGAGCGAGGCACCGCTGCCGCCGCGCCCCCTGCGCGAGACCCGCTTGGGCGGCTCGACAATCGCGATTTCCTGCTCGCCCTTCAGGATTTTGCGCGCCTCCGGCCCGAACATCAGTCCGCCATGATCGGTATTGCGCAGCGCGTCGCGCAGCAGCAGCGAGCGCGACACCGCCTTGATCAGCGGCGCTTCCTCCTCGCCGACAATATCGAACACCGACAGCTTGTCATGGCCGCGCGACAGGATCTTCTCGTCCTGCCGCCCGGTCAGCACTGCCTCGAGATGGGTCACCCCGAAACTCTGGCCGGTGCGATAGACGGCGGACAGGAACTTGCGCGCCAGCTCGGTGACATTGCGGGTCTCCGGCGCGTTCAGGCAATTGTCGCAATTGCCGCAGGTCTCCGGCGGGTGCTCGCCGAAATGGCGCAGCAGCACCGCGCGCCGGCATCCGGCGGTCTCGACCAGACCGCCCAGCGCCGCCAGCCGCATCCGTTCGCTCTCCAGCCGGCTCTGGTCGACCTCGCCCAGCCGCTGCCGCGCCCTGGCGAAATCTTCCGCGCCCCAGAACATGTGCGCCTCGGCGGGATCGCCGTCGCGGCCGGCGCGTCCCGTCTCCTGATAATAGGCCTCGATCGACTTCGGCAGCCCGGCATGGGCGACAAAGCGCACGTCCGGCTTGTCGATCCCCATGCCGAAGGCGATTGTCGCCACCATCACCATATCCTCGGAGGCGACAAAATCATGCTGGTTCTTCTGCCGCACTTCCGGCGGCAGGCCGGCATGATAGGCCCGCGCGCTGCGGCCGGTGGCGGCGATCTGGCTGGCCATTTTCTCGGTTGCTGCCCGCGTCTGAGCATAGACGATCCCCGGTCCCGGCGTGCGCGCGACCAGGTCCCCGATCTGCCGCGCCAGCCCGACGCGCGGGCTCAGGCTGTAGCGGATATTCGGCCGGTCGAAGCCGGCGAGGATCAGGCCCTCTGCTGGTATGCCCAGCTGCACCAATATATCGTCACGGGTATGCGCGTCCGCAGTCGCCGTAAGAGCTAGCCGCGGCACCGAACCAAAATGGTCGAGCAGCGGACGGAGCAGCCGGTAGTCGGGCCGGAAATCATGGCCCCATTCGGAAACGCAATGCGCCTCGTCGATCGCGAACAGCGAAATATCGGCCTGTTCCAGCAATTCGCGAAAATGCGGCTGCGACGCGCGTTCCGGTGCGGCATAGAGCAGGTCCAGCTCGCCCGCCTTCAGGCGGGCAATGGTCTCGGCGCGATTGTCATCGGCGGAGGTGAGGGTGGCCGCCCGTATCCCGACCGCCTCGGCGCTGCGCAGCTGGTCGTGCATCAGCGCGATCAGCGGCGAGATCACGATCGTGGTGCCCTTGTTGGCGAGAGCGGGCAGCTGGTAGCAGAGCGATTTTCCGGACCCGGTCGGCATCACCGCCAGCGTGTTCTGCCCTTGCATCACCCGCTGCAGCACCGGCCCCTGCATGCCGCGAAAGCTGCTGAAGCCGAAGGTTGATTTGAGCAGGGGAAGAAGGGCTTCGGTCATGCGCCTTTCCCTAGCCAGACATGGCGGCATGCGAAACCGCAAAAGCGAAAATGACCGAAATTGTAATCCGCGGTCACGCCACTTCGCGCTGGTCCTCCGCCTGCCGCTTCCACATGTCGGCATAGAGGCCGCGCTTGACCAGCAGCTGCCGGTGGCTGCCGCGCTCGGCAACCCGCCCCTCGTTGAGCACGATAATCTCGTCGGCATGGGTGATCGTCGACAGCCGGTGCGCGATGATCAGGGTCGTGCGCCGCTCGGATATCTTGGCCAGCGTCGCCTGGATTTCGTCCTCGGTGCGGCTGTCGAGCGCCGAGGTTGCCTCGTCGAGGATCAGGATCGGCGGATTCTTGAGCAAGGTACGGGCAATCGCCACGCGCTGCTTCTCGCCGCCGGACAGTTTCAGCCCGCGCTCGCCGACCTGCGTGTCATAGCCGTGCGGCAGCTTCGCGATAAAGCCGTCCAGCGCCGCACCGCGCGCCGCTTGCTCGATCTCCGCCTGGGTCGCGCCCTCGCGGCCATAGCCGATATTGTAACCGATCGTGTCGTTGAACAATACGCTGTCCTGCGGCACGATGCCGATCGCGCCGCGCAGGCTGTGCTGGGTGACCTCGGCAATATCCTGGCCGTCGATCAGGATGCGGCCCGCCTGCGGATCGTAGAAACGGAACAGCAGCCGCGCGATGGTCGACTTGCCGGCCCCGGACGGCCCGACAATCGCCAGCGTCCCGTCGGCCGGTACCTCAAAATCGAGCCCGTGCAGGATCCGGCGGTCCTTGTCATAGTTGAACACCACATTCTCGAACCGCACCGTGCCGTCGGAAACCTGCAGCGCCTTCGCACCCGGCTTGTCGACGACCTCCTGTTTGGTGTCGATCAGCTTGAACATCGCGTCCATGTCGACCAGTCCCTGGCGGATCGTGCGATAGACCATGCCGAGCATGTCGAGCGGCCGGAACAGCTGCATCAGCAGCGCGTTCACCAGCACCAGGTCGCCGACCGTCAGGTCGCCTTGTTTCCAGCCATAGACGCTGAACGCCATCGCCCCGATCATCGTCAGATTGGTGATGATCGACTGGCCGATATTGAGCAGGCCGAGCGAATTTTCCGACTTGACCGCGGCAGTGGCCCAGTCGCGCATCGCCTGGTCATAGCGCTCGCTCTCGCGCCGTTCGGCGGTAAAATATTTGACCGTCTCGTAGTTCAGCAGGGCGTCGACCGACCGGCCGATCACCCGCGTGTCCATGTCGTTCATCCGTGCCCGGAGCGCATTGCGCCAGTCGGTCACCTTGCGGGTGAACAGGATATAGATGGCGACCATCGCCATGGTCGCGGCGACCAGGCCAAAGCCGAACTTGATCTGGAAGATGATCAGCACCGCGGTCAGCTCGACAACCGTCGGGGCGATATTGAACAAGAGGAAATAGAGCATCACGTCGATGCTCTTGGTTCCGCGCTCGATGACCTTGGTGACCTCGCCGGTGCGGCGCCCCAGATGGAAGCGCAAGGACAGGCTGTGCAGATGGGTGAAGACATTGGTCGCCAGCCGCCGCGCCGCCTGCTGGCCAACCTTCTCGAACACGATGTTGCGCAGATTGTCGAACAGTACCTGCCCGAACCGCGCCACGCCATAGGCCGCGACCAGTGCGAGCAGCACCGTCAGTTCGGTGCCCAGCGAGTCGTCGGACATGCCGTCGATCACCGCCTTGTAGAGAAACGGCATCGTCAGAACCGCCGCCTTGGCGCACAGCACCAGCAATCCGGCGACAACGATCCGCATCCTCAGGCCCGGCTCGCCCTTGGGCCAGAGATAGGGCAGAAAGCGCTTCAGCGTCGGGATCATCGGAGGGTCGATCTGGCCCTCGGTTGCATAATCAGGTGGCATGAAACGGGATGTAGGGATACCGGCGCCGAAAGTCTATCCGGCTCGGGATTCCGTGATCTGCCGCCTCAGAAACTGCCGCTGACGGTCAGCCGGTAGATCAGCCCGAATTCGCGGCTGCGATCCTCCACGAAACCGAGCGGACCGTTGCGCCGTCCCCGGATGAACGGCGGGTCGAGGTCACCCGGCTGGCCAAGGATGGTGCCATAGGCCGCGCGGGTGAAATTCTCGCTGCGGCCGAGCAGATTGCCGAGCTCCGCCTTCACCGTAAGGCCGAATATATTCTTATGCTCGACAAAGGCCCAGGTATAGGGCGCCCCGGTGCGAAACTTGGTGGTCTGGTCCAGCCGCAGAAATTTGGAATAGCGGAAATCTTCCGCGCCCGCGCCCCAGGCCCAGTTGCTGTTCGGGATATCCTGGCGGAAGGTCACCTCATAGGTGAAAATCTTGTCGTCGCTGATCCGGCGGTGAACGCCGGTCAGCGGGTCGCGCAGCGAGCTCTTGCGCAGCTCGCCCTCGAAATCGAGCTTTGCGCCCTCCCAGCCGATCGGATCGAACAGGATGCTGGACACCAGCCCCACACCATAGCTGGTCGCGCTGTCG
>CAXIBD010000119.1:0-7054 GCA_964022135.1 uncultured Sphingomonadales bacterium | reverse complement strand
AGCGCGCCGGCATCTTCCACCACCTGATCACGCTGCCGACCTATCACACGGCCGCCCTGTCGACCGACAATCTGGCCAAGGAATATTTCGGCGACGCCGGCATGCTGGGCTATGTCCTCGGAGTACAGCGCAAGGAAATCCGCGAAGGTATTGCCTGCGTCAAGCACCAGAACATGTCGGGCAGCGACATCGGCGATGATCACAAGGAATATTTCGCCGGCGAAGCCGCGCTGAAGGCCGGCGGTGCGCACAACACCATGAACCAGTTCGGCTAAGCAATCAGAGTTCGGATGCCCTGCCCCTTCGGGGCATCCGATCCAACCAGTTTTCCTGGGGAGGAAAAACTATCCGTCGGCAGCGATGCCGGCGGATTTTTTCTGTGCAATCGGTTGGCCCGAGCGCTATCGGGGTCAATCATATTGGGTTAAGGCTGGTGGTCCTAGTGATCGGGCAGTCATTCACAGGGGGCAGTATAATAGCTTTGCGAAAATCCGGTTCGATCCTGGCACTGGCGGCGCTGCTTTCCGCTTGCGGCGGCGGTGGCGGTAGCAGCAGCAATGTCGTCAGCCTGCCGCCCGGGGGCGGCGGCGCGACGCCGACACCGGCGCCGGGCAGCACGACATGCTCGCTGCAGAGCCGCCAGAACTGGGCGTTCGAGCAGATCAACGAATGGTATCTCTTTCCCGAGACCCTGCCGGCCAGCCTGAGCCCGGCGCCCTATGCAACGGTGCAGGACTATATCGACGCGCTGACCGCGACCGCGCGGAGCCAGGGGCGGGACCGCTTCTTCACCTACATCACCTCGATCGCCGACGAGGAGGCCTTTCTCAATTCCGGCGCCACCGCCGGCTTCGGCATCCGTCTAAGCTATGACAGCGCGTCGTCGCGAGTGTTCGTGCTCGACGCGTTCGAAGGCGCGCCCGCGCTCGCGGCCGGCATCGACCGCGGCACCGAGATCCTCGCGATCGGCACCAGCAGCAGCAACCTGCAGACCGTCACCGCGCTGTTCGCCCAGGGCGGTGCGGCAGCGGTGAGCAGCGCGCTCGGCCCGTCGACCGCCGGCACCAGCCGGGTGCTGCGCTTTCGCGACGCCGCCGGCAGCGAGACCACGACCACGATCAGCAAGGCCGATTATGACCTGCTGCCGGTCTCGCCGCGCTACGGGATCAAGATCCTCGACAATGGCGGCACCAGAACCGGCTATATCAACCTGCGCACCTTCATCGACAGCGCCGAGCCGCAGCTGCGTGATGCCTTCGTCCAGTTCCGCGCCGCCGGCGTCACCGATCTGGTCGTCGACCTGCGCTACAACGGCGGCGGGCTGGTCCGCACCGCCCAGTTGTTCGCCGACCTGATGGGCCGCAACCGCTTTGCCAGCGACCTGCTGTCGGTCACCCGCTTCCGGCCGAGCAAGGCCTCGAACAACGAGACCCGCAATTTCCAGCCGCGGTCGGAGTCGGTCGCGCCGACCCGGATCGCCTTCATCACCACCGGCGCCTCGGCCTCGGCCAGCGAGCTGGTGATCAACGCGATGATCCCCTATCTCGGCACTGACATGGCGCTGGTCGGCAGCAACACGTACGGCAAGCCGGTCGGCCAGGTCGGCCTCGACCGCAGCGCCTGCGACGACCGCATCCGGGTCATCGCCTTTGCCACCGAGAATGCCTCCGGCAATTCCGACTATTACAACGGCCTCGCCGGGTCGGTGGCCAACAGCTGCCAGGCCCCGGATGACCTCACCCTGCCGCTCGGCGACCCGGCAGAAGCCTCGACCGCGCGGGCGCTCGGCTTTCTGGCCGGGGCCGCCTGCACCCCGATCAGCAGCACGAGCGGCGGCAGGCTTGCCGGGCAGCGAGAGGCCATCACGCCATCCGCCGCCCTGCCCCGCGAGCTGCTGATGCCCGAGCAGCCGACCCCGGCCCAGCGCGAGGTACCGGGCGCCTTCTGAAACCGGTTGCCGCTTTTTTCCTTTTGAATCCTGTCGCTTGATAATTTTCCTACCCCAGATGTGCTGCATATCACCGCGCGGCGCGGCGGCCCGGGTCATATTCTCTCCATCAACCAAGAAGGAGAAGACCATGACCAAGACCATCCTGACCACCACGCTCGTTCTGGCCCTCGGCCTTTCCGCCAGCGGCGCCAGCGCGCAGAGCCGGACCGACCTGTCGGCGGGCAACAACCAGAGCGAGGTCGGCCTGCTGCTGCCCGCCGTCCAGGCGGCGCGGGAAGCCCCGCGCCCGTCCTCTTCGGCGTCCGACAATGACAGCGACATCCTCGTCGAAGAGTGGCGCGCATTCTTCCGCTTCCTTGCCCCCCGCGAATAGGCCGGCAGCGGCAAAGGGATTTGACAAGATCGCCCCGATCATGGCTATGGTGTAGCCATGGAGCAGAGCGACAGCCAACGGATGGAGGCCAGCCTGGAGGCGCTGGGCGACCGCCATGACGGCATGGCCGCCGAGCTGTTCGACCGCTTTATCGCCGACCACCCGCACTATGCCCCGGTCTTCCTCAACCCCGAGGCGGCGCGCGAGCGGATGACCCGCGAGACGCTCGAGGCGATGCTCGGGCTGGCGGCGGGCGAATGGTGGGTCGATCATGCGGTCACCAATTTCATCGATCTCCATCACAATTACGCCGACTTCACCGCCGATGACTATGCCGCCTGGTTCGCGCTGGTCATTGCCACCATGGCGCGGCGCGCCGGTGCCGACTGGCCGGAGGGTGCCAGCGCCGCCTGGCAGCGGCAGGCCGATGCGCTGGTCGCCAAAGTCGCAACGGTGGTGCGCAACCAGGAAGTGCCGGTGCGGCCATGAGCGAGGCGCAGATGATCATCGACCGGCTCGGCCTGCTGCCCCATCCCGAGGGCGGCTGGTATCGCGAGACCTGGCGCGCCGAGGCGGGCGAAGGCGAGCGGGCGAGCGCCACCGCGATCTATTTCCTGCTCGAGGCCGGGCAGCGTTCGCACTGGCACCGGGTCGATGCGGCGGAGCTGTGGCTGTGGCACGCCGGCAGCCCGCTGGTGGTCAGCACCGCGGCAGAGGACACGGGGCCGCTGGCGGCGATCCGACTGGGCCCCGATATCATCGCCGGCGAGGCGCCGCAGCATCTGGTCCCGCCCGGCCACTGGCAGGCGACCGAGGCCGACCAGGGCTGGGCCCTGGTCAGCTGCATCGTCTCCCCGGCCTTCGACTTTGCCGGCTTCGAACTGGCCGAACCCGACTGGTCGCCCGGCGGCTAGGCCTCGGCGGTCGCCTTCGGCATCAGCAGGCCGAGCACCAGCGCGACCAGCACCAGCGCCGGAACATCGCCGAACAGATGGCCGACATGCTGCGCATCCTGCAGCGCCTGCACCGCCATGATGCCGGCATGGACCAGGCTCGACCAGACGGTGAACCAGATCAGCGAGCGGTTGGCGGCGGGATCGGCGGCGGCCCGGATCAGGAAGATGCCGAGCGTCGCGTAGACCCCGACGATCATCATATAATATTGCGACGAGGCTGGTGGTCCCATGTGCCAGGCCCAGCCCGACGGCCAGACCAGCGCCAGCGGATAGATCAGGCAGAAGATGATACCGAACAGGAACAACGCAACCTGCAGAAAAGTATAGCGGCCAATCATGACGATTCTCCCGAGTTGCGACCCGCAAGAGAGCAGAGGCTACGCCCGTTTGCGATGATTGGCAAATCACGCGATCTGCTTGACAGAAACGCATGTTTTTATTTTCCGTGACCTTCCGGTTCCGGACCGCCCTCGCCCTCCGGCGGCAGCATCCGGTCGAGCCGCCCGAGGGCCGCCAGAAGCGCGTGATTGTCGGGTTTCTGGATGGTGGCGACATAGCGCCCGCCGCGCAGCAGCGGACGGTAGCGGCCCTGCTCGATCCGCCAGAGCAGCGCGTCGAGTGTGACCTTTCGCGGCGGCGGCTGAACCGCCGCCGGCACGCCCAATATGACATCCCAGGCCGCGGCAAATTCGCCGGCGCCGGGCCTTTCGCGCAGCCGGTAGGCGCTCTCGCGGCTCATCCCGACCCGCTGCGCCGCCTTGCTGATGCAGCGGGTCTCGGCGAGATGGCCGAGAAATTCCGCCTGCCGGAGCGGCGTCCACCCGTCGACGCGGGCGCGCAGCGGCACCGGGGTGAAGGCGGGGACGCGGGAAATGCGGCGGCTCTGGACGGCGGCGCTGCGCGGGTCGGGGCGGCGGGAGTCGGTAGGCATGGCGGGGATTAAGGCATATTGGGCGGGGTGTAGGAAAGCGGTTTTTTGAATGGTCGTCATTGCGAGGAGCCGAAGGCGACGCGGCAATCCACCGCGTCCGGACGGCAAGCCCAGCGATGGCCGCTCTGGATTGCTTCGGGGCGGTGCCCCTCGCAATGACGGTGGGCGTCGCAAAGCCGATTGCATTCCCTGCCCGCCTGCGCAACACTCTGCCCAAAAGGGGAGAGAAATTATGGGCGATCTGGAACAGCGACGGCTGAAGACGGTGCGCGACCATATGGCGCTGGAGATTACCCACGAATGGGACGCGGTGATCGATACGTTCGCGCATCCGCGCTACGAGCTCTACGGCAATGGCGCGGTGTTCGACGGCGAGGAGCAGGTGCGCGCCTATTTCGCGCTGTCGCGCACGCCCTTTCCCGACCAGGCCAATGAAGTGATCGCGATCGGCGCGGCGGGCGACGATGTCGTGCTGGTCGAATTCTGGCTGACCGGGACCCATCTCGGGCCGCTGACCGTCGGCGGGACGGTGGTCGAGCCGACCGGCAGGAGCTTTCGGGTGCGAATGGCGGCGAGCTTCGAATTTGCGCCGGGGAGCGACCGGATAATTTGCGAGCGGGCTTATTTTGGGGAGGGGATGATTGCGAA
Organism: uncultured Sphingomonadales bacterium; assembly: GCA_964022135.1. Classification (GTDB taxonomy): domain Bacteria; phylum Pseudomonadota; class Alphaproteobacteria; order Sphingomonadales; family Sphingomonadaceae; genus Parasphingorhabdus. The sequence continues at coordinate 2,195 of CAXIBD010000119.1, read as the reverse complement.
GCAGTTGGGGTTGTGAGGGGGGCATCCGATTCTCGAGAACGCAACTACTAGCTAACGTGAGAGCCGTACGAGAGGTTAGTGAATACAGAACAGAGCTATTAAAATATAGACCGAAACTTTTCAAAGTTGTTTACTTCTAGTTTTATCTAAATATGATCAATTAATACAAGAATTTGGGAAACTGATTTGGGCGGTTATACAGATACCGATATACGTAACAAAATTTGGGAAGGCGATCGACTTGAACGCCGCCGCGAAGCCGATACTATCGAAAAATATATCGTTAACGAGGTCAAATTTTTTGAACGACTAGACCGCGAGGATTCTATTGTTCTAGGTATAGACGCGCCATATGGACGGGGAAAGAGTTGGTTCCTCGAACGCCTTGCCAAACAGCTCGAACTTTCACATCCTGTGGCTCGTATAGATGCGTGGGCCGATGATGCTGGCGACGAGCCCCTAACGGCCTTTATGGCTGCTATCGATGATGCGCTTGCAATATATCTATCGAATTCTAAGCAACTTGGTGACCGGATGGCAGCAGCCAAAGCGTCGGCACTGCCGGTTATCGGCAAATTGCTAACCGGGGCCGGCATTAAAGCCCTTAGCAAGCTAGCCGGAGACGAGATCCAAGACCACCTAGGCAATGTGATCGAAGAGGCGGTAAACGGCGCCAAGGATAACAAACATGATAAAAATGATGGCGCAGCGGCAGCGGCTATGGAAGAAGCCTTCAACAAATTGGGCGAGGAAATCGACAGCCTTGTTGATAGACGTGGCGCTGCAATGCTTGCGTCTTATCGAATTCGGAAAAAATCTCGTAGCGTTTTCAAGCGAAAAATGCGTGAGTTGGTTGCACAGATTGATTTAAGCGACGGCCCAGGCTGTGCTCCGCTCATTGTTATCGTTGACGAGCTGGACCGCTGTCGACCCAATTATGCGCTTAGAGTGCTTGAAGAAATTAAGCATTTTTTTGAAGTACCGGGGGTAGTTTTCATTTTGGGTCTTCATGGGGATCAATTGAGCAAAAGTGTCCGCGCAGTCTATGGCGCGGAATTTGATAGTGACGATTATTTGCGCAGGTTTTTCACAAGACGCTACGAGCTACGGCCTTATCAAATAGGCGAACTAGTCGCATCCGTCTTCGAGGAATGGAAGATTGATGAGAACCGTTTTCGGTATCCGACGCCGACCATATCTAATACGTACGCACTAACAAACCCCAGATTCTTCGGTTTGGTACTCTCGGAATGGTCAACAACACCGCGCGAAGTTTTTGCGATTATGGATGGGGTCCGATTGTTTGTCGATGGTTGGGAGCATCCTGATCCGATTGAACCTATAGCTCTTATGAGCCTTTTAGTGCAGCTTGTTAGAGGTCAATCTCTAAACTTTGTTCATAATGGCGAGGTCGGTAGTTTACATTTTGAAGGTACCAGTTGGGACCCGGGCAATGGCAATGGAAAACCTAAAAGTTTCACCGTAAAATCATACCTTTCCACACTAAACCCACTAGCATGGAGGCCATTGCAGGAAATAAACGGACAAAGAGTTGGTCGCGATCCAGCCCAAAACTATTTAGTTGAATGGTTAAAAGCTGAGTGGAACGCAAGATGCGCCCGTTCGCCTAATAACCGGCCAAACCAATCCCATTTAGCAGATTACATTCCGCGAATTTCTGATTTAGCCCGCTTTATCGATCGACCCAAGCGCGAAAATGGAGAAGACGATTAGACACTGCCGCCAATATCACCCCAAACTGTCAAACGAAAAACCAAACCGCTCCCATCGCCGCAAGATTACCCTATGAATTACGGTGCCAATCGCAACAATCCCCAAATTTCTTTGCGGCGGGGTCAGGATCAACGCAAAATAGGCTCGATCCATCCGGTGGCGGCCATTGGTGGACCTGATATGGCTGAAGTAGCTAATCTGAGCCGGGACACGGGTTGCATTGCCTTATTTTCTTCGTGGCTTCGTGCGCGCCAAATTCATACTGGCGGCTCGGTTGGGACCGGGCCTGCGCCGCTGACGGACCGGCGAACCGCAGACGTGGTCGGGGGTGTACGATGCGCGCCCTCACCACTCCCTCCTCCAAAGCGCCCAACCGTTTTTTTTCAGCGCCGATCCGCTGCCGATCCCGGGAACAACTCCCTCGCCCTCTCCTTGACCGCATGCAGGCAAGATCGCCTGAA
>CAXIBD010000118.1:0-7172 GCA_964022135.1 uncultured Sphingomonadales bacterium | reverse complement strand
TGGCAGCCAGCCTCGCCTGCGCGCGCCAGCGCTTCGCCGGACAGGTCAAAGGCATAGACCTCATGTCCTGCTTTCGCGAGATTGGCGGCCATGCCGCCGCCCATGTTGCCCAGGCCGATAAATCCGATTTTCATTTCAGTCTCCAGTGATTGTCAGCGAAGCAAAACCAAACGGTTTTGAACGTCGGAAGGTGCCGTTCCTAGCGCCCCTTCCACTGCCCTTCGCGCTTTTCGATAAAGGCCGCCATGCCTTCTTTCTTGTCTTCGGTCGCGGTCAGGATCTGGAACAGGCGGCGTTCGTGCACCAGGCCCTGCTCAAGATTATTCTCGAAGGCAGAATTGACCATTTCCTTGTTCACCTGTGCGGCCATGGGCGGCATTGAGGCAACCAGTGCGGCTGATTTCATCGCCTCGTCGAGCAGATCCTCATGCGGCACCACGCGGGCCACGAGCCCGGAGCGTTCGGCTTCCGCCGCATCCATCATCCGGCCGGTGAGGCACATTTCCATCGCCTTGGCCTTGCCGATCGCGCGGGTCAGCCGCTGCGAACCGCCCATGCCGGGCGCGACGCCCAGCTTGATTTCCGGCTGCCCGAATTTCGCCTTGTCGCTGGCAATGATATAGTCCGCCATCATCGCGAGCTCGCAGCCGCCGCCCAGCGAGAAACCGTTGACCGCCGCGATCCACGGCTTGCGGGTGGTCTTGACGATATGACTGGTCCACTTGGCGAAGAAATCCTCGAGATAGAAATCGGCTGCCGACTTGTCGTACATTTCCTTGATATCCGCGCCGGTAGCGAAGGCCTTGTCACCGGAACCGGTCAGCACGGCACAATGCTGTGTATCGTCGCCTTGGAATGCAGCGAAAGCGTCGATCAGTTCGTCGAGCACCTGGCTGTTCAGCGCATTGAGCGCTTGCGGCCGGTTGAGCGTGATCAGGGTGACCGCACCCTTTTTCTCGGTCAGGATGGTTTCATAAGTCATAACGGTTTCCATTCTTCCTTGGCCGGTAACGGCGCGAAAATATTGTCGATCCATTCGGAGGTGACTTCCTCGGGCGTCGGCGGATTCCATTTCGGGTCATTGTCCTTGTCGACGATCAGTGCCCGCACGCCCTCGAGGAAGTCATGCATCACCAGCACATGATATCCGATCCGGTATTCGTTCCGCATTTCGTCGGCGAAGCTCTCCATCGCCGCACCTTCCTTGAGCTGGCGCAGCGCAACCTTGCAGGTCTGCGGGCTTTTGGTGCCGAGCGTGTCGCGCTCCTTGGCGGCCCATTCGCTATCATCGGCCTCCAGCGCCGCCAATATGTCTTCGAAGCGATCCGAGGCAAAGAACTTGTCGATCTTGTCGAGATTCTTCGCGATCCGCGCTTCCGGAATAGTGCCCGAAAGCTGACCCAATATGCCCTCGATCCGGTCCGGCTTTTCAGAGATTCGCTGCTTGGCTTCTTCCAGCACGTCCGATTCCAGATAATGGGTGGCGATGCCGACATCCTTGCATTCGGCACCGTCGAGCCGCGCGCCGGTGAGTGCAAGAAACTGCCCCAGCCGCCCTTCGAGCCGCGACAGATACCAGCCGCCGCCGACATCGGGGAACAGGCCAATCCCGGTCTCGGGCATGGCAAAGCGGGTATGTTCGGTGGCCACGCGATATTTCGCCGGCTGCGAAATGCCGACGCCGCCACCCATAGTGATGCCGTTCATGAAGGCGACCACCGGCTTGGGATATTCGAACAGCAGGTGGTTGAGCTGATATTCCTTGTAGAAAAACTCGCGGCCCTGCTTGCCGTCGGTCATGCCGGATTCGCGCAGCATCGCGATATCACCGCCGGCGCAAAAGCCCCGGCCTTCGCTATGGTCGATGATCACCGCTTCGACTTCGTCATCGTCGCGCCATGCTTGCAGTGCGTCGATCATCCCCAGACACATGTCGAGGTTGAGCGAATGGATAACCTTGGGGCGGTTCAGGCTGATATGGCCAATCCGCCCGGTTTTTCTGATGATGAGATCTTCTGTCATGTTTTTCCTATTGCCGGAGCAGTTCGCGCGACACGATCATCCGCATCACCTGATTGGTGCCTTCCAGGATGCTGTGCACCCTCAGATCGCGCCAGAAACGCTCGATCGGATAATCCTGCAAATAGCCATAGCCGCCAAAGAGTTGCAGCGCGTCGTTGACAATCTTGCTGCCATTGTCTGTCGCCAGCCGCTTGGCCATGGCGGCGAATTTCGTCTTGTCCGGCGCACCTTCGGTTACCTTGGCAGCGGCAAGATAGAGCAGTGCGCGGGAGGCTTCCAGGTCGGTCGCCATATCGGCGAGCATGTACTGGGTGTTCTGAAAATCGCTGATCGCCTTGCCGAACTGCTTGCGCTCTTTCGTGTAATTGACCGCTTCGTCGAGACAGCGCTGCGCGCCGCCGAGCGAACAGGCGCCGATATTCAGACGGCCGCCGTCGAGGCCGGCCATGGCGATGCGGAAGCCCTCGCCTTCGTCCCCGACGCGGTTTTCAACCGGCACGCGGACATTGTCGAAATTGACCTGGGCGGTGGGTTGCGAGTGCCAGCCCAGCTTTTTCTCGTTGGCGCCGAAGCTGACGCCTTCCATGTCCTTCTCGATGACCAGGCAGGTGACACCCTTGGCCCCGTCGTCGGAGGTGCGCGTCATCGTGACATATATCTCGTTGGCGCCGCCGCCGGAAATGAACTGCTTGGAGCCGTTGACGATATAATGATCGCCATCGCGGACGGCCTTGGTCTTCAGCGAGGCGGCATCCGATCCCGCGCCGGCTTCGGTCAGGCAGTAGCTGGAGATTTTCTCCATCGGAATCAGGTCCGGCAGATATTTGTCCTTCACCGCCTGGGATCCGAATGTATCGATCATCCATGACGCCATGTTGTGGATCGAGATGAAAGCGCTGGTCGAGGGGCAGCCATAGGCCATGGCTTCCATGATGAGCGCCGATTCGAGCCGCCCGAGACCGATGCCTCCCGATTCCTCGGACACGTATATGCCGCCGAAACCCAGGTCGGCCGCCTGCTTGATCGTGTCGCGCGGGAAGATATGCTTTTCATCCCATTCCGCCGCGAACGGCGTGATCGCATCGGCGGTGAATTTCTGCGCCATTTCCTGAATGGCGAGCTGGTCTTCGGTCAGGGAAAACTGGGTCATATCTATTTCTTGTTCTTCGCTATTTGTGCGGCCGTTGATTCGACGCCCCGCATTACCCGCAAGATATTGCCGCGCGCAATCTTTGCGAGATCGGCTGCGCTATAGCCGCGCCTCGCCAGTTCGGCAAATAGCACCGGATAGGTCGAGACATCACCCAAATCCGCGGGTGTAAAGGTGATACCGTCATAGTCGCCGCCAAGGCCGATATGGTCGATTCCGGCCACGGCGCGGATATGATCGACATGATCGGCAATATCCTTGGCGGTGGCCGGCGGCATCGGATGCGCATCTCGCCAGTTCGCCATATAGGCTTCACGAGCCGCTTTATCTCCCGGGTATAAAGCCGCGGCCCGGGCTTCCTCGCCCTTTTGCGCCGCGTCCCAGTCGCGGTTCGCGGCATTGACATAAGAGGGCACGAAGGTGACCATCACCACGCCACCATTGGTTGGCAGCCGTTTCAGAATCGTATCCGGCACGTTGCGCGGGTGGCGGGTCACGGCATTGGCCGAACTGTGGCTGAAGATTACCGGCGCGCTGGTTGCATCAAGCGCATCGGTCATGGTGGCTTCGGACACATGGCTGAGATCGACGATCATGCCAAGCCGGTTCATTTCCTGCACCACGGACACGCCAAATTCGGACAGGCCGTCGCTTTTCGGGGCGTCAGTCGCACTGTCCGCCCAGTCGAGCGTCTTCCAGTGTGTCAGGGTCATGTAGCGCGCGCCGAGCGCATAGGTCTGTCGCAATACTGCCAGCGAATTGCCGATCGAATGGCCGCCTTCCATGCCGATCAGCGATGCGATGCGCCCCTGCTTCCGGGCTGCCTCGATATCAGCCGCAGTCAACGCCAGTTGCAGGTCATCCGGATATTGCCCGACCAGCCGGTGCACGATATCAATCTGTTCGATCACCCGCTGGACCGCTTCGAATTTCGGCAGTTCCGGGTCGATCCAGACCGACCAGAATTGTCCGCCGACCCTGCCCTGCCGGAGCCGCGTCAGATCGGTGTGCATCGGTTTCGAACCGGTTCCCATTGTCGGGACGGTGTTGCGGAAATCAAATTTGGCCAAATCGCTGTTGAAGCGTTCGGCGATCTGTTCCGGCACGTCGTTGTGGCCATCGATGACCGGACTTTTGGCGAGCACTTTCTGCGCCACCTGTTCCGGCGACTGGGCCGACGCCAGCGACAAGCCTGCGGAGGCCAGAACCAGGGTCAGGCTGCGAACGATGTTGATTGCTTTCATGCCTCAGGGTCTAGTCGTGCAGCACCCGCTCGGCAAATAGCTTTTTTGCTACTTTCTGATCATTTCGTCGATACCAGCGTTTGCCGATATGGCGTTCGGCGGCCAGCATCTGGGTGCGGGTTCCGTCGGCGAAATCGACATCGGGCTCCATATTGGCGATCGGATCGCGATAGGCCTCGTCGGCGGTGACGATCGTCCAGCCATTGGCCCGGAGCGCAGCGGCCAGATCATCGACGAACATCGCGGCCAGATCGGTCTCGTGCAGCAGGATCATCTGTACCGGTGCCCTGCCCAGCGTGCGCCGCGCCAGATCGTCGGAGAAATCGGCCGACTGCACATAGGATTCGACATAGAGATCGCGAAGCGCGTTCCAGTCCATCAGCCGGCCCGCCGCTGCCGCGGCGATCGCCTGGTCCTCCATATACCAGTCCGAGGCATCCACCGTGACATAGGCGTTCATCAGGCCGCGCTTTTTCAGCCCGGCCCGCACCGCATCGCGCTTGACCTTGTCCTTGCGCCCCTCGTCAAGGAAGGGAAAGCGGAACCAGGGACGGCGATTGGGCTTGTTGTTCAGCCATGCCTCCCCAGCATCGATATCGGCGAGGAATTTCTCCGCGGAGACCGCGGACAGTTTGAGATGGTGGGCGGTGTGATTGGCCAGCAGATGGCCTGCGGCAGCATAGGCGGCGATGTCGGCGGCATCATTGTCGGAAGCGGTGATCCGCCCGGGGTTGATGAAGAAGACGGCTTGCCTGATCCCCGCCGTCTGCAGCGCCTCGATCAGCAATCTGGGCCGCTCGTCCGGTTCGAGAAAGGCGCCCTTGTCGCGCGGAGCGTCGTCAAAGCTGAAGGCGATGCGCTTGTCGGACAGAGCTGGCGCAGCCGGTTCCGCAGCCGCTTCGGCGATAGTATCCGGCCTCCACAGGACGACCAGCAGGATGGCCAGCAAGATCGCCGGCAAAAGCAAGCGCGGGGACAGCGCTAGCAACGCTGTTCCTTGATCACATTTGTGCAGCCACGCATTTTCCTTACCATCACGTTGCTGCCGGCCTCGTCTCTTCGTCCGGCAAGGAAAAAGGCGATGCCGTGACGGTTCATCCGCAGCTTATTCGCGTGATCACCATATCATCGTCATAGCTGACGGTGAGCCGATCGCTGCGATAGTCCATAGTGACTGCCGTGCGCGGCGGGACCCAGCGCAGCACCCGGGCGCCCGAAAGCTCGAGCAGGGTGGCACCGGAACTGGCCGAGACCTTATGGCCGATATCGTTTTCGAGCCCGGATGCATCGCATGCCATCTCCGATGGCGGTGGCGGCGGGGCCGCGTTGTCGACACCACCGGTCGCGCAGGCCGACAAAGCCAAAAGCGGGCCCATCTGGATTGCGTGGCGCATCGGCAAATTTCTCCCTTATCCCATGGTCGGAATGACAAAGGCATCCTTGTTGCCGCCATCGGCGGTGCCGTCGGGCCAGCGCTGGGTGATCGTCTTGACCTTGGTCCAGAACTTCACGCCTTCCATGCCGTGCTGGTTGGTGTCGCCGAACGCCGAGCGCTTCCAGCCGCCGAAGCTGTGATAGGCGACCGGCACCGGGATCGGCACGTTGATGCCGACCATGCCGACCTGCACCCGGTTGGCAAATTCGCGCGCTGCGTGGCCGTTGCGGGTGAAGATGGCAACGCCATTGCCATATTGATGCTCGCTCGGCAGCTTGAGCGCTTCCTCGAAATTCCTGGCGCGGACGATCTGCAGCACGGGGCCGAAAATCTCTTCCTTGTAGCTTTCCATGTCGGTGGTGACATGGTCGAACAGCGAGGGACCGATGAAACAGCCGTCTTCATGGCCCTGCAGCGAGAAGCCGCGGCCGTCGACGACCAGCTCGGCGCCTTCGTCCACGCCGGTCTGGATCCAGTTTTCCACACGCTGCTTGTGCGCCGGGTTCACTACCGGACCATAATGCGCCTCTTCATCGGTCGAAATGCCGACTCGCAGGGCTGCCATGGCCGGGATCATCTTCTCGCGCAGCCGTTCTGCGGTATCTTCGCCAACCGGCACCACGACCGGCAGCGCCATGCAGCGTTCGCCGGCGGAACCGAAGGCGGCGCCGGACAGGTCGTTGACCACCTGGTCCATGTCGGCGTCGGGCATCACGATGCCATGATTCTTGGCGCCGCCCATAGCCTGCACCCGCTTGCCGGCAGCAACGCCGCGCTGGTAGACATAATGGGCGATGTCAGAAGATCCGACAAAGCTGATGCCTGCAATCTCCGGATGATCGAGAATCGCGTCGACCATTTCCTTGTCGCCGTGCACGCACTGCAGGATGCCGGCAGGAAGGCCTGCCTCGTGCATCAGTTCGACCAGTCGAACCGGCACCGAGGGGTCGCGCTCGGATGGCTTGAGGATGAAGGCGTTGCCGGTCGCGATCGCCGGACCGAACATCCACATCGGGATCATCGCCGGGAAGTTGAACGGGGTGATGCCGGCGCCGATGCCGATCGGCTGACGCATCGAATAGACGTCGATGCCGGGGCCGGCACCCTGCGTATATTCTCCCTTCAGCACATGCGGTATGCCGCAGCAGAACTCGATCACTTCCAGCCCGCGCTGCACGTCGCCCTTGCTGTCCGCAATCACCTTGCCATGCTCGATCGACAGCAGATGCGCCAGCTCGTCCATATGCGCCTCGACCAGTTCCTTGAACCTGAACATCACCCGCGCGCGGCGCTGCGGGTTGGTGGCGGCCCATTCGGGCTG
>CAXIBD010000117.1:0-7296 GCA_964022135.1 uncultured Sphingomonadales bacterium | reverse complement strand
CCATATCGATGTCGCTGACGCTGCTTTCGCCGCGCAGCAGGTAGGACAGGATCATCAGCCGCTGGGGCTGGGCAAAGATTTTCAGCTTCTCGGTCGCCGCATCTGCCTGTTCCCGGCTTTCAAAAATGGCCGTCACGGGGCCTTCACCTTGTGGCAGAACCAGTCGTCTTCGCGGCTGATATTTCCCGCAGCTATCGGCGGTGCGGCGAGCACGTCATCGCCGGGCTGCCATCCTTCCGGGATCAGGACGTCAGCCTTTTCGGTGAGTTGCAGGGCGGCCAACAGACGGATCATCTCGTCGACCGAGCGCCCGACATTGTGCGGATAGCAGGTTGTCGCCCGGATGATGCCGGCGGGATCGATAAAATAGCTGGTCCGCATCGCCGCGGAATCGGCGGCATTTTCGTCGATCATGCCAAAGGCGTGACCGACGGCCATGCTCGGATCCTCGACGATCGGAAAGGATATGGTGACATCGAACCGCTCCTCGATCGCGCGGACCCAGGCAAGATGGGCGTAGAGGCTGTCCACCGACAGGCCGAGCAGGGCGCAGTCCATGGCCTCGAACTTGTCCTGCTGACGGGCCAGGGCGGCAAATTCCGTGGTGCAGACCGGTGTGAAATCGGCCGGATGGGAGAAGAAGACCAGCCAGCGGCCGCGATAGTCGGACAGCCTGACCGGGCCGTGCGTCGTACGCGCCTCGAAATCCGGCGCGACGTCGCCAATACGCAATGAACCGGACTTTTTCTGCAACGCGTCTGTCATTAGCTTCACCCTCCCGAAAGAATTGCCAGTGTTGGGATGTTGACGCAACACGTATAATGTATTACATGATTTATGTAAATATGAATATGAGGAATTTTCCATGACCGATTCGGCCCTGATTCATGCGACAGAACAGATCATCCGTGCGCAGCAAAGCATTCCGGTAATCCAGTCATTCTTCGATCCAGCAACCTATACCGTCACCTATGTGGTGCACGACACGGCGACCAAATGCGCGGCGATCATCGACAGCGTCTTTGACTTCGATCCGGCCTCCGGACGGACGTCCTTCGATTCCGCCGATCAGGTGATCGCCTATGTGCAGGAACAGGGCCTGAAGGTCGAATGGCTGCTCGAGACCCATGCCCATGCCGACCATCTGTCCGCCGCTCCCTATCTGCAGGAAAAGCTCGGCGGCAAGATTGCCATCGGCGAGCATATCGTGACCGTGCAGAATGTGTTCGGAAAATTGTTCAACGCCGGCACCGACTTTCAGCGCGACGGATCGGACTTTGATCATCTGTTCGCCGATGGTGACACGTTCAAGATCGGCAATATCGACGTGACCGTGATGCACGTCCCCGGCCACACGCCCGCCTGTGTCGCCTATGTCGTGGGCGATGCGGTCTTTGTCGGCGATACCATGTTCATGCCCGACTATGGCACGGCGAGAGCCGATTTCCCGGGCGGCGACGCGCGCAAGCTCTACCGGTCGATGCGGCGGATCCTGTCGCTCCCGGACACCACCCGCCTGTTCATGTGTCACGACTATCTGCCGGAGGGCCGGACCGAATATGTCTGGGAAACCACCGTTGCCGAGGAGCGCAAGCACAATATCCACGCCCATGACGGGATCACCGAGGACGCATTTGTCGAAATGCGGACCGAGCGGGACAAGACGCTGGACATGCCGCGGCTGATCCTGCCGTCGGTCCAGGTCAACATGCGCGCCGGCCATCTGCCGCCAGCGGAAGACAATGGTGTGCGCTATCTCAAAGTGCCGTTGAACGGCGTCTGATGCTCTCTGCTTTCCCATATGCAATGCCGGTTGAAGGCCTGATCGGCGGGCTGATGATCGGTGTCGCGGCTGCATTGATGCTGCTCGGCCTCGGCCGCATCGCCGGTGTCAGCGGCTTGGCGGCCCGTGCCACCGGGATTGCCGACAGCGGCGCGCCGCGCGGGATCGCGGCTGCGTTCGTGATCGGCTTGCCATTGGGTGCGTTCATCCTGTCCGCAATCACCGGCGGGATCGTGACCCGTTTTCCGCCTTCGGTCCTTCCCCTGCTGATCGGCGGCCTGCTGGTCGGCTACGGCACCCGGCTCGGTTCGGGCTGCACCAGCGGCCATGGCGTCTGCGGCATGTCGAGACTGTCACCCCGCTCGCTGGTCGCCACCGCGATCTTCATGGCCAGCGGCTTTGTGACGGTCGCGCTGATGCGCGCGGGAGGCCTGTTGTGAGGCAGATATTGGTTGCCCTTGTCGCCGGTGCGCTGTTTGGCGGAGGCCTTGCCTTTTCCGGCATGGCCGACCCTGCCCGGGTGCAGGGCTTTCTCGATCTGTTCGGCCGCTGGGACCCGACGCTCGCCTTCGTGATGGGCGGAGCGATGATCCCGATGGCGCTGGCCTGGATCGTTCAGAGGCGGCTCGAAAAGCCCTTTGCCGATGCCCATTTCTCGCTGCCCGGCACATCGCTGATCGACCGCAAGCTGGTGATCGGCGCGGTCCTGTTCGGCGCCGGCTGGGGCATAAGCGGCCTCTGTCCGGGGCCCGGCCTAGCCAATCTGGTGCTCAATCCCCTCCCTGCATTGGCCTTTGTGATCGCACTATTCGCGGGGATGATCGCCCATCGCGTGGCGAGTTAGAAAATTCAGAACCGAGAAGGATGCCAGATGACAAGCAAGCCGAAAATCACCAGGTTGAACGACGCGGTCAGCGTATCGCCGCAACTGGAACTGGACGATGTCCCCGCTCTGGCGCAAGCCGGTTTCCGCTCGATCATCTGCAACCGTCCTGACGAGGAAGAAGGCGACCATCCACAGTCCACCGCTATGGCAGAAGCCGCAAAGAAAGCAGGTCTGAAATTTGCCTATGTTCCCGCGGTGTCCGGCTCCATCACCGACCGGGACGGTGAAAAAATGGCCGCCGCGCTTGCCGACCTTCCCGCGCCGACGCTCGCCTATTGCCGGTCGGGCGCGCGCTCTACCAAATTGACGGAAATGGCACAGGCCGCTTCCGGAAAAAATCCATCTGCCAGCCCCGGCCGGTTCGATGTGGTCATCGTCGGCGGCGGGTCCGCCGGCATCGCCACCGCCGCCAGCATGCTGAAGCGCAACGGCCAGATCTCGCTCGCCATCATCGACCCGGCAGACGACCATTATTACCAGCCCGGCTGGACCATGGTCGGGGGTGGCGCCTTTTCTGCGGAATTCACCCACCGCAAGGAAAAGGACCTGATCCCCGCCCGGGCGCAATGGATCAAGGCGGCGGCCGCGTCCTTTGATCCGGACAAGAATGCCGTTACCACGATCGACGGGCAGATCATCCACTATGACGTGCTGATCGTTTGCCCCGGGATAAAGCTCGACTGGGCAGCAATCGACGGCCTGCCCGAGACCCTGGGCCAGAATGGCGTCACCTCCAACTATCGCTTCGACCTTGCGCCTTACACCTATCGCCTGGTCAAGAACATGACCGGCGGCACCGCCCTGTTCACCCAGCCGGCGATGCCGATCAAATGCGCCGGCGCCCCGCAAAAGGCGATGTATCTGTCCTGCAGCAGATGGGAGAGAGCCGGCGTGCTGGACAATATCGACGTGCAGTTTCACAACAACGGCGCGGTATTGTTCGGGGTCAAGGAATATGTCCCGGCGCTGATGGAATATGTCGAGCGCTACAACGCCCATCTGAACATGGAATCCACTCTGGTCGCGGTCGACGGGCCGGCCCGGATTGCCACCTTTGAACAGAAGCGGGACGGAGCAACCAAAAAAGTCGAAGTGCCGTTCGACATGATCCATGTCGTCCCGCCGCAGCTCGCTCCCGACTTCATCCGCTCCAGCCCGCTGGCCGCGGAAAACGGCTATGTCGATGTCGACCCGGCGACCCTGCGCCACTCCAAATACGCCAATATCTTCGCGCTCGGCGATGCCTGCAGCGCCCCCAATGCCAAGACCATGGCGGCGGTCCGCAAGCAGGCACCGATCGTGGCCGTCAACGCCTTGGCTGCGCTGGACGGCAAGCCGCCGGTGGCCGATTATGACGGCTATGGCAGCTGCCCGCTGACCGTCGAACGCGGCAAGGTCGTGCTGGCCGAATTCGGCTATGGCGGCAAATTGCTTCCCAGCTTTCCCAACTGGCTGATTGATGGCACAAGGCCATCGCGGCTGTCGTGGTTGCTCAAGGACACGATCCTGCCACCGGTCTACTGGCACGGCATGCTCAAGGGGCGCGAATGGATGGTCAAGCCTCACCGCATCGACGCGGAATAGGATAGCGCATGAAAATTGCCCGTTATTTGCCAATCCTCGATTGGGGCCGTCACTATAACAGTACGACGCTGACCAATGACGGCGTCGCCGCGGTCATCGTGACCATCATGCTGATCCCGCAGAGTCTGGCCTATGCGATGCTGGCCGGGCTGCCGCCGGAAATCGGCCTCTATGCCTCGATCCTGCCGCTCATCGCCTATGCGCTGTTCGGCACCAGCCGGACCCTGGCAGTCGGCCCTGTCGCGGTAGTATCGCTGATGACCCTGACCGCCGCGAGCGCGATTGCCGCTCCCGGCAGCGCGGAATTTATCGCCGCTGCCCTCGTTCTGGCCCTCCTCTCGGGCCTGTTCCTCCTGCTTCTCGGCATATTCAAGCTCGGCTTTCTCGCCAATCTGCTCTCCCATCCGGTGGTCTCGGGCTTCATCACCGCCAGCGGAATCATCATCGCTACCAGCCAGCTGAAGTCGATCTTCGGCATCAAGGCGAGCGGGGCGGCCATGCCGGAATTGCTCTCCAGCATTGCCGCGACGATCGGCACCACCAATATGCCCACCCTGATCATCGGGGTCACCGCGACCGCCTTTCTCTTCTGGGTGCGCAAGGGACTGAAGCCCTTGCTGATGCGCTTCGGTATTCCTCCGCGACCGTCAGAGCTGTTGGCCAAGGCCGGGCCGATCGCCGCCGTTGCCATTTCCACCATTGCCACGATTCTGCTCGGACTGGAGGCCCAGGGGGTCAAGGTGGTCGGCGATATCCCGCAAAGCCTGCCGCCCTTCTCGGTACCGCTGATCGATCTGGAATTGTGGAAAACGCTGGCCGTTCCGGCGATGCTGCTGAGCATCATCGGCTTTGTCGAATCCGTTTCGGTCGGCCAGACACTGGCGGCCAAGCGGCGGCAGCGGATCGACCCCGACCAGGAACTGATCGGTCTTGGCGCCGCCAATATCTCGGCGGCTTTTTCCGGCGGCTATCCGGTTACCGGCGGCTTTGCCCGCTCGGTCGTCAATTTCGATGCCGGCGCGGAGACCCCTGCAGCCGGCGCCTTCACCGCGGTCGGCATCGCGCTGGCCGCCCTGTTTCTGACCCCGTTTCTCGCTTCGCTGCCCATCGCCACCCTGGCCGCGACGATCATTGTGGCCGTGCTCAGCCTGGTCGACGTCAAGACCCCGCTGACGATCTGGCGCTATTCGAAAATGGACTTTTCGGCCATGGCGGCGACGATTGGTGTCACATTGCTCGCAGGCGTCGAACCGGGCGTGATCGCGGGTGTCGGCCTCAGCCTCGCGCTGTTCCTGTGGCGCAGTTCGCGCCCCCATGCCGCGATCGTCGGGCGGGTTCCCGAGACCGAGCATTTCCGCAACGTCCAGCGCCACAAGGTCTTCACCGATCCCCGGATATTGACGATCCGCATCGATGAAAGCCTGACCTATCTCAATGCCCGCTGGCTGGAGGAATTCATCCTCGAACAGGTCGCCGAACAGAAGACCGTCCGCCACGTCATATTGATGTGCTCGGCGGTCAACGCGATCGATGCCTCGGCGCTCGAAAGCATCGAGGCGATCAACCACCGGCTCGAGGACGGCGGCATCTCGCTCCACCTCTCCGAGGTCAAGGGACCGGTCATGGACCGGCTGAAACGCTCGCATTTTCTCGACCAACTCTCGGGCAAGGTCTTCCTTTCGCAAAATGCAGCTTATTCTGCGCTAATTGCAATTGCGGACCGGGAGGACAAGGCCGACAACGTGACGGACAACTGGATGGCGAGAGGCCTGATATGATGCAGACGATTGAGGCGTATATAACGCCATCGCAGGGTTTGAGCGACTGGGCAGATCCGGTCTTCCGCGTCCTCACCAGCCTGATCTTCATCATCGGCGGACTGGGGCATTTTGGCGAACATCAAATGATGCTGGATCGGATGGTCGACTCGCCCTGGTGGGCCATGATTAACATGATCGGCAATCCGTCCTGGCTCCTGTGGCTGTCGGGCGGCGTCTTCGTGATTTTCGGGGTGATGCTTGCCCTTGGCTGGATGACGCGGCTTTCGGCTCTGCTGCTGTTCCTGACCCTCATTCCGATTACCATCACCGTCCACATCGCGCCCGGACATGTGGGGCCATTGTTCAAGAATATCGCGATTCTGGGCTCGCTGTTCCTGATCTATTGCCGGGGGCCTGGCGCATATGCGCTCGACAATGGACAATTCCTCGAGGCAAAAGCATGATGGAAAATGATCTCGCAATCAATCTGGCGAGGATACAATTTGCCTTCACCGTCAGTTTCCATTTCCTTTTCCCCGCCTTCACCATCGGCATAGCCAGCTATCTCGCGGTGCTGGAAGGGCTCTGGCTGAAAACCGACAAGGGCGTCTACGCCAATCTCTATCGCTACTGGCTCAAGATCTTTGCGGTGGTCTTTGCCATGGGCGTCGTGTCGGGCATCGTCATGTCCTACCAGTTTGGCACCAACTGGTCGGTCTTCTCCGACAAGGCCGGGCCGGTCATCGGCCCGCTGATGGCCTATGAAGTGCTGACCGCCTTTTTCCTCGAAGCCGGCTTTCTCGGCGTGATGCTGTTCGGCATCAACAAGGTCGGCCGCAAGCTGCACTTTGTCGCGACCTTGGCGGTGGCCGTGGGCACCTTCATCTCCGCCTTCTGGATTCTGTCGGTCAACAGCTGGATGCAGACTCCGGTCGGCTATGCGATCAACGATGTCGGGCAATTTGTCCCCGCCGCCGGCTGGTGGGACATCATCTGGAATCCAAGCTTCCCTTACCGTCTGGTCCACACCGTGCTGGCAGCCTATCTGACCACGGCTTTTGCCGTTGGCGCGGTCGGTGCCTGGCATCTGCTGAAGGACCGGACCAACCCGGGCGCGCGCAAGATGTTCTCGATGGCGATGTGGATGGCCGCCTTGGTCGCTCCGGCGCAGATATTCATGGGCGACCTGCACGGGCTCAACACGCTCGAGCACCAGCCGGCCAAGGTGATGGCGATGGAAGGCCATTACCAGAGCCATCCCGACGGCGCGCCGCTGATCCTGT
>CAXIBD010000116.1:0-7380 GCA_964022135.1 uncultured Sphingomonadales bacterium | reverse complement strand
CCTATGAGGCGAAAGTGGCCCGGGAATTCAGCCCGTCGCTCGCGAACTGGGTTGCGCACGGGCGGCTGAAGGCCGGCAACCCCATGGAATCTCCGGATTAGTCGACCGGAGCCGCGTCCTTGGCTGCCGCGACCATGGCATCCCACGTCGCCCAGTCGATCGCCCGCCCGGGATAGGCAATTTTTGCAAAGGGCCATTCGGTCCGCATCCAGTCGGTGGCCCAGGCGTATAGCTCCGCGTCGAAGCCTGCGTCATATTCGGCCTTGGTCACCCACATTCTGACAACGGCATCATAACCGTCGATGGCGCTCGGCGAGACGTACAGGCTGCCCCGCTCGCGGCTGCCATCGGGCGTCAGCACGGCATAGGCGAAGGATTCGCGCTTCTCGAAGCGGGCCTGCTCGTTTTCCATGTCCTGCATGGCATCGGCGTTGGAAATGTCCGGATGCGGCCAGCTGGTGCTGCGGGTGAACGTCTTCTGCAGATGGTCGATGGAGGACATATAGGCGTCGAAATCGATCTGCACCAGTTCCGGGCCCAGCGGCACGAGCTTGAAACCCTCTGCTTCCGCCAATGTCGGTACAGCGAAGTCCGCCGGTACGAATGCGGAGGGGGCCGGAGATTCCGCCTCGCCAGCCGCCGCTGCCATGCCGGTTGCCAGGACTATCGATGCGGATGCGGGATGGCCGGCCATCAAGGCCATCATCACGGTCACGGCGGCGCCGGTTTTCCTCAAATCCATCCATTGCTCCTCAAGATCGAACCTGCTGTCTGTCCGCCCGGTTTCCGGACAGCCAGAAAGCGATGGTCGCCCAAAATCGGGCGCTACCGGAATTGCATCAAGCGCTTTCCAGCGCAAGCTGTTTGGAGTCCCGGCGCCTGCCGGGGTGATCGGTCCTGCCAAAAAGAACGGGACCCTCGGGCCGTCACAAAAACTTGCCCGGGCGGAGTCTATCCGCCAAAAGGCTGCCGGATCGCCTTTTGCCGCTATTCTGGAGCATTCATGACCGTCACCATCAAGACCGCCGACCTGATCGAGAGCGTTGCCGACGCGCTGCAGTTCATTTCCTATTATCATCCGATGGATTATATCCGGGCGCTCGGAAAGGCCTATGAGGCGGAAAAATCGCCGGCGGCCAAGGATGCGATTGCGCAGATCCTGACCAACAGCCGGATGTGCGCCGAGGGGCACCGGCCGATCTGCCAGGACACGGGCATTGTGAACGTCTTCGTCAAATGGGGCATGGATTGCCGGCTCGACGACACCTCGCAGTCGATGCAGGAGATTGTCGATGAAGGTGTGCGCCGCGCCTATCTGCATCCCGAGAACAAGCTCCGCGCCTCGATCCTCGCCGACCCGGCCTTCACCCGGCGCAACACCAAGGACAATACGCCGTCGGTGCTGCACGTCGAGATGGTGCCCGGAGACAAGGTCTCGGTCGATGTCGCGGCCAAGGGCGGCGGCAGCGAGAACAAGTCTAAGTTCAAGATGATGAACCCGAGCGACAATATCGTCGACTGGGTGCTTGAGATGATCCCGCAGATGGGTGCCGGCTGGTGCCCGCCGGGGATGCTGGGTATCGGTATCGGCGGGACGGCGGAACGCTGCGTGCTGCTGGCCAAGCAGTCGCTGATGGATCCGATCGACATGGGCCAGCTGAAGGAGCGCGGGCCGCGCAATGATATCGAGGAGATGCGGATCGAGATCTTCGACAAGGTCAATGCGCTCGGCATCGGCGCGCAGGGGCTGGGCGGGCTGTCGACGGTTCTCGACGTCAAGATCAACGACTGGCCCTGCCATGCGGCGGGCAAGCCGGTGGCGATGATCCCAAATTGCGCCGCCACCCGCCACGCGCATTTCACGCTCGACGGCAGCGGCCCGGCCTATCTCGAGCCGCCGAAGCTGGACGAATGGCCGGACGTCAACTGGACGCCGTCGTCGGAGGCGAAGCGGGTGCATCTCGACCAGCTGGACGCGGCGGAGGTGGCGACCTGGAAGCAGGGCGACCGGCTGCTGCTCAACGGCAAGATGCTGACCGGGCGCGATGCCGCGCACAAGAAGATCAAGGACATGCTGGATGCCGGCGAGGAGCTGCCGGTCGAGTTCCGGGGGCGGGTGATCTATTATGTCGGGCCGGTCGATCCGGTCGGCGAGGAAGTGGTGGGGCCGGCCGGTCCGACCACGGCGACGCGGATGGACAAGTTCACCGACATGATGCTCGAACAGGGCCTGCTGGCGATGGTCGGCAAGGCCGAGCGCGGGCTCGACACGGTCGCCTCGATCAAGAAGCACAAGAGCGCCTATCTGATGGCGGTCGGCGGCAGCGCCTATCTGGTGTCGCGGGCGATCAAGGGGTCGAAGGTGGTCGGCTTCGAGGAGCTCGGCATGGAGGCGATCTACGAGTTCGAGGTGCAGGACATGCCGGTCACCGTGGCGGTCGATTCCGACGGCCAGAGCGTGCACCATCTGGCGCCGCTGGTCTGGCAGGAGAAGATTCGCAAGGAAGGGTTGCTGGAAGGCGCCTGACAGCGCGGCCAGCCGATTCGGGGGGAAGCGGCAACAACGGGCGGCGCCGGCCGGAGCCGGCGCAGCGCCCGGTCAGCGGTTAAATGTCGCGGCGGGTGGTCGTGGTGGTGGTTTCGCCGACCGGGGCGTCGGGCGACACATCGCGCGTGCGGGTGCGGTTGGTGGCCGACATCAGGCCGATGCCGATCAGGATGACGGCGCCTACCGCGATATAGGTTGGCGGGGCGCCGAGCAGAAATGCGCCGTAGGCCAGACCGCCCACGAACACGAAAAAGCCGATCATATAAAGTGAGAAAGACGACATCGAAGATACTCCTGTTACACCCGGCATGCGCCGGTAGCTGAGATACGCCCAGCCTGCGCCATGGTTGCCATAGCGGCAAAGCATTAACGTAACCTGCTCGGTCGCCGCCGCCAGACGCGGCGCGAGAATATGGGAAGCGTTGATCCAGATCAGTGCAACCTTCTGGCAGATCAACTATTGATCCCTGGCTCCGTGCAGGAGCGTGTCTGTAAAGGAAATTGATGTGTTCACGCAGCTCAATCCGCCCATTCCGCTCACCGTGATCGACAAGGGTGACGGCATGGCGCTTGCGGTCATCGACTATGGCGCCGAGCATAATCTGCTCTGGGTCACCGCCATCGATGCCACCGGCGAAATATGGTGCGCGCCCAATCCCAAGGTGCGCATGCAGAAGAACTGGAGCCTCGGGCGGCCCGCCCCGGAGTTGGCGATGGGCGACCCGAAGCTGCCGGCGGAACTGAAGGCAATCTAGAAGCGCGTGTCC
The DNA here is from genome assembly GCA_964022135.1 of uncultured Sphingomonadales bacterium. Lineage (GTDB taxonomy): Bacteria > Pseudomonadota > Alphaproteobacteria > Sphingomonadales > Sphingomonadaceae > Parasphingorhabdus. The sequence goes on along the minus strand of CAXIBD010000116.1, from coordinate 4,065 downwards.
GCCGGCGCTATTTGGCGCTCCGGCGGCATCGCTCCGAACAATAGATCACATTGTCCCAGTCCCGCGCCCATTTCTTGCGCCAGGCAAAGGGCCGCTCGCACACCGGGCAGGTCTTTTCCGGCAGGTTCGTTTTCCTGTGCGCCATCAATCGTCCTGCGGTTTTTCTCTTTGCGCCCGCATCCGCTCTGCCCAGAGCTGGACATCGCCTTGCTCGTCCCCTGCGTGGCGGGGCGCATATTTTTCGAAGGCGCCATAGACCTCGTCCCAGCGCTCCTTCATCCGCACGACATTATAGGGATGGCTGACGAGGTAAAATTCGCCGGCCTGCATCTGCCTGAAGATCAGCGCGGCAAATTCGTCGGTATCCATTGCCGCGTCGGACTGCAGTTCCGACAGTTCCGACCTGACCCAGCCGGGCAGGATGACGCCGAGCTGGATATTGTCCGGGGCCTCGCGGCGCAGCACATCCATCAGGCCGAGCACCGCATGTTTGCTCGAGACATAGGCGCCGCCGGTTTTCGGCAAGGCGTTGAACAGGCTGTTTTCCGAGCCGACCGTATAGATGGCCGAGGGCAGGCCATCGGCCTTGTAGCGCTTGCCGAAGCTTGAAATGCCGTGCCAGACGCCCCAGAAATTGACCTCGTAGAGGCGGCGCGCCTCGGCCAGTTTCGTGTCGATCACGCTCGATCGCCCGCCGCCAATGCCGGCATTGTTGATGATGATGTCGCCCCGGCCATTCTCCGCCCATGCGAAATCGGCCAGTTCATCCACCTCTTCCGGCTGGCTGACATCGCCGACGAAATATTTCGCGTCGATATCTTCCCGGGCGAGGGCTGCAACCGCTTCCTGCAGGCGGTGTTCGCGCGGTTCGAACAGGATGATCCGGGCGCCCGCCCTGCCCAGCTGCCGGGCCAGCGCAAAGCCGATTCCGGTGGCCCCGCCGGTGATGACCGCTGTCTTGCCTGCAAAATCCATGTCTCGCTCCTTTGCCTCCGGCCGGAGGTTTATTTTCTCATCAAATGACAATGACAGCAAATAGGCCTATATTGAAGCCATGTATATTTTCATCATCTTCCTGTGCGGCATCGGAAATTTCGCGATGCACAAGGCCATGCTCGAGAGCAATCATCCGATCATCGCCGAAGCACGGGGCAATTTCCGCAGGATGCTCGGCCCCTATGGCAGCTATATACTGGAATTTTTCATGCTCGTCGCGGCGATGATCTTTGCCAATATGGGCATGCTCACCGCGGTGATATTCTATTTCGTCTACACGCTCGCCAATTGCGCAGCGGCTTGGGTGCTCTTTTTTATCAAACATTAAGATTGAACGGTTTATGGCGGCCAACGGTCCAAGCCGTTTGTCCGACTACGAACGTAGTTTATCGAAAGCCGGTATCGGCTGCAACCAATCACGCATAGCAGCGCCCCAACAGAAGCGTACCGCTTTGGGGAGGAATATCTTGAACAACCGAAAAAGGGTCTGGAACGGCATCGCGACAGCAGCGATGATCGCCTGTGTCCTGCCGTCAGTCGCGGTCCGGGCGCAGACCGCGGACCCGGCCTCCCTGCAGCCGCGCACCGAAAACGGGCGGCAGAACTATGAAGCGGCCCAGTTTGCCCGGTTCAATCCCCGCACCGCGCTGGACATGGTCCGCCAGGTGCCCGGATTCACCATTGATACCGGCGACGACGACGAGCGCGGCCTCGGCCAGGCAGACGAAAATGTCCTGATCAACGGCGCGCGCATCTCGGGCAAGAATATCGATGCGTTCACCTTTCTCGGCCGGATCTCCGCCAGCAATGTCGTCCGCATCGAGATCGTCGACGGGGCGACGCTGAGCATCTCCGGCCTGTCCGGGCAGGTGCTCAATCTCGTGACCAGGGCAGATGAGGCAGGCGGTCTCCACGGCAATTTCAAATGGCAGCCGCAATGGCGGCGCGCGGGCAGCAACTGGTTCGCCGGCGAAGCCTCGGTCAGCGGCAAGCTGGGCAAGGGCGACTTCACCCTGTCGATCGACAATGATGCCAGACGCAACGGCGTCGAGGGACCGGAGCGGATCACCGACCGTTTCGGCAACCTGCTGTTCGAGCGCGACGAGGTCGCGCGCTATCGCGAGGACCAGCCCAAGCTGAGCGGCTCCTACAGCCGCGCCAGCGAAGCGGGTTCGGTGTTCAACGCCAATGCCGCCTACCAGCTGTACCGGAAGCGGGAATCGGTGGCCACCGACCGGACGCAGGCCGGTCAGCCGGATATTTTCGAATATTATTCGAGTCGCGAGAAGGAATGGAATGCCGAATTCAGTGCCGACTATCAATTTTCGCTGGGCAACGGCCGGCTGAAACTGATCGGCCTGCAGCGCTTCGAACATAGTCCGGTCAGCAATTTTTTCGGACAGACCTTTTTTGACGGCACCACTCCGCCGAACGGCAGCCGGTTCGACCAGGTCACCGACGAGGGCGAGTCGATCCTGCGCGCCGAATATGGGTGGAAGACCGGTGGCGGCACCGACTGGGGCGTGAGCGCCGAGGGGGCCTATAACTTCCTCGACAACGAGGGGTCGCTGGCGGTGCTCGATGCGCAGGGTATATTCCAGCCGGTGCCGCTGACCAATGCCGACAGCAAGGTTACCGAATATCGCGGCGAGGTCATCACCTCCTACGGACGGCCGCTGGCCGAAAATCTGGCGCTGCAGGCAACCCTGGGCGGCGAATATAGCAAGATCAGCCAGAGCGGCGCGCGCGGCGAGAGCCGGTCGTTCGTGCGGCCAAAGGGCTCGGTCGCGCTGGCCTGGCAACCGCAACCGGACCTCGACCTCAGCCTGAAAGTGGAGCGGTCGGTCGGCCAGCTCAATTTCTTCGATTTCGTCGAATCGGTCGATGTCTCGCAGAACAACGGCAATGCCGGCAATCCCGGGCTGGTGCCGCCGCAAAGCTGGCGGGCGGAACTGGAGGCGACGCAGAAACTGGGTCCCTGGGGGTCGCTGACGGTCAATATCTATGGCGAGAAATTCAGCGACATTGTCGATTCCATACCGATCACAGCAACCACCGAAGCGCGCGGCAATCTCGACAGCGCGACCAGCTACGGTGTTGAACTGGTGACCAGTATCTTGCTTGATCCGATCGGCTGGGCCGGAGCCAAGCTTGATTTTGAAGGAGAGGTCCGGAAGAGTTCGCTGAACGATCCTGTGACCGGCGTCTCCCGCCGGATCAATGATGACAAGATATTCACTTACGAGGCCAATTTCCGGCACGATGTCCCCGGCAGCAACTGGGCATGGGGTGCCGGTGTCGAAGATTTCCGCTATTCCAGATTTCTGCGCCTCGACCAGAGCAATCGCTTTCGCACCGGCGGTCCCTATAGCTGGATTTTCGTCGAGCATAAGGATGTGTTCGGACTCACCGTGCAAGCCAATCTGGGCAATCTTTTCGGGCGCAGCGAACAATTTACCCGAACGGTCTATGAAAACCGGCGCGACGGACCGATCGGCTTTGTCGAGGATCGCAGCCGCGAGTTTGGTCTGATTTATCGGCTGACCGTCAGCGGCAGCTTCTGAAGGCCCGCGCCTTTGGCGTTATAGCCGGATAGACTTTCGGCACTGCCCGCCCTACATCCGGCCCATGCCACCTGATTATGCCACCCAGGGTCAGATCGACCCGCCGATGATTCCTACGCTCAGACGGATGAGAATCATTGTCGCGGGATTTCTGGTGCTTTGTGCCAAGGCGGCAATCCTGACGATGCCGTTCCTGTACAAGGCGGTTATCGACGGTATGTCCGATGATGAACTTGGTACCGAACTGACCGTGTTGCTCGCGCTTGTTGCTGCTTATGGACTGGCGCGGTTCGGGCAGGTGTTGTTCGACAATCTCCGGAATATCGTGTTCGAGAAAGTCGGCCAGCAGGCAGCCCGCCGTCTGGCAACCAATGTCTTCACCCATCTCCACAGCCTGTCGCTGCGCTTTCATCTCGGCCGTCGCACCGGCGAAGTCACCAAGATCATCGAGCGCGGAACCAAGAGCATCGATATCATGCTCTATTTCCTGCTGTTCAATATCGCG